>NZ_LABX01000032.1 GCF_001043915.1 Methylobacterium aquaticum | reverse complement strand
CTGGTCCACGCCAGGTCGACCGCCGGCGAGGCAGGGAACTGGCGCCGTTCGACGCCGATGTGAACCGCCACCAACGCCTCCTATCGTTCCTCGACCGCCATCCCCTGGTCCGCCGCATCGAGCTCCCGCCAATTATCACCCGAACCGCCGTCGGCGGGCGCCTGGGCCGGCAAGAGAGCGCGAGGCCTACCCGGACTAGGCCGGACGATGTGAGTCTCCCCGTGCGCGACGCCGGCCGCACATACCCCAGGATGGGTATCATCGACGGCGGCGTCGGCGATGTACTCGCCGATTGGATTGTCGGCCGATGGGATGTTCTCAGCGACGAGCACATCGACGCGGACCATGGCTCGTTCATTGGTGGCTTGGCGGTCGCAGGCCGAACGTTGAACGGCCCCGAAATCTGTCCGGAGCCCGACGGAACCGAGATCGCCGATCTTGCCGTCCTTCCCGATACCAACGCCAACGGGGCCTTCCCGAGCTACTACCCGGACGGGATCGAGCAGTTCTTCCAAGAGGTCGACTACGCCGTTGCTGATGCTAAAGCGCAGTATAATGTTCGCGTCTTCAACATGAGCCTGAACATCCAGCTGCCGGCAACACCGACCCGGTACGGCTCGTTCGCTAAGCAGCTGGACGACATAGCCGCGGCGCATAACGTGATCTTTTTCGTCTCGGCTGGCAACATTGCCCCGCAGGACCTCCGCCCCGAGTGGCCAGCTGACGAGACGCAAGCGCTCGTCGGGCTCGCCAATGCCCGAAACGACGGCATCCTGATGCCCGCCGAGAGCACCCGGAATGTGTCAGTTGCGGCTCTCAATCCGCCCGGCTTGCCGAACGTCATACCCTTTGCGCCGACGCGCTATTCGCGGCGAGGGCCGGGATTGCGGGCCGGAGTCAAGCCGGACCTTGCCCATATCGGCGGCGGCGGTTCGTCTCGCACTGGGTTGGGGCATGGCCTCTACTCCATCACGCCGAACGGTGCAGTCATCGATGGGTGCGGAACCAGCTACGCCTCTCCTCTCGTGGCCAAGACCGCGGCCGTGCTGGAACACAGCATCGAGGGCGAGGTCTCGCGCGAGACCCTGACCGGTTTGCTATTGCACCATGCGCGCATGCCGGACGTATTGGCGAGCAAACGGCTCTCGGCGGTTGCGAGGGACCTCGCGGGCTTCGGCATCCCGCCTTCGGCCTACGAAATCCTCAATGGTGGCGACCACCAGATCACCCTGGTGTTCGCCACGCGCATCCGGCCCGATCAAGAGGTCTCGTTCCGTTTCGCCTGGCCCGCCTCTCTCGTCACACCGGATGGGAAATGCCGGGGAGCCGCTCGCCTGACGCTGGTCTCGACGCCGCCGCTGGACGCCCGCTTCGGCTCCGAATTCGTGCGCGTGAACATCGACGCGGCGCTGCAGCAGGAAGAGATCGACGCGGATGGGATCTCGCATTGGAGAGGACGGCTCGATCCCGTCTATCTGCCCGGTGCGGCCGAGCGACGGACCATGGAGGCTGAGCGCATCGAGCACGGTCTCAAATGGAGCCCGGTGAAGGTGTTCGCCAAGACGATGCCGATCGGGGTCGGCCGCTCGTCGAACTGGCGCCTGTTTGTTGAGTATCTGACGCGTGCAGGAGAGAGCATGCCCGTCGATGGGGTGCCGTTCACCGCCCTTCTCACGATTGCCGATCCTCGAAAGGAGGCTCCGGTTTTTAACGACATGCGCCTGTCTCTTAACGCGCTAGGCGCGCGCATCGAGGACATCAGAACGGCTGCCCGCGTCGCGACGCGGACCTAACTCTAGCTTATGAGAAAGAAGGTAAATTATAGCTATTTATTTCAATACACAAGACCCGTCCGGGCTTCTGCACGAGTTTGACAAGCGCATTGTGCAGACCGAGGCAAAGGGGAAAATTACGACGTGGGAGAAATTATCAGATGATGCTCATTACACACACAAATCGGTCAATTGGAAAGAATTGGCTTTCCTAAAGGTATCCTTCGGCGAAGACTGTCTAATTTTTAACGTAATCCGCCCAGAAAACGAAAATATAGACACTCAAACGTACGGTTATTACCATGGCCATATCATAGAAACATTTTTAAATCACTTTAATACATTATTTACTAATGCAATCGCATCGCCTTTGCCTAGCGATGGAGACGACGTAGCCGCCTGAACCTTGCAACACACGTCATAGGTCCGTGCGGCCCGTCACAGTAATAAGAAGAACCTATGTGGGTAAGAAGAACCTATGTGGGGTTGACCTCGTCCGGACCTGGACCGGTCCATTAGGGCAGGCTTCATTGGACCGGCCAGGATGGCGAGGAGCCGGTCAGGCGAGCGCTTTCCTGGCATTTGAATGGCTGACCGGGTCTCCTGACATCCTCCCGCAACCGTGGCTCTCGCGTAAGGCGTGTCCCGCACCGGTGGTTGGCACAGCCGCTGCGACGAGCAGCTGTGCCGTCCGCGTCACACAGGGCGCAACAATCCGAAACAGCGACACTCTCCCCGAAGGAGAGGCGGCTGTCCGGTTGACTCGGTCGGCCCGACAGTGCCGTTGAAACTCGTCAAGGTTCTCACGGTCCTGGACCGTGAGCTAAGAGGGAATTCGGTGAAGCCGGCGACGGCGAGACCGGAGCTGCCCCCGCAACTGTGAGCGGCGAGCCGCTGCCGAGAACGACCACTGGTGTGCGCACCGGGAAGGTCAGGCAGCGGTGACAACCCGTGAGCCAGGAGACCTGCCTTGGCGGTGGTTTACGTCTCGCGGGCGGGGTGTCCGGTGGGCTGCTGATCGACACGGGGTCCCTCGGTCCGTCGTCGCGCATGCGCTCTCCATCAGCACGCAGCCCCGGCAAGCGGTGGGGCTCGCCCGATGGTCTTCTCCTTGTTTCCCCGTCCCCCAGGCAGGCGCCGCGCGCATGCACTCGGCGGGAGCACGATCCTGGCGGCCGGCCTGCTCGCCGGCGCGGTGCAGGCCCAGGAGACGACGATTGCCCTGGACACGATCTCGGTCGCGGCAAACGCCGGCGGTCCGCTCCAGCCGGATGTCCTCGGCCGTTCGGTCGACGCGATCGGCCTGATCGGGCCGACGCCGGGCTTCCGCTCGGACCGAGCCGTGTCGAGCACCAAGACCAACACGCGCCAGCTCGACGTCCCGCAGGTGGTGACGGTCGTCCCGCGCGAGCTCATCACCGACGTCAACGCCACCCGCGTCGACCGCGCCTTCGACTACGTGCCCGGGCTGACACAGACCAACAACTTCGGCGGCCTCGGCACCTTCGCCTACGCCATCCGCGGCGTGACCACGGCCGAGATCTACCGCAACGGGCTCGCGGCCAACCGCGGAGGCCCCCCGCCGCTCATCGACACCCAGAACATCGAGCGCATCGAGGTGCTCAAGGGAGCCGGCGGCGCCTTGTTCGGACGCAGCGATCCGGGCGGTCTCGTCAACATCATCACCAAGCAACCCACCGCGACCCGCTTCGTCGAGATGGGCGGGTTGTGGGGCTCGTTCGAGCAGTTCCGCGGCACGGTCGACTCAGGCGGGGCGCTCAACGACGAGAAGACACTGCTCTACCGCTTCAACTTCGCCGGGGGGAGCCAGAACAGCTACCGCGACTTCGTCGGTGACGATCGGCTGTTCGTCGCGCCCGTTCTCAGCTGGCAGGTCACGCCCGACACCAAGCTCACGGTCGAAGCCGCGATCACCCGCAACAGCGTCATCGTCGACCGCGGCGTGGTCGCTGTGAACAAGCAGCTCGGGTTCGTGCCGATCTCCCGCTTTCTCGGCGAGCCCGGGCAACCCACTCACCAAACCGACGAGGTGCTGCAGGTCCGCCTCGACCACCGCTTCAACGCGGACTGGCAGATGCGGCTCGCCGCACAGTTCAACACCGGCACCCTCAACGGTGAGAGCGCCGAAGGGCGTGGCCTCCTGTCCGACAACCGCACCGTCATTCGGGACCGCAACTACCGTGACTACAGCTACGACTCGGCTATCGGCCAGGCCGAGCTGGTCGGTCGCTTCAGGACCGGCGACGTCGGCCACACACTGCTCCTCGGCTTCGACCGCGAGAATTTCGACAACCGGCAGCTCTACCTGCGCTCGAACTTCAACACCTTTCCGTACGGGATCGACATCTACAACCCACGCTACGGCCAGCCTCTGCCGCCGCTTACACGCGCCTCGAACACCCTGGAGAGCGTGACCGATACCGGCTTCTACGCCCAGGATCTGATCGACCTCGCCCCGCAGTGGAAGGCGCTGGCCGGCGTGCGCTTCGACCTGTTCGAGCGCTCCTTCAAGCAGCGCGTCGTGGGCACCAGTGCCGAGCAGACGAGGGCCGCCGCCTCGCCGCGGGCTGGTCTCGTCTACCAGCCCATCCCCGAGATCTCGCTCTACGCCAACGTCAGCACCAGCTTCCGGCCGAACATCGGCACGGACGCGGGTCTCGGTGCGCAGTCGCGGCCCTTCGAACCGGAGACCGGCCTCGGCTACGAGGCAGGCGCGAAGGTCGAGCTCTACGGCGGCGCACTTGTGTTGACCGGCGCGGCCTTCCGCATCGACCGCCAGAACGTGCTCACCGCCGACCCCAACAACAGCGGCTTCCAGATTGCCGCCGGCGGCGTGCGCAGCCAGGGCTTTGAGTTCACTGCCGCCGGTCAGCTCACGCCGGAGCTGCGTCTCATCGGCGGCTACACCTTCACGGATGCGTTCATCACCAAGGACAACGTGCTACCGGTCGGCGCGCCTCTGCTCAACATCCCGGAGCACAGTGGCACCATGCTGGCCGTCTACGAGGTGCAGAGCGGCCCCTTGCGCGGCCTGGGCGTCGGCGGCGGCGTGCGCGCGGCCGGCGAGCGTGCCGGGGACTCATCCAATTCCGGGTTCAAGTTGCCGGCCTACGTCGTGGCCGACGGGCTGGCCTACTACAAGTACGAGAACTTTCGCTTCAGCCTGAACGTGGAGAACGTCTTCGACACTGCCTACTATGTCGGCTCCGTCAGCCAGTTCCGCGTCGATACCGGTTCGCCTCGCCGCATCACCGGCGCCATGCTGGTGCGGTTCTGAATGCGACTGATGGTGACGAAGCCTGAGACGGATACCCACATGAACCGAAAGGTGTCGACGCCTCGGGGCCGGGCCGGCGCGACCTTGCTTGCAGCGGCTCTGCTCCTGCCCTCCGGCGGTACGGTGCACGCCGAGCCGACGCACTACCCGCTGGCCTTGGAGAATTGCGGGGCGAGTGTCACGATCAAACAGGCGCCCCGACGCGTGGTCTCCATCGGCCAGACGCAGACCGAGATCCTGTACGCCCTCGGCCTTGCGAACCGCGTCGTCGGCACGGCGGTCTGGTTTGGTCCCGTGGCCGAGCCCTACGAGGCGGTGAACGCCGGCGTGAAGCGGCTGGCCGACAACGCGCCGAGCTTCGAGGCCGTGCTCGGCGAGGTGCCCGACCTGGTGACCGCGACATTTGCCTGGCACATCGGCCCGCACGGGGCCGTCGCGCGACGCGAGCAGTTCAGCGGCCTGGGCGTGCCCGTCTACGTCTCGCCGGCCGATTGCGTCGGCAAGGACAACTCTGCACCGGGTGATGGCGTGCGCACGCGGCCCTTCACCATGGACCTCGTCTACCGCAACATCCGCGAACTCGGGCAGGTCTTCGATGTGCTGCCCCGCGCCGAGACGCTCGCCACCGAGCTGAAGGCGCGCGAGGACGCCGCCATCGCATCCATGGCAGGGCGCCCGGCGCGCGACCTTCCGGTCGTGGTCTGGTTCTCCAGCCGGGATGTAAAGGGAGACGCCTTCGTGGCGGGAGCCAAGGGCGTGCCGGCCTACATCCTCGACAAGCTCGGCGTCCACAACGTCATCGCCTCAGACGAGGAATGGCCCCTCGTCGGCTGGGAGAGCATCGCGGCCGCCGATCCCGCCGTGATCGTGCTGGTCCGCATGGACCGCCGCCTATTTCCGGCCGACGACGTCGCGGTCAAGCTCGACTTCCTCCGGACCGACCCGGTCGCCCGCCGCCTCACGGCCGTCCGCGAGAACCGCATCGTCGTCATGGATGCCGCAGCGACGCGCCCGGGGCTCGGCACCATCGACGGCATCATGGCTCTGGCCACGAACCTCAAGGCGCTCGGGCTCGCCCGATGAGAGGGATCGCGCTTCCGGGTACTGGGTGGCTGCCCTGGGTGCTCGCAGGCCTTGCATCGCTCGGGCTTCTGGGCCTTGCCGTCGCGATCGCGATGACGGTCGGTGAGATGCGGATCCCGCTTCGGGTCGCCCTTCAGGCGCTCGGTAACGGATTGTTCGACCTCGGCTACGCAGTGAACCCGATCCAGCAGGGCGTGCTGCTCGACTACCGGCTGAGCCGCGCCCTGTTCGCCGCGTCCTGCGGTGGAGCCCTCGCGGTCTGCGGCGTTACCCTGCAGGCCCTGCTCCGCAATCCGCTCGCCGAACCGTACCTACTGGGGATCTCGGCGGGGGCTTCGACCGGCGCCGTCGCCGTGATGGTTCTCGGGCTGGGCGGGGCCGTGCTCGGGGTCTCGGGTGGCGCTCTGCTCGGCGCCATCCTGGCTCTCCTGACCGTCGCCCTGCTCGCCGCGGGCGCTGGTGGCGCGAGCGAGCGCGTGATCCTTT
The DNA here is from genome assembly GCF_001043915.1 of Methylobacterium aquaticum. Lineage (GTDB taxonomy): Bacteria > Pseudomonadota > Alphaproteobacteria > Rhizobiales > Beijerinckiaceae > Methylobacterium > Methylobacterium aquaticum. Next base: position 124,670 of record NZ_LABX01000032.1, on the reverse strand, counting down.
CGGGCGTGGCCGCGTCGCAGATCTTCAACGCCGCAACGGCCACGGTCGTGACGACCTTCGCCAGCGCCGAGCAGGCGCGCGGCGTGATGTTCTGGCTCCTCGGCAGCCTGGGCGGTGTGCGCTGGCCGGACGTGTGGCTCGCGGCACCGGTGACGCTCGCGGGCTTCGCCATCTGCCTGGTCCATGCCCGGACGCTCGACGCCTTCACCTTCGGCGAGGATGCCGCCGCCTCGCTCGGCGTGTCCGTTCCCCGCGTCCGCCTCGTGCTGTTCGGAACGACGGCGGCGATGACCGCCATCATGGTCAGCATCGCAGGTGCGGTCGGTTTCGTCGGCCTCCTGATCCCGCATGCCGTCCGGCTGATCGTCGGCCCGCGTCACAGCCGCCTGCTGCCGGCGGCACTCGTGACCGGCGCGGTGTTCCTGGTGCTTGCCGACATCCTGTCCCGCGTCCTGATCGCGCGGCAGGTCGTGCCCATTGGGGTCGTCACCGCCCTGTTCGGAGCACCGGCCTTCGCCTTGATCCTCACCCGCGTGCGGCGATCGGCATGACGCTCGCGGCGCGGGACCTTCGCTGGGATGCTGGCGGCCGGATCATCGTCGATGGCGTGACGCTGGCGGCCGCACCAGGGCGGATGCTCGGGCTCGTCGGCCCGAACGGCTCGGGCAAGTCGAGCCTGCTGCGCCTGCTCTGCGGCCTGCGGCAGGTGAAGAGCGGCGTCGTGATCCTCGACGGCACGGACATCAGCGGCCTCTCGCGGCGTGCCGTGGCACGGCGCATCGCCGTAGTCGAGCAGCACGCGGGCACTCTGGCACGGGTGACGGTCGAGGATGTCGTGCGCCTCGGCCGCACGCCGCGGCGAGGGGCGCTGTCCCCATGGACCGAGGCCGACGAGGCGGCAGTCGCGAGCGCCCTGGCACGAGTCGGGCTGGGCACGCGCCGCGACCAACCCTGGGAGACCCTGTCGGGTGGCGAGCGCCAGCGCGCCCAGATCGCCAGGGCCCTGGCACAGGAGCCGAGCGAGCTCGTCTTGGACGAGCCGACCAACCACCTCGACGTGCGTCACCAGCTCGACATGCTCGCCCTGGTGCGAGGACTCGGCGTCACCAGCATCGTCGCTCTCCACGACCTGAACCTGGCCGCCCTGTTCTGCGACGAGGTGGCTGTCCTGGCTGGCGGGCGCCTGCTCCGGTCAGGGCCGCCGGAGACGGTGTTGACCGCCGGGATGATCGCGGAGGTCTTCGGGGTGCGTGCCGAGGTTCGCCTGTCCGCGCTAAGCGGCCGGCCTCACATCGAATACCGTCTGGACTGAACGGCGAGGAGTTCCACGACATGAGCGCATCCGAGGTCACCAAGGGCGTGACCGCCTACTGGGACGCCCGGGCTCCGCACTTCAACTGCGCGGCTTCCCACGTCCGTGCCCCGGACGTCTGGAAGGAGGTTCTCTCGGCGGCGTTCGCGTCCGATGGACCAAAGGACGTCGTCGATCTCGGGACCGGCACGGGGGCCTGCGCACTCGCCGCGGCAGCCCTGGGCCATCGGGTGCGAGCCTGCGACGGCTCGGCGGAAATGCTGGGCGTCGCAGGAGAGGCCGCGAGGAAGGCGGGTCTCGATGTCCAGTTCATCCGCGCCTTCATCGCGGAGGCGCCGCTCGAGCCTGCCAGTACCGACATCGTGACCATCCGGAACGTCCTCTGGACGCTGGAGCGTCCCGCCGAGGCTCTGGAAGTCGCGCGGCGCATCCTGCGCCCAGGGGGGCGTGTCGTCGTCTTGGACGGCCTGTGGTCGGCCGCGCCGGAACATCGCTCGGATTACACCGCTGAGCTCGCACGACGGCTTCCGTTCCATGCCGGCCTGACCGAGGCCGACGCGCAGCACCTCTTGGAGAATGCGGGGTTCATCCAGGTGACGGCCTGGCAGCACCTCTTCTCATCTCCGCCCTACCCCGGTGGTGTTCCTGCCTTCGTCCTGTCTGCCATCGCCGCGACGGGCGGCTGACGCTGCTGCATCCATCAGAACCACGCCGTCAGGGTTCCCGGCTGGCGATCTTCTCATGTTCCGTACGCCCCCCTTATGCGAGCGCGAGCAAGATACAGAGAGACGGCGCAGTCGGCCTCCATGGTGTCAAAGCCACCGGCACCCCTGCCCCAGCCGCCCGTGCCGCAGCGGGTACGCCCTCTGCTCCCCGAGGCCCGCGACACGGTCGAGTCGGCCCGCCGCATGCTGCGCTACGGCCGGCCGGTGCCCGGCACCGTCGCGGCAGCCTACCTGCGCTCGCGTGAGCTTGAGCATGCCGGCGACCAGCCAGCCCTGCCCCTCCCCCCGCGCTGCCTGTACCGGCCCTCGGCCAAGGAGCCCAAGGGCTCCGACACCTATCACCCGGCGCTGATGGCCGCCGTGACCGACCTGTCGGGCACTGTCATGGCGGTCGGCCGGACCTGGCTCGCTCCGGACGGGCGGGCCAAGGCGGCTGTGCGCGACCGGCGGCGGACCCTCGGTAACCAGCTCGGCCATGGCGTGCGGTTTCCCGGCACGGTGCCCGATCTGATGGTGGCCGGCGAGCGCGTCGAGACGGTGCTGTCGGTCCAGGGCGTCCTGCCGGCCGTGCCGCACGTCGCCGCCCTGTCGGGGGCGCACCTCGCCGCCCTGATCCTCCCTCCGGGCCTGCGCCACCTCTACATCGCCCGCGACGACGATCCAGCCGGCAGGCGGGGTGCCGCGACCCTACGCCGGCGCGCCGAGACCGCGGGCATCCTGGTGAGCGACCTCGATCCCCGCGCGGACGACTTCAACACCGACCTCTGCCACCTCGGCCCGCGCGATCTCGCCTTGCATCTCGCGCTCCAGCTCAATCCGAACGACGCGGTGGCCTCCCTCCAGTTCGAGGAGGCGATGGCCGCCTGACCGGCCTCCTATCTGGTTGAGGATCGACCCCACGGGCTGACCCGGGCCGCGAGAGAGCCGGCGTCCACGGCCTTCTTCAGAGGGCGACTGATGCCGGGTCGGGGGACCTTGGGCGCAACGGTCCACGTCCGACGATTTTCCGCCGCCGCCTACGGCGGCTTTGCATCGCGAAGCAAAATCGACGGCCGTCGAGCCGTCCTCCGCTGACGCTCCGGCCCGCGCGGCCGCATCGCCAGGGTGCGATGCGGATCCTCGCGCGGGTGCGCCAGGCCCCCGAGCCCGGCCTTGGGTCGCCATGAAGGCCGCGATGGGCGCGGTCCCCGGACCCCTAAAGGAGCCCCCGATGCTCGACCACCTCACCCGTGACCTCGACGAGGACATGCAGCCCGATCCGACCCTGCTCGAGGAGCTCGCGGTCACCGGCTACCGCCCGTTCGAGGAGCACGACGATCCCCGGCCCCTGCCCCACTCCGGCAAACTGGACCATGCCCTCTTTGTGGCGATGTCCGCGCTTGAGGAGGCCTTTGCCGGCACCCGCCTGGAAGACGACCTCGAGGACGTGCTGTGGGGGGCCGTGAACGTCTTCCACCGCCGGGTCGAGATGATCGAGCGCAAGCTCGACGAGAACGAGCAGGCGCAGCGCCAGAGCCAGCGCGAGCAGGACGGCAGCGAGGTGCTCTCGGTCGAGCTGGAACGGCTGATCGCCCTCGGCCAGACCCTCTCGGAGCGCCGCAACGCCTTCGAGTACGCCCGCGACGCGGCCGCCCACCGGTTCACCCGGATCACCAAGTCGCTCTGGCGCCCCCACTCCGGCTCGCAGGTCAACCGCGCGACGATGACCGCGGCGATGATCGATAGCCGCGACTTCATCAGCGCCCGGCGCCGGGCCGAGACCGAGATCCACCTGCCGCAGGGCACCCGGATCGCCTTCACGGGCGGCAAGCAGTTCCAGGACGTGTCGGTGATCTGGGACACCCTGGACCGCGTCAGGACCAAGTACCCCAACATGGTATTGTTGCACGGTGGCGGCGAAGGCGCCGAGCTGATCGCCGCGAAGTGGGCGGAGAACCGCAAGGTCGCCCAGGTGGTGTTCAAGCCGGACTGGAAGCGCCACAGCAAGGCGGCGCCCTTCCGGCGCAACGACCAGATCCTGGAGCAGGCGCCGATCGGGATCGTGCACTTCCCGGGCGGCGGGATCTCCGACAACCTTGCCGACAAGGCGATGGCGAAGGGAATCCCCGTCCAGCGGAACGTGAAAGCCGGCGCGTGAGCGCCGGTCCCCGCGGACGGGCGGCCCGTGATCGGGCCGCTATCCCCCGTCGTGGCTCGGGAGCCAGGCGGCCTCCCGGGCCTCCTTGGCGAGCCGCAGATAGGCGTCTTCGAAGACACCTTGGACCCGCTGATCCTGGATGAGGTTGGTCACGAGCGCGGCCAGGCGATCGTAGGCTCCGCGGGGGATGGGGATCAGGTGTTCGGGGTCGCGGTAGACGACCGTGTCACCGGTCTGGACCAGCGTGAAGCTGGAGCGATCGCAGAACACGATGGCTTCCCCGTCAAGCTGGAAACCCTCGATCAGCTCCCCGACGTCGTCGATGCCGGTGGCCGAGACGGATCCTCCACTGATGGTCAGCGTGAGGCGTAGATCGGCGGGCTCGCCGACCTCGAACCGAAGCGAGGTGGAGTCCTCGAAGATCGCCTTGATGGTCATCCAGGAAGACGCCGGAAGAGGCGCGGTGGAGGCCTTGGGGCAGGTGAACGGCGCGAGCGGGTTGGCGGCCACGGTTGCCCCTGAGTTGTACCTGTCTGCCGCAAGGTAGCACGCTGAGAGGGTCGGGTCAGCACTGAACCGTTGCCGCTCTGTGCCAGGTTCGAAGCGCTCCTCCCCAACGAGAGCCACGCGCCTGGTCATGCCGTAAGGCGGTCACATCGCCGATCCGGCGGGAGCCACCATGCGGCTGACTCAACCCTTGCGGACGGCGCAGGAGGAGGCGCGGCCGCGACGTTCACCACGGCCTCGAACCGTCCAACGACGATGGCGACGAGGGAACAGACTCCATCTCCGCTCGCAACCGCCCGGCCGGACGATTTTCCCCTGTCGCTGCGCGCCATTCCTCGCGAGGCAAAATCGCCAGTCCGGCCAGTCCTCCGCTGCGCTCCGGCCCCGTCGGGGTGCGGGCGGCGCCGTCGCCTGTTTGGGGGGTCGCATCGCGCCGGGACGGTCCCGAGCGCCAGGGAAACTCAGCCGATGGTCCTCTCCACCAACACCCCTCAGACAGGTCTTCGCGCGAACCTCGAGGCGATCCTCGCCTCGATGAATGCGGAGATGAACTCCCTCACCGACCTGGCCGCGCGGCGAGTCGTGGCGGAATGCATCGAGGACGTCCAGGCCGCGATCGACGACCTCCCTCCGGGGGCCTGAGCGAGCCGCCACGAGGGTCGGCATGAGCCGACCCTTACCGTTTTCGGGAGAACGAGAAGCTCGGCTTTGAGCGGCAACCGGATCGTGGAGATATCGGCGCCAGGCTGGAAGCGCTCCTCCCCGGCGAGGGCAGCCTTCCTGGTTAGGCCGCGAGGCTGGAGGCGTCCGGAGCGGGCGCCATCACGAGCGGCGGCGGCGCGGTGGGGGGCGCCCTCCCGCGCCAAACTGGAGCAGCGGCGAGGGTCACGAGCCGGCCACCGCGCCCCATCCGGCAAGCCCGGCGTCCGGTCGATCCGCCCCAAGCGGAACCGGCGGTGAAGCGCGGCGCCGACGTTCGCCACAGCGTCGGACCGTCCCTACACGATGGCGACAAGGGAACAGACGGCGTCTCCGCCCGCAACCGTCCGGCCAGACGATTTTCCCCTGCCGCTTCGCGTCATTCCTCGCGAAACAAAATCGTCAGTCCGGCCGGTCCTCCGCTGCGCTCCGGCCCCTGCGGGGTGCAGGCGGAGCCGCCGCCTGTTTGGGGGGTCGCATCGCGCAGGGACGGTCCCGAGCGCCACAGGAACCCAGCCGATGCCGCGCCCCACCTCGACCCTCCCCGCCCACGCCCGCTACACCCTCGTGACCCACGTTGCGGAACTCCAGGCCGAGCTGGCCTCCATCTCCTGCCCGCGCGAGCGGCGCACCATCCAGGCCGAGCTGAAGGCCGCCCAGACCCGGGTCGCCCAGCTTCCCCCGGAGGGCTAAAACCCCCTCCTCCAGGGCCGCCCAACGGGCGGCCTTCTACCCCGGAGATCGGGGTGCCTTACCCTGGTTCGTAGCGCGCGGGACAAGCCTTCGGCGGGCACCCGTTCGGGCGCCCGCCGAACCGTCCGATCGGACGGGTTTCGCCGCGTCTGACGCCGCCGCGAGCGGCCCGTCAGGCCGCCTCTTGGGTCGACTTGAACTCAGCCACATAATCCTCCGCTTCCTGCATCTCGCGCGCGAAGAAGCGGTTCTCCTTGACGAGCTTCTTCATATCGTCCCGTCGGAAATAGATCGCCCGACCGCAGCGGATCGGTTCGATGCCCGGCACGCACAGGATCTGCTCGTCGCGCCGCATCGTGTTGATGATCTCGTCGGGCATGATGAGTGCCCGTTTGTGGAGCGAGGTCGAGGCTGACACGCTCACTCCGCCGGACCCCTTGCCGCCCGAACGAGCCTGCTGGCTGAACGAGATGATCTCCTGCGTGAAGTACCCGCAGCGCTCCGACAGCGCCTTGGCCGTTTCGACGTCGGTGACGGCCGAGAAGCTCTGCCACGAGGTCGACTCGAACCACGCCGAGACGGCATCCTTGTCGCCCCATTGCTGGCGAAGCTGACCCAGCGCCTGGTACACCATCACGAGCACGATGCCGTACTTGCGGCCGGCGTCGCGGGCGACCTCGAGCAGGCTCATGTTGCCGAGCCGGGCCGCCTCGTCGAGGATGAAGGCGACGCGGTCTTTGATCTCGCCATTGGCGTGGTAGAGGGCGTTCATCAGCCCGCCGATGATGACCCGGGCAAGCCCTGGGTAATCCTGGAGCGTCTGAAGGTCGAGCGCGACGAACACGTCGATATCGTCCTCCACGAGGTCGAGGCTGGAGAACGCCCCGTCCGACACGATCGCGGCGTATTCCTTGAACGACAGCCAGTTGGTCAGATCGGCCGCGGTGGCGTAAACGCCGGAGAATGTCTGAGGCGTCATCGACTTGAACGGGCCCAGCGCCAGCGCGGCAAACGAGTCCTTTTCCTCGGCCCGGAGCATGAGGCTGAGCTGCTCCAGAAAGTCGGGCTCAGCCTGCGAGATCAGCTCGCGCAGGGTGCGTAGGGTACGAGGCCGGGTCGCATCGAAACCCCGGTTGAGGCAGATGTGAGCCAGCACCCCGCGAATGAGTTGGAGCGCCGAGTTTCGGAAGAAGTCGTTGGGATCGGCGCGCTTGACCTGGCCGGTGGCGATCCAGCCGACCACGGCGGCGATGTCCTTCTCGGCCGAGTTCTCACCCCGCCCGATCCAGTCGAGCACGTTGAACCCACTCTCTAGGTCCTTGGGGGTGATGCAGTGCACGCGCCGAAAGTTGCCCGGGCCGCGCATCGTCTCGCGGTACTCGGCGAGCATGGGATACAGCTCGGTCGAGGGATCCAGCACGACGGTGTTCCAGGGGCACGAGAGCAGCATCGGGATCACGGTACCGGTGGTCTTGAACCCGCCCGATCCCGAGAAGATCAGCCCATGCCCGGAGCCGAGATCGGCGTTGAACCCCATCAGCGGTTTGCGCCCGCCGGAGCCCCACGTCCTGCGATCGCCAGGCTTGAAGATCCGCGAGGTGTTCTTAGGGTCGAGATCGGGGCGGTACAGCTCTCCGAGCACTAGCGCACCGTCCTCCGGAAACAGCTCACCGACGAGCTTCATCGGCGCCCATTCGGCGTCGCCATGGGCAGCGGATTTTGACCGAACCGGCTTGTTGTAGCCGCGCGTGGTCTTGCGGACCCGGACCAGTGAAACGACCGGCGCGATGAAGGCGACGAAGCCCGCAAAGCACACCGCGCAGAACAGCGGAATGTCGGCCTGGCGCAGCAGCGCGCGGGCATCCGCACCCGGGTTCAGTGCGGTCAGTCGGGCGATTTCCTCTCGCACAGTCCAGACGCATAAGGCGATCAGGAACAGCGAGGAGAAGCTTGCGACCACCCGGCCGCTGTCGCCGGCCCGGGTCAGGCCCGAAGCGGCAAACAGCACCAGTGCGGGGAACGCCACGGCGGCTACCCGCATGGCGTGGACCATCATCGTATGGCCCGGTTCGATGACGTAGAAGGCGCCGACCAGAGGGGCAAGGAACAGGCTGAACGTGAGGTGCAGCGCCAGGCCGATCGCGACGGCGAAGGCCCCGTTGATCCACTTCATTTCGTGAACTCCTTATCCCCCAGGCGGGCGAGCCGCTCTTCGACGGCAGGGTCGCGAATGCGCTCGCGGCTCTCGACCAGGAGCCCGAGCAGGACGTTGCTTGGGATGTCGGCGAGCCCGGCTTTGACGATCAGGCCGCCGAGCTTGATCTTCTGGTGAGCGTCCTGTTTCCGCTCCTCATTCCGCTTGAGCATCAGCTCCCTCCGGAGCCGGTCGAGCGCCTCGACGTCCCTTTGCCTTGGGCTGCGCCACCTCCGGGTATTCCGTACGAAATCGCGCCACCAGTTCCTCGAAGGCCTTCGCCAAAGCCTCTTCGGGGATGGCGATCGATCCGAGGCCAGCCTTCATCGCCAAGCCACCGATCCGCGCGGCCTCGGCCTTGTCGTGTTCTGTGAGCTTCTTCTTCAGCGCATCGATCGAACTGCTGAGCTGCTGGATCTCGCCGAGGATCGCCTCGCGCGACTTTGGCCTAGCCATGGATGCTCCGCTCCCATTCGGTTGGACAGCACTGGTTAACATCCGCAACACGATTGGGAAACGCTGCGTCAAAACATCGATGGGTCAGCAGGCTCTGGATGCGTGGATCCGTGGTCCCAACGTCACACCCTTGGGCTTGTTAGACTTTAAGTATCGTTGGTCGGTGACCATCAATCGTAGGTCTCGGGCCGACACTTGCCTCTCCCTAGCCGACCTTGTGGTCGAGCTTCGGACCGCTCCTCTCCCCTCCCGGCGGCGCGACCTTCGCCTGTGCGCGGAGGCCGGTTCGATCGGGCCTCGCCCGTTTTCGGTGCCCCAATACCTCCGGCGATCGCGCACGCAGGAAGGGCGCGCTAGCCGGCTTTGCCGGGCAGTAGGTTCCGGCCCCGTAGGGGCCTCTCTTGAGCGGAGCTACGGCGCGCAGCGCCTCCGCAAGGTCCCCTGAGTTTTACGAAGGGGCGCACTTAAAGGAAACTGGCGTTTCCCTGAGTTAGGTGCTAATGGTCAAGCTCGGGAGCCTCGCATGGCGATCTATCACCTCTCGGCTCAGCTCATCAGCCGCGGCCGCGGCAAGAGCGCCGTCGCCAGCGCCGCCTACCGGCGCGCGGCCACGATGACCCGTGAGAGCGATGGCAAGGTCATCACCTACGAGGGCAAGCAGCACGTCGCCCACACCGAGTTCAGCCTGCCCCCCGTGGTTCCGGCGTGGTTCCGGACCGCGCTCGACGGGCGCAGCGAGAACGGCGCCTCGGCATTCCTGTGGAACGCCGTCGAGAAGAAGGAGGGCCTGAAGGGCACCGGCTACGCGATGGAGCTGAACATCGCTCTGCCGGTCGAGCTGACGCTGGCGCAGAACATCGAACTCGCCCGCGACTGGATCGAGACGGAGATCGCGGCCCGCGGCCATGTCGTCGATTGGGCCCTGCACGATGCGCCAGGTAACCCGCACATCCACGTCATGATCCCGCTGCGGATGCTCACCGAGGACGGGTTCGCACGCAAGCACGAGTTCGCCCGCGATCCGGACGGGAACGTCATCTACCGCCCGGACGGCAAGCCTCAGTACGAGGTCATGGCCGGGCCGATGAAGCACCTCGTTCCCTGGCGCCGTTCGTGGGCGGAGGTGGCCAATACCCACCTGGCCGCCGCCGGGTTCGACCTGCGCATCGACCACCGCTCCCACGTCGAGGCCGGCATCCAGATCGAGCCGACCGAGCACATCGGCGTCCAGGCCTCCAACCTGCGCGGCACCGTCGCCGATCGGGTCGAGGAGGAGAAGCAGAAGCGCATCCGCAATGCGCAGGCGATCATCGCCGACCCCGACAAGCTGCTGCCGATCCTCTCGCGCGAGAAGAGCGTGTTCGACGAGCGCGACATTGCCAGGGCGGTCTTTCGCTACATCGATGACCCGGCCGCGTTCGAGGCGGTTCGTCTCAGGCTCGGCCAGTCGCCCGAACTCGTCGCCGTCGCCGAGGAGGTGTTCGATCCCGAGAGCGGGTGCGTGGTGTCGCCGGCGCGCTGGACGACGAGGGCGCTGCTTCAAGCCGAGATCCTGATGCAGGCGGCGACCGGCCGGCTCTACGCCGATGCCGGTCACAGGGTGTCACCGCGGGCGCTCGAGCGAGCCATTGCGGCCCGACCGGAAGTGTCCGAGCAGCAGCGTGAAGCAGTCCGCCACGTCACGGCGCCCGAGCGGATCGCGGCCGTCGTCGGGTTTGCTGGTGCGGGCAAATCGACCATGCTGGGCATTGCGCGTGAGGCCTGGATCGGCGCCGGTCACGCCGTCGTTGGCGGGGCGCTCGCCGGCAAGGCGGCCGAGGGGCTGGAGCGGAGTGCAGGGATCGCGAGCCGCACCTTGGCGTCGTGGGAACTCGCCTGGAAGCACGAGCGCGACCTGCTGAAACCCGGCGACGTGTTCGTGCTCGACGAGGCCGGCATGGTCGCCTCCGAGCAGCTCTCGCGGATCGTCCAGGAGGTGGAGCGGCGCGGCGCCAAGCTGGTCCTGGTCGGTGACGCCCAGCAGCTCCAGCCGATCGAGGCCGGCGCCGGCTTCCGGGCGATCACCGAGACGATCGGCTACGCCGAGCTCTCCGAGATCTGGCGTCAGGTCGATCCGGCGATGCGGCGGGCAAGCGTGGCCTTTGCCAGAGGCGAGGCAGCCGCGGGACTCGGCGTTTACAGCGAAGCCGGGATGGTGCGGTTCACGTCCGATCGCGAGGGCGCGCGCGAGGCCCTGATCGCGGCCTGGAAACCGGACTACCTTGGCCTCAAGCCCGACGGCCGGGCAAGCGAGACGCTGATCCTCGCCCAGACCAACGTCGACGTTCTGGCCCTCAACGTCTTGGCGCGTTCGGCGCTCAAGGCCGACGGGATGCTGGAGAATGAGGCCCGGTTCATCACGGCGCGCGGCGAGCGGATGTTCGCTCCCGGCGACCGCGTGCTGTTCCTCGAGAACGATCGCCAGCTCGGCGTGAAGAACGGGATGCTCGCCACCGTCGAGGCCGCGTCGATCGGCCGGCTCACGGTCAAGCTCGATCGGGACGGCAGAGGTGACGGCGAGCGGATCGAGGTCCAGGCGGAAGCATACCGCAACCTCGATCACGGCTACGCGGCCACCGTCCATAAGAGCCAGGGCGCGACGCTCGATCGGGTCCACGTGCTGGCCACGCCCGGCATGGATCAGCATCTGGCATACGTGGCGATGACGCGTCACCGCCACGCTGCCGTCCTCCACGGCGCGCACGCCGACTTCATCCCGGACTGGCGCAAAGCCAAGCTCGGAGCGGCGCCGTCACGGGACGTTCTCGATGCGGCCGCGCTCGACGGCTTGTCCCGCCGGTTGTCGCGGGACGGCTCGAAGGCTTCGACTCTGGATTTCGTCGACGAGGCCGCGTTCCGTGAGGCTGCGGTTGCGCTGACGCGGCCGCCGGAGTCGATCGACGGCGAGCCGGTCCGGGGCCGCGCGAGCGATCTCCCGCTGCTCGATGCCAAGGGGATCGCCAGGGATCTCTCGGCGCTCGCAGGTCGCCTCGAGGCAGACGGTGACGCGGCTGCGATCGGCGCCGTCCCGAAGCCCGCCGCCAGCGTCACCGACCCATCCGGCTCGCCAGCCCTGGCCGCGCTCGACGCGGCTCTCGCCCGGCTGGAGAACGCGGAAACCGACGTCGCCGACCGGGTGCGGCCACAGGATTTGCGTGCCCTCGCCTCGGGCTTCGCCGAGCGTCGCGGGCTCAACGGTCACGCGGCCCTCACGCCCGCGCTGGTGAAGCGCGCGCGGTCGATGATCATGACGGCCCAGGCGCGTTGGCGCCGCCTGCATGGTGCGGCCGTTCGGCTCGCCGCCGCCTGGCAGGCACTCGCCTCGACCCGGCCCGCCGTCGTCGAGAACGTTCCGCTAAAGACCCGAGAGCCTGCCGCCCAAGCGATCCCGCTCAAGCCATTCCTCGCGGCCGTTCCCTATGACGAGGCGGCGATCGACGAAGTGCTCGAAAGCCGCGTCGATCCGGAGCGGGATCTGAAGCGTGAGCTCGCCTCGTTGCGCTCCAGGATCAGCACGTCGGTCAAGGATCCCGCGAGCCTGTTCAAGGCGATCTACGCCCAGCTTCGTACGCCCGGAAAGGGCTACTCGGCACGGATCAGCGACCTGCTGGCCAACCCCGACGCCTATGGCGGCCTGCGGGGTCGAAAGGGGTGGTTCGTTCCCAAGGCCGAGAAGGAGGAACGCGAGAAGGCCGAGGCCGCCTATGGGGCCATCGAATGGACCGCCGTCGAGCTCAAGAACCGGTTCTCGGTCATGGTCGACAAGGCGCGTCCGGAGGAGGAGCGCTACCGTTCGCGCATCGCCATCGAGGTGCCGGGTTTGTCGCCGGCGGCAGCGGCCGCGCTGACTGAGATTGCCCGGACCTCGTTGTCGAACCCGCGCGCGTTCGATGCCGTCGTTGCGAAGGCCGTCGCGACGTCCGAGCAGCGGGCGGAGATCGAGGCATTCGCGAGCGCCGTAGGCCGCCGGTTCGGTGCCACCGGGGCGATCGGCCACGCGGCGCACAAGGGCCTCGGCCCGGCGCAGTGGCTCACGAGCGAAGAGCGCGAGATCCTGTCGGGCGGTGGGTTCGTCGCCTCTTACCTCAAGGAGGGGAGCCTGGATCATCTGATCGCCACGGTCCTACGCCGCGAACTCGACCAGCGCGTCGACGTGCAGCCTCAGCAAACCCTGGAGCAGCGCAAGGAACTCGACCGTGACCGTGATCCCGGGTTGACGGTCTGAGGGTCCACCATTCCCTGAATCGGCATTTGAAACTTGCCCGTTAGAACTATCTTCGGTCACCGCTGTGTCGCCTACGACACGCGGGCCGTATTGGCGCCGCGGCGACTATGGGTAAGGGTAGGAGAGAGAGGACAGCCGAGAGTTTTGGCCGTCTGAAGGACGGATCGAGAGTCGCTGCCTGCGCGCCGGACCGGCCGGGCTAGAACCGAGGAACCGCACCCATGAGTTTCCGCGACCTGCCGGCGCTGGTGACCCAGCGCCAGGACGCCCTCACCCTGCTCGAGGCTCTGGCCTCGGGCGTCGACGAGCGTGAGTTCGCCCCCTTCGTCACCGCGCTCACCTCGCCCGAGGATGAGCAGGCAGCAGCCATCATGCTCGGATCGGGCAACGGGATGTCCTTGCGCGTCCAGCTCGGTGCCCTCCTCTCCGGAGCCGGCCTCGTGACCAACGACGAGGTATTCCAGGCCCTCGACGCGCGCCGCGCCCGAGCCAAGGGAGGGGTGGCGTGAGCGGCGATCCCTACGTCTACGAGGGCACCGACACCCTTCGAAACAACGCCGGCATCCGGGATCCGGAAGCCCTGTCGGAGCGCGAGCAGATCGTCTCGTTCCAGGCCCTGCGCCAGATGCTGAAGGAGCCGGTGCTCGGCAACTTCGACCAGACGCATTTCGCGGCGATCCATAAGCGGCTGTTCGCCGAGGTGTATCCATGGGCGGGCGAGACCCGAACGGTTGAGCTGTGGAAGCCCGAGATCGTGCTGAACGGCCGCAGCGTCGCCTACACGCCGCCGGCCGCGATCGAGCAGCAGATGCGGAGCGCGCTCGCCAGCCTCGCGCAGGAGCAGCCGGGGAACCTGAAGGACAGCCGGCCGGCGATGCGCCTGGCACAGAACATGGCGACGCTGTTCCAGGCCCACCCGTTCCGGGAGGGCAACACGCGCACGCTGCTGGCGTTCATGGAGCAGTACGCCCGCCACCATCAGCAGCCGCTCGACCAGGCCCTGATCAACCGCGTCCCGAGCGAGATCCGCGACGCGCTCGTGCTCGCCACCCAGGGCCAGATCCGGCCGTTGTCCGAGATGGTGCGGAATGCGCGGTACTCGGAGGAGCAGCGCGCTCATCCGGTCCTCGGCCGCCTGTCGGCCGAGGCGTTCGAGGCGACGCGGTTGATGGGAGCGCCGCGCATCGTTCTGCCCGAGCCCGGCACCCAGATCCGCGGCCAGGTGGTCGCCACGAGCTACCACCACGCCCTGGTGCGTCAGGACCGCGAGATCGCGGCGGTGCCGCTCGCCTCCTTCCGCGTGATGCCGGAGAACAACTCCCGCGTCGACGTGCGGGTGCTGCGCAACGACGAGGGCCTGGACCGCAACCGGCCGCGCGAGGAAGTCGCACAAAGTCAGGTCGTCGGCCGGGTGCTGATCCCGGCGAGCTACCTCATGCTCACCGGCCAGCGACCCGAGGACGCCGCGCGCAACCGCATCGAGATCCCGGGTCCGAGCCCGGCCCTCGCCGACGCGTTGAAGACGCGAACAGCCCGGGAGATCGTCGCTGATCCAAGCCTGGCCGCCGAGGTGCGCCAGATCGACAAGAGCCTGATCGAGCGTTTCGGGCGCGAAGGTTCGGTGATGCTGGTCCAAGGCAGCCCCGAGCAGGCCAAGAGCCTCCTTCCCAAGGGGCAGGATCTCGACGAGGTGCGGGCCGTCCTCAAGCCCCTGATGCAGGCCCTCGTCGTCGACGATCGTCAGCAGACGCTCGCACAAACCCAGGCGCTCAGCCGTGACGAGCCCCAACTCGGACGATCCGTATGAAGGCTCTGCATCGCGACCCAGTCGAGGCGGTCTCGGCCGGGACGATCATCACCCTCGGCTTCGTCGCCTGCGCCACGATGGCCGTCCTCAGCCTCGTGTGGTGGACGTTCTCGCCGGTGCTCGGCCGAATGTACGCCGCCCTGCGGCTGCTCGAGAGCGCGACCCTGTGGCGGTTCACCGGCTGGGGCCGGTACTTCACCGGGACGCCGGCCGGCGAGCCGTTCGCCTTCGTGTCGATCTACCAGTCGAGCGCTCCCTTCGGCCTGGTGGCCGCCCTGCTCACGGCGCTCATCGGCTTCCTCGCGTGGCGCAAGCGGAGCCGGAACCACATCGACGCCCTCATCACCCTTCCGCGTCGCGGCTTCGAACGGGAGGCAATCGTCGGCCGGTTCATTCCGGCCGGCCGGCTGGTGCGCCTGCCCGATCAGGACCAGAAGCCATGTACCGCTCCGGCCAAGTGCCCCAACCAGTTCAAGGGTATCCGCGATCTCCTGGATGCCCGAGCCGTGGAGACGGTGCTGGACGACGTGCCCTGGCACCTCGCCGGTGCCCTCGTCCTCACGATCGACGCGCTGGCTCCGCTCGCCGATCGCCAGCTTCGCCAGAGGGTCCTGAAGGCCGTCAGGGACGCCGCGGACCGCCATGCCGTGAATCCGCTGAGCGAGCAGCCCGCGACCCTCCTGCCGACCCTGCACGGCGCCCTGCTCCAGGCGATCACCGATCAAAAAAACCGGGGGGCCGCGGCGCTTCGCGAGGTCCATGCCGTGCTCGAGACGAAGGACGATCTCGAAGCCGCCGTTACCACGCTCGCAAGCGCGGCCATGATGGAACACCGGTTGCAGTTCCCGGACTACGCGTGGCTGCGGCACGTCGATCCGAACGTGCAGTCTGAAATTGCGACCTACTGAGATCGCTCAATAAGAGGCGCCGAGCGGTGGGCCCGCTCGGCGCTGTCGTCGTGTCACGCTGTACCGGCCGGGTCGACCGTCAGGTCAGGTGCCGGACCCGGTCATGTAGGTGGTGACGACGCCGATGATGACGCCCAGGATGGTGACGCCGGAGCCGACGACGATCCCGGCGATCGACCGGCCGCTATCCTCGCGAGCGTTGTCGTCCTGCGACGACTTGTAGAGCTTCACGCCCGAGATGCCGGCAAGGCCGATGCCGATCACCGCGAAGATGATCGAGATGACGATGCCGGCGTTGTTGCCGCCCGTGGCGATCGACGACGCGTTGAGCGACGAGCTCGCCGCCTTCGAGCGCGAGTTCTTGAGAAATTCGATCGGCGCAGACGGATCGCCCGAGGTTCCGCCCGTCGCCTGAGCCAGGGCCGAAACAGTGCCCCAGCCCATGACCGTCGCGGTCGCGAGCGCGCGGTAGTACATATCCTTGAAGTTCATTGAAGCCTCCATCGTCATGCTGCGGTTCTGGATCGGCCGATCTGGGGCTGAGCTTCGCTCATGATTTCCCCCAACACTTGATCGACGATCGTCTTTGCGATCCGGTCCTCACCGAACCGCGCAAGCGCGGACATCCGGCTCCACGTCTCGATGGCGGTGCCATCGGGAAAGCGGGAAGCGAGGATGCGCAGCGCATCGTTGACCGCCATCCGGCGGTACAGCTCGTCGCGCACTAGGCGGTCCTCCGCCTTGGTGGTCAGGGCCCACAGCATCCGGGGCCCGAGCGAGTTGTTCAGAATGATCCAGCGCTCTTCCTCGCGCAGCTTGAACCGCGCCAGCAGGTTCGCGCCGCGCCGCCCCTGCGGGCCGTGAACCTGGCGCTCGAGCGCGGACTTCACCGCCTGATCGAACCCGAAGGTCTTGCGCGCCTGCTCGCGGATCTCGTTCGAGTCGGCGTTGAGCACCAGCACCGTCGAGGCCATGTCGGCGAGCGTGTCGAAGTCGGCGAGCAGCTGCGAGACCAGGATCAGCTCCAGGCCCCACTTGCGGCCCTCGCGCGCGTCCGACTTCACCTGCCGGGCGATCGTCTCGACGCCGCCGGTCAGGTGGTACTCGTCCATGCACAGCCGCTTGGGCGTCTCCGCCATCTCAGCGTAGCGCGCCTCCCAGTACCGGACGTATTCCTTCCGGATTTTGTCCTCGGGCGGGAAATCCATCTTCGCGATCTCCTCGGCAAAGCCGGAGATCTTCGAGAGATAGACGTGCCGCGCGATCATGAACATCAGCGCGTTGTTGCGCTCGGCCTCCGGCGACTTGTGGCGCTGCGCCACATCCTGGAGATCGATCGACACCACCCGCGCCTCGCCGAGGTCGAGCCTCGTCGGCCGGGCGAAGATCGGGAACTTCTCGATCGCGGACTCGAGCGAGCGCTGGACGTGGCGGATCAGCTCGGCAGGAAAATCCTGCACCATGATCGGCTCGGCGAGCACCCGGGCGAAGTCCTCCAGCACCGGCATCGCGTAGCGCTGCGCGCGCTGCGCCGCGTTGAAGAGCCGGCGCTCGACCAGCGCGTCGACGATGCTCCACCACCGTGCCTTGTCGGGAACCGCGATGCCGAAGTCGTGGATGATCCGGTCGAGCTCGGGGTCGACGTCGGGCTGGTAGACCGCCGGCGAGGACGAGAACTGGAGGTCGCTCTTGAGCTGGAACACCCGCGAGATCAGGCGCGGGACCAGGAGCGCCACTTCCGGGTTTGACACGTTGAGGAGCGTCGTCAGGAAGTTCTCGATGAAGCTCCTCTCGCGCTCCAGCGGCATGCGCCGGCCGAGCCCGAGGTCGAGGAAGTTGACCGCGTAATCCGGCGTGTTGAGGAGCCGCACGTAGTACGCTTCGTGCCGCCGCTCAGGGGGGAGCGCGTTGCGCACAAGCTCGATGAACCCGCTGGAGCTGACGCCGACGTCGATGACGGCGAGGAACGGCAGCGCCGCGCCGGCCGAGAACGCCGCGAACTCGACGTTGAGCCGGTTCATCAGCACGCTCTTGCCCGAGCCGGGGGTAGCGTAGATCAGCGTCAGCCAGAACAACTGCTCGGGCGACAGCGCCTCGTAGGGCACCGGCTTGCCGTCGGGCGTGACCAGCATGCTCTGGCCCTGCTTGAAGATCGGCGCCGTGCGGTGGAACGGCAGCAGGGCGGCGAGGTCGCCGAGCGGCGCGATTGAGCCCGGCGGAACCTCGGCCTGGACCGTCATGCCGGCCACCGTCTCGCACAGAGCCCGCAGCGGGTTGTGGGGCGCATCGGTCATCACCGCCTCGCCCCAGGTCATCATCCCGCTCATCAGGTACGAGCGGCGCCGCTCCAGGAGCCCCGGATCCTCGCCCGGCTCGGTCCAGGTCGTGGCGATGACCCGGCCCTTGACGATCGCCTCGCCGTCCTTCTGGACCACCTCCTCGAGCTGGCGCAGCGCCCGAAACAGGTTCTTGTTGCTCGGGCTCGCGAAGGCGAGGAGGCCGGCGAACACCTTCCTTAGCCGGAAGCCGACATCGGCATCCCGCAAAGCCTCGAGGTGGAAGCAGACCCGGAACGGCATGTCGGCGGAGCGCGACGAGCTCTCCAGCAGCGAGTCGAGCAGCCGGTTGAACGGCAGGATGGTCGAGGGGAACATCCGCATGACGGCGAGCGCGTAGCGGCGCCCGCCCATGTCGAGCGCGCGCATGTTGCTCGCGGCCTGCGCGTTCGAGGTCATGATCTGGCGCGCGACGGTCGGCGTGAAGAACTCGCTCACGTCGTCGTCGTGGCGCTCCTTAGCGCCCGGGTAGCGACGTGTGCCGGGTCCGTAGGGCGTCCAGCCGTCGGGGGTCTCGTGGTAGAGGACTGCCGCCCGGATCTGCTCGAGGTCGCGGCGCCGGCCCTTGTCGTCGGGAGCCAGGATCCGGCCCTGCAATCGGGCCTCGCCGAGCGCCTCCACCACCCGGCGCACGAATGCGGCGTGGACGCCGTCGAGGGCGCCGAGCCGCAAATAGGGGTTCTGCGCGTCGCGGGCCGGCGGCAGCTCCTGCCAGGCCTTGCGGTTGTCCTTCTGCTCGCGGCGCACCTCCTCGGGCGTACCGGCCGTCGGCCGGGTCCAGGCGGCGAGAAGGATCGTCTCGGAGCGCGCGCGCTCCTCCAGGACGGTCCGGCCCTCCTCGATCAGCGCCTCGACCGAGAGCCCCTTCTGGCGGGAGCGCCGGCCCTGGCGCTCGACGAAGGGATCGATGACCTTGGCGGTGTTGAGGGAGGACTCGTAGGAGATCGTGATCTGGTGCCCCGGCCGCTTGAGGATCTGCGCGATCCCGCCGGCGAAGCGCTCGACGACGTTGACGAGGTAATCCTCGGCCGAGACGATCGAGCGGATGCCGTCGATCTCGATCAGGGTAAGCTGCGACCCGTCATGGGCGTAGACCACCGCCTCCTCGCGCTCCGGGTCGAAGCCCGCCAAGTCGCAGAACTTGTCGGCCGTCCTCATTGGACACCCCGCAGGATGACCGAGAATTGGTAGACGGGCACCGCGAGCGCGAAGAGCCAGGCTCCGAGCAGTCCCGGAATGATGCCCCGCATGAGAGGCGCCGGGCGGACGTGCAGGGCGCAGAAGACCTGCGCGAGGGCAAACACCATCGCGGCGCAGGAGAGCATGATCGACGCCGGGTAGTAGGCGTAGATCAGCGGCAGGGACGTGATCGCGCCGTCGAGGCCGCGCGTCAGGCTGTCGTAGAGCAGCCCGGTCAGGAACAGGCAGCCGCCGCCAGCCATGCCGCAGAGGTGCAGGATCCGGCGCAAGCTCCGGTCCGAGCACACCGACACCGACCAGGCCCGCGCGGCCACGATCGCGTAGCAGCCCGCCGCGAGGGTAAGCGCGATGGCCGCCTTGCTCACCACAGGATGATGGTCGAGGTAGGCCGCCGCGTTGACGGTCAGGTTGTCGATGAGGTGCCAGGATCCGTCGTTCATCGCGTCACGTCCTCCCTCACTCGGCGAAGTAGAAGGAGAATTGCGCGATGATGATCGTGGGGATCGTCATGGCGCAGCCGATCACCCCGGCAACGATCCAGTTACCCGCCGTGCCGTCGCCCGAGTTGTTGGCCTGGTAGACCCGCAGCATTGCGTAGCCGGTCAGGAAAATGCCGGCGACGGCCGTGAGCACGACCACGAGCCAGGCCAGCGTCGGCACGAGGTCGATCAGGCCGCGCAGGATGTCCGCGACCCCCTTCGAGCCACCCATCACGGCTTCCTCACGTAGGAGATTGGCAGGGTCTCGGGCCGGTAGCTCGGACCAAAGGCCGGATCCGGCCCGTAACCGGTGCCGGCCCCGACCGAGACGCGAGCGGCGTCGAGCGGGACGACGACCGGCTGGAGGAAGACGATGCCGATCGGAAAATTGGTCGGGCTCGACAGGGTCGGCGGCCGGCTGAAGCTGCGCGCCGCCGCCGCGGTCATGGCTTGGCCGACCGGCAGCGCGGCGCCGAGGCCCGCGGTCAGATAGTCGATGTTGCGGCCCGACTGGACCGCAAAGCCGTTGCCGACCACCGTCTGGGTGTTGAGCTGGGTCAGCTGCTGGCCGACCTGGCCGACGCCCTGGATCAGGCCGGCGATGACGAGGCCGCCGTAGCGCTCAAGCACGTGGTTGTCGACGTCCTCGGCGACGCCGGTGCGGGCCTGGTCGACCGTGATCGCGAGCGCCTGCATCGGCCCCTGGCGGCCGTCCTGCAAGATCATGGTCGAGAACCGGATCGAGGCCTGCGTCTGCGAGTAGACGATCTGGCCGAGCAGCCGGATGCCGTTGAGCGGCCCGGGCTGCTGGCGCTCGTCGAGGTCGACGATGGTGGCGAAGATCGGGGCTGCCGGGTCGTCGGAGTTGAAGCCGCGATCGAGCACCGCGTAGGCGACGTCGCCGGCGCGCGCCACGGTCGCGTGCCGGATGCCGGGGCCGACCGGTACCGGCGCTGCCGCAGCGGCCGGGCGCGGCTCCGGCGGCTTTGGCCGCTCGCCCTTGCCGAAGCTTCGCACGAGGAACCCGCCCGGCGTGGGCTTCAACAGCGCCTTGATCTGCTCGTTGATCGCCGCGACCTGCTCGGGATCCGCCGTCGGCTGGACCGGCACGTCCCGGTACACGGTCTGGATGACCGGGCGGTCCTGGTACACGATCCGCTCGACCACCTGCGGGGGTGGGGGCGGGTCCGGCGGCCTCTGAACCGGGTTCTCGTCGGGCAGATCGCCCATCGTCGCGCCGCGCTTCTCGGCGATCACCGTCGGCGCCACGTAAGGCTTGCCGGCGCTGTCCTTCTCGTCCGCCGCCTGGCGGTTGACGCCGGCGCGCCGGTCGGCCTCGACCTTGCCGACGGGACGCATCATGTCGTTCTGCGGACTAGGCGTCTGTCCGCGGATCTCGGAGGCCAGCCCAGCGCCCTGGTCTGTGCCGGGCGTGTCCTTCAGAACGAAGGCGGCCGAGCCGAGGGCGAAGACGAGGAGCGAACCACCCAGTGCAGCGGTCGCTTTCGGAGACAGCGTGGCCATTATCCCCTCCTAGAATTCGATGGTGATGGCGGTCTCGGCTCCGTCGCCGCGCTCGGCGACGAGGCGCGAGGCCGGGCGGAGGAACTCGTAGATCCGGTAGCCCGAGGCCGCGTCGGCCGAGGCGACCGGCTGCGGGCTGACGAGGTCGCCCTGGACGCGCACGTACATCCGCTCGCGGTAGAGCCAGGCCTGCGCCCCACCGGTCGCGACGAGCTTCTGCGCGCCCGTCGGCGGCGTGCCGGCGCCGAAGAGGTGCAGGAGCGCCGTGGTGTCGATCGGGGCCGCGCCGCGCGGCGGGCCGGGCGGACCGGCCTTGCGGACAGGGGCGCTCGCCGTGACCACCTTCACCGGCGTCAGCGGCGAGGTGCCGGCGACCCGCACCGTGACCGGGATGTCCACCGTCTCGCTCTGCCCGGAGAGGACCATCAGCGGGATCGGGTAGGGCACGGCCTCGAGGCGGATGAGGATGTTGCCCCAGGTGTCGTAGCGGCACGGCATGAGGTTAATCGAAGTTGGCCTGTCCGCGCCCGCCCCGGCCGGGACCTGCGTCGCCCCCAGCGTGGTATCCTGGCCGCAGCCGGTGCCATCCTGAGCAAACAGGCGCGGATCGTAGGCGACCGAGGCTATCGGCCAGGGCGCGCCCTTCGCATCCACGAAGGTGATCGGGCTCACGACCCCGTAGGCGAGATGCAGCGTCTCGGGCGCCGAGCGACTGACCTCCTGCGTGACGGTGAGGAGCCGTGGCTCCGGCCGGGGCATGCGCCCGTCGCGACCGGGGAAGTTGCCGGCGCCCTGCGCATCCTGGACCGCCCGGCGGACGTCCTGGATCTCGCCGGGCTTGAGGATCATGCCCTGGGTGCCGCCGATCATGCGCTTGCGCAGCTCTTCGAGCTCGGCCGGGGTCAGGGCGCGCGGGACCGGGGGCGGAGCCTGCGTGGGGACAACGACGGGACCGGCGGCAGCGGCCGGCGGCACCCCGGCCGGCCGGCGTACCGTCTCGCCCGGGGGCTGGAAGTTCGGCGGGGCCGGCTGCCCGGGAGCTTGCGCCACCGCGGCGGTCGCCCAGACGGCAGCCACGGCGAAGCCAGAGGCCAAAACGCGCTTCATGGCCCCACCTGATTGGTCAGTTGCTGCGTCGAGATCACCGAGTCGATCGCGATGCCGTTCGGGTTGATCGGAGAGGGGTCGATCCGCACGATCGTCATGGTCAGAAGACGCCGCTCGACCCGCGTCTCGACGTTCGTGCGATAGAAGATCTGAAGCGGAACCTCGACGCGCCAGTAGTAGCGGCCCGCGAGCTTACCCTCTTCCGCCACATTGGCCGGGTCGGTCGTCACGGCCGAGACGGTCTGGTAGCCCGTCACGACTTTCTGGATGATGCCGCTCTCTTGCAGAGCCGCCCGGTAGCGGTCGCGGCCCTTCGGCGTGAACGACTGGCTCAGCGCGTTGTTGATAAGCGCGCGCCAGTTCGCGTAGTCGTAGGAGTTCAACTGGACGGCCGACGAGACCGCGAACTCCTTCAGGCGGGCCTGGCTGATGTTCGGCTCGGCAAGCGGGATCGCTTCGCAAACGGCTTGCGCGTCCGAAGTCCAGATGAACTGCTTGACCGGAAACCGGATGAACGCGTTGTAGAACAGCAGCGCGTTGACCGTGAGCGACAGCAGCAGGAACAGCGACAGCAGCAGGATCCACTGCCACTGGTTGCGCAGCATCATCCGGCCGGCGTCGACCTCACGCGAGATGTGATCGGCCGATTTCATGACTGCGGCCTTCCCGCCGTCGGCGGTGCCACGATCTTCACCTCACAACCGAACACGCCGCCGTCGGCGACGTAGGGGATCACCTCGGCCCGCTTGATCGACAGGTAGGCGAGCCACATCATCGCCATCAGCGAGGCGAAGACCGCGCCGGCGAGGAACGCAGAGGCGCGCGAGTAGCCATCGATCCGGTCGGCGAGCGCCGACGGCGACAGGCACCCGCGGGCCGAGGGCAGGCTGAACGCCCCGATGGAAGCGCGGCGGGCCATCCGTCAGCTACCGGTCAGGACGGCGCGCAACTTGGCGTCGTCGCCCGCCTCGTAGCCGACCATGATCGCGAGCCGCCCGTCGGGCCGCGGCACGAACATCGTCGGCACGCCGGGACGCAGGGCCGGTGAGGCCGCGAAGATCGAGGCGAACGCCTCCCTGTTCTCGGCGAGCTTGGCGGCGACCTCGGCGCTGACGGCAGCCGGATTGCCGCCCTTGGTCTCGAACGCGGCCTTGAGCGCCGCGACCCGGTCGGTGGCCGAGAGGATGCCGGCCGCCATGCGGTTGCCGCCCTCGGGATCGCCGAGGACTACAACCGGCACCCAGCGCGCCGCGATCCGCCCATGCAGGGCCGTGAACGCAGCGTGGCAGTATGGGCAGCGCGGATCGAAGAAGATCGTCGCGATCTGACCCTCCGGCGTGCCCGGCGGCGCGTCAACGACTGAGGCGAGCTTGGACAGAAGCTCCATTACGGGCCTCGCAGCCTTGGGATCCTCGATCGTTGCGTAACTCACGGTCCCCGCCTGCTGCGGCGCGGGCGCGGGCGCAGGTGCCGGAACGTATGCCGGGGCAACCGCTGAGGGTGTGATGGCAGGCGCTAACGCAACCTGTGGGGCGGGCTGCGGCGCAGGAACTAACGGATTGGCAGGAATGGCAGAATTGGCAGGAGAAGAATTGTTCTGTGAAAGCGCTGCCAAGGTGGGATTTTGTTCCCGTGCTACGATCTGAAGCGAGACGGGCTGCCAGTTGTTAGACGTTGCAATATAGACACAGGCAACGATAGATCCGGCCCACGCCAAGTGTTTTACTGCGTTCTCCATGGCAGAACCGCCCTATCAGAGTCATAGACGTTCGTGTTGGGGCTCTTATTGCGAAGAATGAGACGACGTGTCAATTAAGGTCTGAACCTACCCTAGCTAAACGATGCCGACAGAGGGGAGCTATGACACGCCAGACACGCTCATTCGTGTGACAACGACCGATGTATGTCGTGGTACACTGTAACATGTCGCATGTTTTCGAGAATACCCCGCGTCAGGGGTTGCAGTAAGGCCCAGGCAAGCGTCCCGGCTAGATCGGAAGGGTTAAGCAGAAATGGCCGAGAAAAACTTCGTTAGGAACTGGTTAAGAAATGCAACCCTCGCGGCTGTACTCTCAACCGCTATGCCAAGCCTGGTGGTCGCCACGCCCGATGCCGCAGCAGCTCCCGAGCAACAGAAGAGGAACAGATCGAAATTCGAGTATCACAACGGGAGTGCTGAGGAGAAGCGGCCATATCGCCGGCCAAACCCTGACGTTGACCCAACGAATTTAAGATACGAGGAGCTGATAGCGCGTATCAACGCGCTTGAGGAGCGACTTGAGGCGCTGGAATATCAGTTCAAGTTTTCGAAAAGGGTTCAGTGATGGCTGTGCCGGACCTCGGGAGCGTCCTCGTCTCGTTGAGCGAGGTGTTCCCGCTCGTCGTCAACCTGGTGTTCCTGCTGATCGCGCTCCTCGGGGTCGTGTACGGAACGGTCGGACTCTACGGCCTCTACGGCGTCGCCGCCGGCGAGCACAAGTTCACGAACCGCCCGGTCACCATCGACGGCGCCATGGGCATGCTCGCGCTCGGCAGCGCGATGATCGTCGCGCCGGTCCTTTTGTGGAAATTCGCCAACTCGTTCGTCTTGGGCGGCGACATCACCTTCAGCATGTTCAACTACGGCTCGACGCCACGCTCCTCGACCTGCGAGGATATCAAGGGCGCGATCACGTTTTTCTTCATGGTGTTGGGCTCTTTGGCTTGGCTGATCGCCGGGATGCGGCTCTACAACGCCACGTCCGGCCAGCACGGCGCCGGCCCCGGCTCCTCCGCCCTGTATCTCGTCGGTGGGACACTCGCCTTCTTCATCAACGACGTGGCGAGCCTCGTCGGCAACACGATCAAGATGGACGTGTCGCTGTCGAACGTCTGCACGATGATCGGCGGGGCCTGAGACGATGCCGCCGCCCCTCTTCTCACGGCCGATCGCGGCCGAGCAGGCCGCTCAGCTCGGCGGCCACGAAGGCGCCGAACGGCGCGCGGGCCTCGAACAACCGACCTCGCTCGAGCTGCCAGGCGCGGTAGCGCTGCACGAGCGCGCTTGCCAGCACCACGGTGCACAGGAGCATGGCCCCGAGCAGCGTGAGCCGGGAATGGGCGAGGATCGCCCAAGCCGCCGCCAGGACGCCGATCCCCACCGCGGCGAGAAACAGGACGAACGCCTGCCGGCGCGCCTCGCGCGCCAGGTCGCGGACGTCGGCCCCTTCCAGCGCGAACGTGCGACCCATCTCGGCGAGCGTGAAAGTCGCCCCGCAGGTCGGGTCGTCGCATTTGCGAAGGTTGGGCGCCTCGGGATCTCCGATCAGGTGCCCGCGCCGGCACACCGGGCATGCAGCGTGGGTGCCGCCGAGAACGGTCCCGGTCATCGCCGCGAAGGTGCGGTGCTCCGGCCCGACCCGACGCGCGAGCCGCGCCGAGAGAAACGATCTGATCCCCATCGATCCAGTCCATCAAGGGTGTTCCTTGGATGGAGCTTGTGGAGCAATCGGAGTCGTAACGGCAAGACAAATATCAATAAAAAATATCGGGGCTTCAACATGGACCGTTCTCGCATTCAATATCTTGTCCGATTAGTGGTTGTGCTTCTCGGCATGTCCGTTCTGTTGCCTGCCTGCGTCAGCACCGGCAGCAGCACTTCGGGCCATGTCGACGCCAAGCTGCGCGAGCACGGGGTCTGACCATGCGTCTTGCGCGCTGGATGCTCTCCGCCTCGCTCGGCATCGCGACCTTCCCAGCTACAGCCCAGGTCGCGAACACCTACTGCGCCCAGAACCCGGCGGCCTGTGCGCCCGTCGCGACCGCGGGCGCCTACGGCGTGCCCTATGGCGGCTATACCCAACCCACTTACGGCGGCTATGGCGGCCACGGTCAGCCCGCCTACGGCGGCTACGGGGGCGGCTACGCGGCTCCAGGCTACGGCGCGGGCTACGGTGCGCCCGGATACGGGGCCGGCTATGGCGCGGGCTACGGCGCGCCGGGCTATGGCGGGGGCTACGGCGGCTATCCTCCGCCCGGCTACTACGGCCCCGGCGGCGTGGCGCAGGCCAATGTCCTCAACCAGATCGCCAATGGCCCGCGGGGACTGCCCGGAGGTGACAGCCAGCCGTTCCCGCCGAATGTCGGCGACAACTCTGCTGCCCCTGCCCCGCCGCACCCATCAAACCCCGACTTCCAGCGCTACTCGGCCGGGGTCTTCGGCGACGCCAACCGCCCGACCAAGGTGGTCCAGCGCACCGGCCGCTCGGCCGGCATCCAGGACGGGTACCTGGAGGAGTCGAGACGCATCGCCGCCTACCTCGACACGCCGGCGATCGCCGCCCGCCTCGAGGCGCGCTACCCCTTCCCCGCGGTGATGATCGGGCCCGACATCGTGCCCCCGGTGGTGTCCGAGCTGCGCGACGTGCGCCAGACCCCGACGCGGACCCTGCTGGTCACGACGCTTGGATCCTTCGAGATCGTGCGCGACGCTCGGATGACGGTGATCCCGCCGAACTGGCGCGACTACCTCACCGTCACCCCGCCGCCCGAGGGCCGCACCACCTGGACCCTCCCTAAAGGCGACGCCGAGAAGGCGAACTGGGAGATCGGCTACAAGGGCGGGCTCGAGGTCGGGATCGCCCAGGCCCGCGCCGCGTTCGATGACGGGCTCGCCCGCCTCGACCGGGACTTCCTCGGCATGCGCCGCTACGGCGAGCTCGCCGCGGCCGGCGCGGTCAGCCTGCCGATCGTCAAGGTGCGCGCCACCGGCCTCAAGATCAGCCGGAACGGCCGCTCGGCCGCGGTCGACCAGCGCCTCCTCAAGATCGTCGTCACCCCGAAATTCGTCAGCGCCGCAGGCCCGGCCGCTATGGCCGCGGAGTAGGCCGATGCAGTGGAAGGGAGCCACCAGCTACCCCGAGGAGCCGATCATCGTGCATGGCCGCGCCGAGGTCACGCGGCTCCTCATCCACGCCGTGGCGATCGGCGCCTCGGACGTGATCTTCCAATCCGGCCGGCCGGTTCTCGCCTCCGTCCACGGGCATCTCTGTGCCCTGACCAAGGTCTGGCTCCAGCCGACCACGCTCGCGCGCATCGCCACCGAGCTGACCACCACCGAGTCGATCATGTCGAAGCTCTACTCGGGCCAGGACTTCGACCGCGCGATCACGGTGCTGGAGCAGAACGCCGGCGACCGCAACGCCGAGCCGGTCGGGCACCGGTTCCGCATCAACGTCACCGCCGGCTACTACGAGGGCGACGTCGGCGTGCAGATCGTCAACCGCTACATCCCGGCCGACCCGCCCACGGTCGAGGGGCTCGGCGTCGAGCACGAGATCGTCGCCGAGTCGACCCCGGCGCAGGGTGCCGTCATCATCGCCGGCGAGACCGGCTCGGGCAAAACGACGACGATCGCCGCCCTGATGCGCCGCATCCTGGAGCAGCCGACGCCGATCCACGGCAACGTGCTGACCTATGAGGCGCCGATCGAGTTCGTGTTCGAGAACGTGCCGTCGTCGACCTGCACCATCATGCAGCACGAGATCGGCGTGCACCTGCCGTCCTTCGCCGCCGGCGTGCGCAACAGCCTGCGGCGCAAGCCCGCCCTCATCATGGTGGGCGAGCTGCGCGACATGGACACGGTGCTGGCGAGCGTCGAGGCGGCGCAGACCGGCCACCCGATCTACACCACCACCCACGCCAACGACGTCGCCCACATCCTGCGACGCTTGACCCTCAAGTTTCCGGCCGACCTCCAGGTCCAGGCCTTCCACGACGTGCTGTCCTCGACCCACCTTCTGGTCTCCCAGCTCCTGGTGCCGAAGGTCGGCGGCGGCCGGGTCTGCCTGCGTGAGTGGCAGGTCCTCACCGATCCGGTCCGGCGCGAGGTGGCGCGTGCCGGCATGGCCGAGGCCGTCGAGACGCTGCGCACCATCATCGCGCGCGGCGAGGACGGCCGCTCGATGAGGATCACCGTCATGTCCGCGCTCGAGCGGGGCGTGATCGACGTCGCCACCGCCCGCCGCGTCCTCGATCGTTACGGATACCGCGATGCCCGTCTCGCGGCGTGACCTCCTCACCGGCCTTGCCGGCACCCTCGCGGCCACCCTGCCAGGGCTCGACCGCGCCTACGCCGCCGCGCTCCTTGGCGCTCCTGTCCCCATGGCCGCCGCGCCGGTGCGGCTGTGGCTGCGACGGGAGGGAACCTGTGAGGAGGTGAGCGCGATCATCCGGACTCCGGACGGCTACAACGGGCGCGATCTCCTCCTCCTCTCCTGGCTGCTGCGCGACGTCGGTGACGGCAGCTCGGCGGTTTGGATCGATCCGCGCCTGTTCGATCTCCTGGCGGCTGTCCAGGGCGCGATGAGCGCGGTCCACGGCTCGGCCGTGCCGCTGATCGTCACCTCGGGCTACCGGACGCCCAAGCACAACGCCGGGTTGGAGGGAGCGGCGCGCGGCTCGCTGCATCTCGCCGGCCGCGCCGTCGACCTCAAGGCCTCCGGCTACGCCCCGGACGCGGTTGCGGTCGCAGGCGCGCTCTGCGGCCGCGGCGGCGTCGGGATCTACCCGAACTTCTGCCACCTCGACATCGGCGAGGCCCGGATCTGGGGCCGGGGACGCAAGAGCCCGCCCGGCCAGCTGACGCCCGGTACCCCGATCACCCAACCGAAGGAGCCCGCATGAGCGACGGTCACCTCCCCTGGCGCTGGTCCGCCGTGCCGCTCCAGTTCTTCGGCATTCACGGCAGCATCGCGGCGTTCTTTCCGCTGCTCATCATCACGGGTCTGAGCCGCTACACATTCATCGCGATGGGATTGTACGCGGCGTTCCTCTCATACTGCAATCACCGCAAGATGACCCCGATGCGGTTCCTCAAGTACGTTTGGGCGAAGTTTATCGAGGGTGGCAAATGGCCGGCGTTCTAGATCGGATCCCGCGGATGCGGGCTTCCCTCCTCCTCGCCGCTGTCGCCGGCGGGCTCGCGCTGGCCGTGCCAGCGCCGGCTCACGCGCAGTCGACCGGCAATAATTGCCTAGTGCGCCAAGCCGCCGACGCGGCCGTGCAGCGCCAGATCGCGCTGATCGACGCCGCAAAGGTCAACCCGTCGAGCTTCTTCAACGGGCCGAACTCGTGCATCGCCGGCGACCTGCTCAAGCGGTTCGACCTCTCGAACCTGATCCCGGACCTGTCGGGCTTCCTCACGAGCGCGGCGACGAACCTGGTCCAGTCGGTGATCGACCAGGCCAAGCGCCAGGTGTGCCAGATCCTCGACGATCAGTTGCGCGACACGATCGGCAGCATCAATCGTCAGATGAACAGCTTCCAGAGCTCGATCAACGGCGACCTGTTCCGGCAGCTCAACGGCTCGATCTCGCCGATCTCGCTGCCAACCATCACCAACATCGGTTCCTACAGCCACGTCCAGAACTCGGCGTTCGGCTCGGCGCTGAACCTGAACCCGACGCAAAACTCGACCACGGTGGTGCAGCCGGACACGTCCCAGTCGTCATCGTCTTCCACGATCGTCATCCCGCCGTCGTCAGGGACCACGAACGGCACCGGCTATGGGGGGATCATGCAGTGATTGCTCGTATATTTCTGCTGTATTCTGCCTTGTTCATCGGTTCTACAGCCTTGGCGGAAGCCCAGAAGCTAATTTTGCCTGTTGGTGAGTGGGGTCTCCAAGAAGGAAATGGGCCTAACTGTAAGCCGCCTTTCCTCAAGATTGAACAGAACCGCATCGTCAAAAGGCTTGGCGGTGGCGAGGGACGTTGCCCAGTCGCAAAAATCAAGAAAAGCGGCAAATATCTTATGGTTGACGCTAAATGCACCTACGACAAATCAATTCCGCCAGAATACCTCGTCCAGGGAGACGATGACGATGACTCATTCTCACTCATTATTCAAAGTCCTACAAAGATAATGTTTAATAATACTCCGCATGAGCTTTGTGCTCCGGATGGGGGTGTGAGACCATGACCGTCGTCCATCGCATAGTTATCAGCGCATTGGTTTTTGCCTTTAATACAGAGATCGCTGCTGCTGGAACCTGCCTTACCTCCGACGTCATGAGTCCCGCGGGTCAGCGGGTCTCATCTCCTTACGGTGTTGATCGCACTGGAAGGCCAGGTGCATCTGCTGGTTACCACCAAGGTTTGGACATAGTTAATAGCCAGGGGGCTGGAACGCCTGTCTATTCTGGATCTTCTGGTTCAATAAAATATAGAGGGTTTGGTTCCGGCGGTACTATTGCCGATATTGTATCGGGCGATACGCGATTTTTCTATCTCCATATGAACGTTCTAACATTTCAGAACCGAGAAAAGCCCACCATTGCAGCGGGCGAGCAAGTCGGAACTATGGGATGTATGGGCATGAAGCAGTGCGCCCCACATCTGCATCTTGGAACGCTCCTCAAAGGAAGTGCCCTGTCGGCGTCCGGTACAAACGGACGTGTCTGGAATGAGATTTCCCGAAAAAGCAGCAGTCCCCTGACTGCTGACGCCATCAAGCCTGCACTTCCGAGTGCATGGTACTACGTCAACCCGGAGCAGTTCCTGCCTCGCCAGATCCCGATCTCGAACAAGTACCGGGACATGGCAGGCGGGCCGCGCGATACCACCCTGCCGAAGACCTGCTCGCCCGGCCCCAATGAAGGAGCCGCCAGCGAGACCGTGTCCCGCTCCGACTCGCAGTCGCGTCAGGCCGCGATCACTAGCGCGGCCGGGAAGGCCGTTGGCTCGGAGGACCACGCTGTCAAGGTCGCCAACCAGCCCAACCGCAGCCTCTACATCGAGCTGGCGCGCAACAACGCCACCGAGCTGACCGCCAACACCTTCGAGTACGACGCGGAGATGGACGCCGCGCTGGCCCAGCTCGTCGCGCTCTACGCCATCGATGCCCGTCCCGTGGAGGTCCGGCCATGATGCGTCAGCTCCTCCTGGCCGGCACCGCCATCGCCCTCGCCCTGGCGTCTCCCGCCCAGGCGCAAGGGTTGTTCCCGCAATGGGAGATCTCCCTCCAGCGGATGATCTCCGCCATGAAGGTCTCCGGCGCGCAGTCGAGCGCCACCGCCCTCCAGACCACCAACGGTCACAAGGCCGCGGCCGAGGCCGCCGCATCGACCCTGGTGAGCCAGGACAATGCCCTGCGGCTTGCCCGCATCCAGCACCATTACGGCTACGACACAGGGACGGGCTACGCCGCCTGCAACGTTTCTCTTGTGACTTCAGAGGAACGCGACAGCTTCGCCTCGGCCGACAAGGTTCGGCAGAGCTTCCGTGCGGCTGACCAGCGCTGGTTGTCTAATGGCGGTGACGCGGCCGAGCGCATGGGCGACAGCCTCGCGCAGCGCCGGACCTTCTACTGCTCGCCCTCCGAGCAGGAGACGGGCTGGTGCACCGGCGCCAAGCCAGGCAGCATCGGCGCCGGCGACTCCGACGCCGCGCCCTGGCTGCTGAACCGCGACTACGGCGCCGAGGAGGTGATGACCGCGGCCGACTACCTCGATGTCGTCGCCCCCCTGCCCACCGTGAAGCCGAACCCAGCGACGGTCGAGCAGGATGCCGATCTCGTCATGGCCCGCCGCCAGGGGGCGATCATGAGCGGCGCG
Source organism: Methylobacterium aquaticum (assembly GCF_001043915.1). GTDB lineage: Bacteria > Pseudomonadota > Alphaproteobacteria > Rhizobiales > Beijerinckiaceae > Methylobacterium > Methylobacterium aquaticum. Next base: position 92,730 of record NZ_LABX01000032.1, on the reverse strand, counting down.
CGTGCCAGCCTCGTCGGAGTCATCGTCGGCGGCATGGGCGGTGACAGCCGCCAGGGAGGCAGCCCATGATCCGTCGCATTCTCCTCTCGGGCCTCGCCGCCGCGGCGATCGGCGCCGTCACCCCGGTTCAGGCCCAGACCTGCTTCGGCGTCGAGGCGCGGGTGAACGTCGCGACCTCGACCCTCACCACCGCGATCACCGGCGCGATCACCACGACCGAGGCCGGCCTGATTACCCAGGAGATCGCCGAGCGCGCCCGCCTCCTCTCGGCGATCAAGGTCCTCACCGCGCAGAGCGCTGCCGGTTCGGACCAGGTCTCGAATGGCTTCCGGGCGTCGAGCGAGGCGCTCGCCACGACCGTCGTCACCCAGGAGCAGCGCCAGGCCGTGGGGCAGGCCACGCACCGCTACGGATCGGTCGGCTACGATCCGTGCGGCTCGAACACGAAGGCGCAGGGCCTCTACACGGCATTGACCGGGTCTCCCGCCGCCCGCCAGCAAATCGTCGCGCCCGTGCGTGCCCAGCCCGGCCGCTATGCCGACCCCAAGGACTGGGTCAACGACATGACGTCCGGTGCTGCCCCCGACGGCGCCGCGCTCTACAGCGGCGACGCGCAGGGGGCGTCCAAATTCATCAACGCGGTTGTCGGTCCACCCGACAACCGGCCGCGGGACACCGCCGCGACCGCCACCAGCGACCGGGATCGCCTGGAAAAGACGGGGAAGGACACGTACCGCTCAATGACCGCGGTCGTGCTCGCCGATATCGCCGCTGACTTCAGGCCCGACGGACCGATCGCGCAGGCGCGCAACCTCTCGACCCACTGGCAGGGCAACGACGGCGGCGCGGCGTGGGCGGCGGGCGTGGCCGGGCAGCACGATCGCGGCATCATCCAGGACGCTGTGCGGATGGAGGCGGCCAACCTCGCGCTGCTCGCCCACCAGATCAAGCGCGGCATGCGTACCGAGGCCACCGCCGCGGCGCTGCTGCTCGCCATGGTCAACGCCCGCCTCACGAACAGCGTGCCCGCGCCTGCGCGCGGACCCCTCACCCCCGCGAGCTTCCAGGCACCGTGATGAAACAGGTCCTCCCCGCCGTCTCCGCCGCCGCCCTCGCGGCCTGCCTCGCCGCGCCGGCGGCGGCTCAGACCTGCTTCGTCGCCGATCCGATCTGGATCGCCGGCCACAACAGCGCGACCGCCACCCTGACCACCCGGGTGGCCACCATGGGCACCAACATCGCGACCCAGCGCAGCCTCACCCTCGAGCTGCTGCTGTCGGCCATGAAGGTGCAGACCGCCCAGACCTCGACCAACGGCGAGCGCGAGGTCAACCTCGCCAGCAACACCCAGCAGGCCGTCGCCTCGACTCTGTCCCAGGTCTCGCAACGCCGCGCCCTCGTCGATGCGCGCGAGCAGTACGGGATCGACACCGGCCAGGGCATCAACGCCTGCGGGTCGATCGACCTGATGAACGCGACGAGCCGCTCCATGGGCAACGTCGCGAAGAGCGGTCGGGAAACCTATCGCAGCCTCGACGTGGCGCCGGGCAAGAACACCCCGGTCCAGGAGGCGGCCCGCAACCGCTTGCAGGACCCGACCAAGACCGACGCCGCGGTGTTCTTCGATCCCTCCGCCAGTGACGACGACCGCAAAGCGGTGATCGAGGCGATGGCCGGCCTGCCGATGCCGAAACCCACCGCCGCCATGCCGGGGGCCGAGGCCGACGTGATGATGCTGCGCGCCCGCCGCGTCGAGGCCCTGCGCTCGCCCGCACTCGTCTCGCTCAGCGCGGTTCGGGCGATGTCGTCCACCGACGACCACCAGACCGGCACCTCCGCCGGCTCGCCGCTCGCTCAGCTCGACGCGCTCATCAGCCAGTACGGCGGCGGGCCGCAATTCGAGGCGTGGTCGGCCGGCCTCGCCGGCCAGTCCGAGCACGGGCTGCTGATCGAGCTCACCCGCATGCGCTCGATGTCGCTCAGCTTGCGCCAGCAGCTCATCGAGCAGCAGGCCCGCACATCGGCGGTGTTCGGCACCATCCTGGCCACCCAGGCCGGCGGCAACCTCTAGGGAATCCCCATGCTCCGCAGGATCGCCGCCGGTGCAGGCAGCTTCGGTCTCCTTGCTGCCACGACGGCGGCTCAGGCGCAGACGACCGGCAAGGAGATCTTCACGCCGGTCCAGAACGACCTGGCGCTCATCAACCTGCGCAAGCTGCTCGGCTGCGTGGTCGACGGTGTGTGGACCGCCGCGACCTGCTCAGACGACCGCCCGCTCACGGTCGCCTTGGGGTATTTCAACGTCGGCTGCCTGATCGTCTCGACGATCCTCGCCTGCTACCTGCTCTACTCGCTGGTCGCCGACACTGCGAACGACGGCCAAGCCTTCGGGCGGGGTTCGAGCGCCAAGTACACCCTGCTGCGGGTGGTGACTGGCGCGATCCTCAGCCTGCCGATCAAGAGCGGGCTGTCGCTGGTGCAGATCCTGGTGGTGCAGATCGCCGTCTGGGGATCGGGGTTCGGCGATACCCTCTGGACCCGCGTCGCCGGCACCCAGCTCACCGGCATGTACGGCACGCTGGCCCAGCCGACCCAGGCGCTCGGCGACTTCGCCCTCCGCGGCAAGCTCGCCAAGGTGCTCGAAGCCCGCCTCTACGGACACGTCTGCGCCCAGTCCTTGCAGCAATACGCCAACAACGTGTCGGGCCGCGACAATGCCGCCTGGATCGTCTCGCGCACCGCGACCGACACCGGCAACTTCGGTTCGTGGAGCCCACAGACGACGACCTACTACTTCGCCGACTCGAACGGGTATTTCCGCAAATCGAACAACCTGTGCGGCTCGGTCGTGTACGAGCACCAGAAGATCAACGTGAACCTCGCCGACGCGACGGACGCCTCGACGACATCGCTCCTGATCGCGCTGGCCGAGCAGCAGAGCCAGCGCGCGTTTCAGGCAGCGATCGGCAGCCTCGACGGCGCCGCGAGCGGGATCGCCACCACCATCATGTCCGGCAGCCGCGACGAGGAGGCGATCCAGATCCGCATCAAGGAGGCGGTCGACGCGGCCTACACCAGCGTCAGCCAGAGCCTGACCCAAAAAAACAACGCCCAGCTCGACCAGGCGCTGCGCAACTACCTGTCGAACTCGACCGAGAACGGCTGGCTCTCGGCCGCGATGTGGCAGCGCTCGATGAGCCTCGTGCAGGCCAAGCTCCTCGCCGCCTCCGCCGGCCCGAGCGCCTCGGTGACGGCCGTGCCCCCGGCCAGCATCGCCACCTACATGCCCTCGCTCGGCCACAGCGCGTACTGGCCGCTCGCCCAGGAGGCGCAGCGCAACGTCACCTATGTCGGGACATTCAGCGGCTTCATCGCCGCGCAAGGCACCGGCAGCGTCGCGCGCATTGCCAGCGACGACCCGGTGGCGCAGGCCGATCCGCCGAGCGTGTTCGCCAGAGCGCTCTCGGCGATCTACTCGGGCGTCCTCGGGGTCATCAGCCGGCCGGAGACCACGACTTGGAGAGACCCAATCCTCGAGGTGCAGGAGATCGGCCAGAGCATCGCGAACATGGGCCTGACTGCGACCGCTGCTGGCGTCGGTACGGACTTCGCCGGCTGGGGACTGGGGTTTATCAAGCATCCGGCAGCGCAAGTTGTGCAACAGGGTGCTGAAAAAGTCTCAAGCTTTTTCTACTTCCTAGCGACAATCTTGTTCGCCGCCGCCTTCATGCTGATTGGCCTGGTGCCGTTCGTGGTGATCGTCCATTTCTTGATGGGCACCTTCAACTGGTTTCTCGTCGTCGCCGAGGCGATGATCGCAGTGCCGATCTGGCTTTTGACAAAGTTCATGCCAGCCCGCTCCGACAGCTTCGTCGGCAACAGCGGCCAGGGCTACATGTTCTTCCTCGGCATCCTGCTTCGCCCTCCACTGATCGTCGTCGGGCTCCTCGTCTCGCTCCTGCTGATGCGGGTGGGGATCGACATCACCAACGTGTTCTTCCGTGGCGCGCTCGCGATGCTCTCGCCCGACGGCACCATCGCCTACGCGATGGTCGGGACCGCCGGGCTGTTCGTCTATGCCGTGATCCTGTTCTCGATCGTCATGCTGTCGGCCGGCCAGATCAGCGCCCTGCCAGAGACCGTGCTGTCCTGGATCGGGGCGCAGATCGAGCGGCGCACTGGAAGCAGCACCGCGACGGCCGCGGCCGGCATCGTCATGCCGAGCTCACCGAACCAGATCCCGGGCGGCAACGCAGCCAGGACCGCCGGCGCCCTCACCTCCGGCACCCGGGCAGGCTCGAGCGCGGCCGGCCGGACCATGCTGTCGATGATCCGCGGCCGGGCCAAGGGTTGAGGGAAGCACGACCGATGAACGACGACTCCCCTAAAGAGGTCGCGTGGCATTTCGGGATCGCAGCCGCGCTCTCCGTGTCACTGTGCGCCGCGCCGTTCGTGCCCGAGGCGATCCTGGTCTACGCCGGGTACCGCTTCCTGCGTCACTTCACCTACGGCTGGCGAAACTGGCGCGCGCCGGGGCGCGTGCCCCACCACCTCGGGCGCCGCGGCTACCGCGACGAGACCACGCGCCGGCGCGGCGATGCTACCTGGCCGATCGGCCTAGCGAAAACCGGCCAGGTCTGGCTGCGGCGCGAGGACCTGGTTCAGGGCATGGCGATCGAAAGCGACGACCCCCTGTTGCAGGCTCAGGCGATCGGCAACCTCGTATTCGCATCCTGCATGAACGGCATGGGTGCCATCATCGTCGAGGGCATCCCCCAGCCTGTCGCTCGGAACAAGGGCGATCCTGACGAGGGGAAGGCCGCCAAGAAGCCGGAGATGCTCACACGGCAAATCTCCCAGATCGCGCAGCCCTTCGGCCGGGACACCGAGGTCTACTCGATCGATCTCGACGCCGTGCCGCAGCCGCCCCTGCGGGTCGCGGCTTCGACCCTGACCGCTGCGATCGCGGACATGCGCCTTGGACCCGAAGCTGAAGCCCTGCATGCGGAACTGCTGCCGCTCGCCATGGCGATCGCTACACGCCGCGAGAAGAACCCGCTCGAGATCTACGCCGCCTTCCTCGACGAGGTCGCGCTCGACCGGCTGATCAAAGGCAAGTACGAGATCGAGGGGCACGAGGTCGCCGCCGACGAGGACGCACCGGCCGAAGGAGCGGCGCTTCGGAAGGCGATCAAGCCGATCCAAAACCTCCCGGACGACAAGCGCGAGGTCGGGCGCAAGGCCCTCGCCGCTCACGCGGCCGAGATCGCCGGCCTCAAGAGCGTCTCGATGACCGAGGGGTTCGAGCTGCGCTCCGCCATCTCGGCTCGAGGGATCGTCTGCATCCGCCCCTCCTCCCCGCTCACCACCGCGCTCGTGGTCGCGCGCTGCGTCGAGGCCCTGGTCGAAGGCAAGCCTGGCCATGCCGCCGACACCCTCATCCACGTCGTCTACCCCGCAGAGCTGTCGGGCAAGTCGGCGCGGCGCTTTCGAGCGGCCGCCGTGCAGGCGGGGTCGATCGGCACCCTCTCCCTCCCGGCGAGACCGCCTGGCCACATCTACAAGGCCGTCCGGAAAATCACTGCCGTTCGCATCCAGGCCAGGACTGGCTCCCGCAACGGTGCTGCCGAGAACGCAAAGGTGATCTCCACGATCAAGGATTGCTCGTTCACGGTCGACATTGAGATGCCCGCGTGATCGAGAGTCTAACCCGCAAAGGGCCCAACAACGGCATATCTACGTTGAAAATACGTTAGAATCACATCCAGGACGTGATTCGGGTTGACAACCGTCGCCGTGGGACCGGAGATGCCATTTCGCCGGCGTTTGGCCTGCGAGTCGTTACCAGGAGTTCAACGCCGCCGCAGAGCACCCCTGAAAAGCCATCGGCCCCCACCTCCTTGCCGGGAAGTGAGGGCCGAGTGACCGTTACGAGAAGGCTGTAGGAGCCCGAAAAACCACCTCCTACAAGCCACAGATCGCCCCCGGGCGTCAAGCAAGAAACGCAGTTTCTTGTAACGGAGAGGCTTTGCCTGGAGGAGGACGCCCCTATGGGGTGACCTCATGAGCTGTCGCGGCCCGACCGGAGAGGGATCGGGCGTCATGAAAGAGAACAATGGCCGCCTCGGTGAGGTGGCCAGGCGAATCACCGCGCCGTTCGGCGCGCGATCGCTGACGGCTGCGCAGATCGCCGCCCAGGCCGAGGCTGTCGCCTCCCGGCCGGCCAACACTGTCGTCGCTGAGAAATGGCGCGTCCTGCACGACCTCACGGCCGCGCGGGCGAGCTTCGGCCTGTCGTCCGCGACCCTCGTCGTGCTCGAGGCCCTGCTGACCTGCCTGCCCGAGAGAATGCTGGCTCCGACGGACGACGCGCCCGACCTGGTGGTCTTCCCCTCGAACCGCAGCCTCGCCGCTCGGGCGCGAGGCCTCTCCGAGGCGGCGCTTCGCCGACACCTCTCGGCCCTCGTCGAGGCCGGCCTGGTGATCCGGCGCGACAGCCCCAACGGCAAGCGCTACGTGCGCCGTGGCGAGGGCGGACAGATCACCCACGCCTACGGCTTCGACCTCACCCCGCTCGCTCTCCGGGCGGCCGAGATCGCCGCCCTCGCTGATACCGTCCGCGCCGAGGCCTTGGCCCAGAGCCTTGCCCGCGAGACGGTCAGCTTGCTGCGTCGCGACTGCGCCAAGCTGCTCGATGCGCTCGACGTCGCGGATGGGGACGGAGATCCCGGTGAGCCGACTCCGGCCGAGCTGCGCGAGCGCTACTACACCCTCGTCGCCAGCTATCCCCGTCGGCCGGAGCCCGCAGAGGTCGCAGCCCTTGGCGAGGCGCTCGAAGCCCTCGCTCTCGTTGTGAGCAGGGCCCTGATCTCTCGACAAGAATCCAATAAAATGAGCGGCAGTGCCGCTCACTTCGAGCGGCACATACAGAGTTCAAACACTGATGGTCCTGTTCGTGAAAAGGCATTCGGGGAGGAGGAGAAGCCAGTCGCCTCTTCAGAATCGAGCAAGGGTCCGGCCTCGGCCGCTCACAACGCGATCCGGTCGACCTATCCGCTTCACAGCGTGCTCGAGGCCTGCCCCCAGGTGCAGGACTACGCGCGCTCAGTAATCCGATCATGGGACGACCTGATCGACACGGCCGATCGAGTCCGGCCGATGCTCGGCATCAGCCCAGCGGCCTGGAGCGACGCGCAGGACGCCATGGGGCGTGAGGCGGCAGCGATTACCCTCGCGGCGATGCTGGAGCGGACCGAGAGCATCAAAAGCCACGGTGGCTATTTGCGGGCCCTTACGGAGAGAAAGCGCGGCGGGAAATACTCGCTTGGGCCGGTTCTCCAGGCCCTGCGTAGAGCGCGACTGAATCGTCTAGACGCGACATGGTGAAGAATGCTATTTATCATGGCAGTTTCTGCATCATATCAGTTTTTAAAATTGCATCAGTTGTTATATCAAAAAGGGACAATACATAAAGTCTTGTAATCTGTCGTGGTGTTATGCATATTAACAGCGCAGTGCTAATATGCGATTCATTTTTGGTGGTGATGGTACAGAGATAGAGAGGGGCGAATATGTTCCTGATGTGGCTTATCGGAATTTGCCTGATGGCGGCAGCCGGATGGATTTTCTATTACTATCATAAAACCCATGGCGTTGCCTATGAGAAGTTCAGATTTGAGAATTCTAACGAGTTTGGAATTCTTGCACCAAAGGATTGGAGAGAGTATAAGGAGTTTCAAAAAATCGAAGCAAAAGCACGGATACAAGGCGTTCTTGTCGGAAAGCCTGTTGTCTGGCTATTCACATCCGGCATGGTCTTGTTTATAATCCCAACGGTGAAATTTATATTTCGTATGTAGGCGAGAGATGCGCAAGAATACATCTCTTGTTTCCGCATGCGTGCTATACAACGCAGGGATCTGGACCCAGGCATAGGGTGGGGTAAACCCCACCTATGACATCACCCCTCGAACTGGTCTCACCTGGTCCCGCGGCTTCGCCTCTCTCTCGCCGGACCAGCCGCCCTGCCCCGGCTTCAGAAGCATCGATTGGTACGAGACGCACCCCCGCTGCACGGCCTGGATCAAGGAATGGGGCCTCCAGGCCGCGGAGCTTGGCTGGGGCATCTTGCGCCTGTTCGGCGTCCACCCGACCGCGGGTACCCTGCGGGGCGATTACACCGGCGCGCTCCTGCCGTTGACCAAGGACGAGAGCGAGGTGAACGCGGATTTCATCCGCTTTCCCGTCACCCGCGCTTGGCGCCTTCAGCCCGTCAAATCCCCCGGCGTGCTTATCTGGGACTTCGGCAAATCCCCCTGAATCGGTTAGCTCGCCCAGCTCCCCTCCCCGGCCAGCAACCGTCTCCCCCTCGCTCTGGAGCCTTCCCCTCTCGGCATCCCCGCCTGCCGCCTCACGATCGGGCCGTAACCATAGCGCGGGTGCGCGCCGCCCCTCCAGGATCGACGGTCCCCCCAATTTGCTGATGCAAATCGGCTCCCCCGTCGCCCGCTGCCGCGGTCGCTCCGCGATCCCGGACCGCCGGCGCCGAAGCCCGCGCTGGATCCCCGGCCTCGATCAACGAGACGGAGGCACCATGCAGCTCACATTGTTCAAAGCGTTCCAATCGCTTAAATTGGACGACGATACGGCAACGAAGGTGGTCGAGGCGCTCGAGGAGCACATCGCGGTGAAGATCAAGGAAGCGAACGCCGGCCTCGAGGCCAAGCTCAACGCCGTGCTCTGGCTGCTCGGCACGATGACGCTGATGCTCGCGATCATCGGGACGACCCCCGTCTATCTCAAGCTCTTCGGGTGATCCCGAGGCAGGGGAGCCATCCGCCTCCCCTGCCCTCTCGCCCCGCCGGCGCGCTCAGACGCGCAGCAGCTCGTCCCAGCGCGTCGTGTAGCGGGGCGAGTGGAACTCAGCCTTGAGCTTCCACCCCCGGGCGAGCCCCGTGCCGGCGAACCGGACCCGGTCCCGCCCGTAGCGCCGGTTGATCGCGTCGATCGCCCCCATCAGTTCGACCCGCCGGCGATCGTCCGGCCGCAGGAACAGCGAGCCCTGCACGCTCCCGGCCGGCGCCAGGTCGAGCAGCAGGATCCCGGTCTTCTTGTAGCGGACGCCCGGCCGGTAGATCTCGCGCAGGCCCCACAGGGCCGCTCGGATCAGCCGCGCCGTGTCCGCGGTCGCGATCGTCAGCCGGACATGCCGCGTCGCGTGGTACTGCGGCTCCTCCGGCTTGTGCCGGTTGGTCGACACCAGCACCGCGATCGCCGCGGCCGCCAGCCCCTGCCGGCGCAGCTTCTCGGCCGAGCGCGACACGTAGGTGGTTAGCGCCTCCGCCAGCTCATCGAAACCCTCTACCGCCCGGCCGAAACTCCTCGCCGAACAGATCGTCTTCGAGTCCGGGCTGTCGCGCTCGAGGTCGAGGCAGGGGATCCCCCGCAGCTCCAGCACCGTCCGTTGCACCACCACGTTGAAGCGCTGGCGGATCATCACAGGATCGGCCGCCCGGAGCTCGAGCGGCGTCGAGATTCCAAGCGCCGCGAGCTTCGGCGCCAGCCGGCTCCCGATCCCCCAGATGTCGTCGACGAGTTTCGAGAGCGCCGCCGTCTGCGCCTCCTCTGTGTCGAGCAGGCACACCCCGCCGCGGCCCGGGTCCTTCTTCGCCGTGCGGTTGGCCACCTTGGCGAGCGTCTTCGTCGGCGCGACACCGACGCAGACCTGGATCCCGGTCTGCCGGCCGACCGTCTCCCGAAGCCGGCGGGCGTGCCCCTCGGGATCGGAGAAGCCCGCGAGCCCCAGGAACGCCTCGTCGATCGAGTAGACCTCGAGCTCGGGCGTGAACTCCCCGAGCATCCGCATCACCCGCGCGGAGATGTCCCCGTAGAGGGTGTAGTTCGAGCTATAGACCTGCACCCCCCACGCCGCGAACTCGCGCTTTCTGAGGTGGTAGGCGTCACCCATCTTTATCCCAAGGGCCTTCGCCTCGTTCGATCGGGCGATCACGCACCCGTCGTTGTTCGACAGGACCACGACGGGTTTGCCATTCAGCTCGGGCTGAAACAGCCGCTCGCAGCTCGTATAGAAATTGTTGCAGTCGACCAGGGCGACGAGGCCGGGCATGCGCAGGTCCCAGCCTCAGAACACACGCGACGAGCCGGTGACGACCCCCCACACCTGGAAATCCGCCTCCTCCGGCACCGTGATGTCGGGGAAGGCCGGGTTCTCGGCCTTCAGGATCACCTCATCGCCGCGCTTGAGGTAGGTCTTCATCGTGAAGTCGCCGTTGAGGCACGCGACCACGATGCAGCCCGACCGCGGCCGGCGCGCTTTGTCGACCACCGCGATGTCGCCCGGAAACAGGCCGCGCCCGGTCATGCTCTCGCCGGCGACACGGACTAGGAAGACGCTCGGCGCGCCGATCCCGTGCAGCTCGTTGAGATCGAGCGGCCGCTCGAGGCTGTCCTCGGCCGGCGACGGGAACCCGCAGGCCACGGACGCCGTCACCAGGGGTGCGCTTGCCGTCGTCCGCACCTCCCCCTTTAGGAAGGCGCCGATCCCGCTCCCGGAGCCGCCACGGGCTGCCGCAGCCCGCCTGGCGGCATCGGCGATGTCCACCGGCAGGCGCACGACCTTGGTCGGCTCCGCCGGGGGTCTCCCCGCCCCTTCTCGAGGCCCACCCCAGGACGTCCGCTTGCTCTGCCGCATCAGGCCGACCCTCCGTCTTGAAATCCGTAACGGATATCAAGCGCACGGGTTGCGCCAACCGTCGAGAGTTGCGACGCGTCAAGCGAAAAGATGCACGGAAGGGTGTGAATTCAGTGGATAATCCGCGGGTCCGGAACCTGAGCACAGATCGCGCCCGCTGCCGGCCACCGCGCAGAGATACGATCGCCGGCATTCCCCGCATCAGCCATCACTGCCGATCTGAAGTTGGCCGCGGCCAACTTCGGCTTTCCCCTCACGTTCAATGACTTCGGAGGCCTGGCACCCCACCGGCTCTATCCGTGCTCGGCATCCGCAAGGTAAGGATCTGTTAACGAATGAATCCTTGTGGCACTGAACTGTTTATGGATATATAAAACGGATTTGAGCCGTTTTTTCGGACAAATCCGTTTTCAAGGACATAGCATGTCGTCGCTCGCTGCATCTCAGGTAGAAGCCGCCGTTCCTTCAGACGATCGCATATCTTCGCATGCTCGTCTCCTCTCCACGCAGCTACAGTCGATGCGTGAAAGGTTTTTTCCTCCCGAAGCGCAGAAGGAGCTTCGTAGGTTTTCTATTGGCGAAGTCTCGCGGCTTGTCTCCGTGTCTGACAGCCATCTGCGTGCGCTGTCCCTGGAGCAGATTGGCCCGTCTCCTGAAATACAGGCGAATGGAAGAAGGCTCTATTCGCTTGCGCAGATTGGCGAGCTACGGAAGTACCTGGCTGAGGCAAGGCCTAAAGATGCAAAGAGCTTCCTACCATGGCGCGGTGAGGGAGAGCGGCTTCAAACCCTCGCATGTGTCAATTTCAAGGGTGGTTCAGCGAAGACAACCACCACCCTGTACCTTGCTCAATGGCTGGCTCTCCAGGGATATCGCGTCCTAGCAGTCGATCTCGACCCACAGGCATCGCTCAGTGCCATGTTCGGGATCCAGCCCGAATTTGACCTTCGCTGGGGTGACACTCTCTACGGCGCCATTCGATACGACGATAAACGCAAGTCTCTGCGCGACATCATCCGTAAAACCTATTTCCATGGTCTCGATCTCGTTCCGGGTAACCTCGAACTCATGGAGTTCGAGCACGAGACCCCCAGTATGTTGTCCAGTCCTCAGCGTGCCGACGGAGGGATGTTTTTCGAGCGTGTCGGCCATGCCCTCGCTTCGGTGCAAGAGGACTACGATCTGGTCGTCATCGATTGCCCGCCGCAGCTCGGGTATCTGACCCTTGGGGCGGTGTGTGCCGCGACTTCCCTCCTGATTACGATCCACCCGCAGATGGTGGACGTCGCATCCATGTCTCAGTTCCTGCTGATGGCCTCCGATCTGATGCGGGTTGTCCGCGAGGCCGGTGGCGATCTCTCCCACGATTTCATCCGCTATGTTGTGACGCGCCACGAGCCGCACGATGGGCCGCAGAGCCAGATCGTTGCTCTCCTGCGCAGCCTGTTCGGGGACGACGTTCTTGCCGCCTCCGTCTGGAAGTCCACGGCGATCGCCGATGCCGGCCTGACGAAGCAGAGCCTGTACGAACTTGAGCGGAACAGCGTCGGCCGCGCGACCTACGATCGGGCTTACGAGAGCCTCGACGCCGTCCATCGGGAGATCCTCGGGCTCGTTCACAAAGCCTGGGGACGGGCCGCGTGAGCCACCACGCTGCAACCCGGGACCTCTCTTCCACGATCTCCGGCAGTGAAAAGTTGGCCGCGGCCAACTCACGCCGGGACGTCGTACCCGATCGGGGCCGCCCCATATCTGCCGCCGCTGTCGACCGCGCCCCCTCCCCTGAAAAGTTGGCCGCGGCCAACTCTGGTTCGGGCGGCGCCATGAATAAGGCCGGATCCGGAGCTGGCGACCCTGCCGGCTACGTCCCCGGCCCCGAAAAGTTGGCCGCGGCCAACTTTCGCTCCGACTGCACCTCACAGCACGGACCCATCCCGGCTGAATCCGTCCACACCGCTTGGAGGCGGGCAGCATGAAACGCCGCGACGCAATCCGGGACCTGTACGCCCCGAGCCCCAACCTCGGGAAGTTGGCCGCGGCCAACTCGCCTCTAAGCACCGGCTCGGATCAACCCGCCCCCACTGCTGCCGAGGCTGTCAGCCCCACTTCCGACCCCGAAAAGTTGGCCGCGGCCAACTCCGGTTCAGGGAACGAGGCGGGCCAGGCTGTCAGTGCCGGCTCCCACCGAACCGAACAGGCCCCCGAGCCCGAAAATTTGGCCGCGGCCAACTCGCCCCGCAACACTTCGGCTGGTGCGGCCGGTGCGGTGGGCCTGGCTGGGCACGCGGGTTACGAGCCGACCTCCCACGCCCCTGCCACAGAGAAGTTGGCCGCAGCCAACTCCAGGTCCGCCGAACCGTCGCCGGACGGAAGGGTCCCGGCAGGTCCCGTCCGCGCAATGAGCCTCTCGCTCTCTCGGATGGACGACGATCGCCGCGCCCTCCAAGCGGCCCTGGCAAGGGGCCAGACCATCGTCGATCTAGACCCCGCCTTGATCGATCCCTCCTTCGTGAAGGACCGGCTCGATCATGACGGTGGCACCTTCGGCGAGTTCAAGCGCCAGATCGAGGAACACGGGCAGGAAGTCCCGATCCTCGTCCGTCCGCACCCCACCCGCATGGGCCGGTATCAGGTCGCCTACGGGCACCGGCGCCTGCGGGCGCTGACCGAACTCGGGCGGCAGGTCCGCGCCGTCGTACGCGAGCTGAACGACACTGACCTCGTCGTCGCCCAAGGCTTGGAGAACTCCGCCCGCCAGGATCTCAGCTACATCGAACGGGCGCTGTTTGCCTGCCGCCTCGAAGACCACGGCTTCGAGCGGACGATCATCACGAACGCGCTCTCCATCGACAAAGGTGAGCTGTCGAAGCTGATCGCCGTCGCGCGCGCCGTACCGGAAGAGATCGTAACCAGGATCGGTCCCGCGCCAAAGATCGGTCGCCGCCGGTGGGTTGCTCTCGCCGAGCACATCAAGACCCCTTCCGTCGCGAAGGTGGTCGAGAAAGCCGTGATGGATGACGCCTTCATGGCGCTCGACAGCGACGCACGCTTCGCCAGGATCGCCGCACTCGTCACTCCCCAGAAGCTCTCTCCGGCCGCATCGAAGCTGTGGGAGGGGCAAGGGGGTCAGGCTACGGCAGAGATCTCTCGCAAGGGTGCAACCGTCACCTTGGCCATCGATCGAGACCCCTCGTTCGGTGAATTCGTCGCCGCCCGCCTCGACGAGCTTTATGCGGCATTCCTCGACCAGCAGGCCTCCGGCGTCCGAAGCACCGAGGATGGGAAGGGGCCAGGCCGGCGGTGATCGCCCTGCTCTCTGAAAGTTGGCCGCAGCCAACTCCGGCGTCTCGTCGGTAGAGCGCATAGCGCGTCCCTTCGGGACCGGGCTCTACTGGCCGCCTGCGGCGGCTCCCCGAACCCGCTACGCGGTTTCGGCCCTTCGGGTGACGATCAACCTCGCGCGGCCCCCCGGGACGGCTGTGGGTCGCAATAGGCCGGACCGCATGAAACACCTCGCCCTCGCAGGCCTGCTCGCCTTGGACTCTCTCCCAGCGCACGCCGAGACGGTCGACGGGGACCTCATCCGCGTCATCGACGGCGATACGGTCGAGTTGGCTGGGGAACGCATCCGCCTCGTCGAGCCGGATGCTCCTGAGATCTCGAAACCCCGCTGCAACACCGAACTCGCCAAAGGTCTGCTCGCCTCCGGACGCCTGCGCCAACTCCTCAAGGGGCCCGTCAGGATCGAGCGGTCCGGCCGGACCGACCGCTATCGCCGTACTCTCGCGTCGCTCGTGGCGCCTGATGGGAACGTCGCCGACATCCTGATCCGGGAAGGCTTGGCAATCCCCTACAAGCCGGGCTTCGAGGCCTACCAGCAGCGCGCCGAGCATTGGTGCCCGGGACAGGGCAGGGGGCCGACGTCGCCCACCCCCGGCGGGGAACGGTCCTAGTTTGGGGTCATTGGTCCCGCAGTCACGCCAGCCTGCCGCCCGTTGGCCGCTCGGTTGGCGTCACCCGCGGACCGGGCCTCCGTGACGGAGAACACCCTGGTCCGCCGCCCTGCTCACCCGATCGCGAACAGCTCGAGCTGACCGGGTGCGACCCGCTTGCGCGACGTACGCTTGGCCGGGGTCCGCCTGACCGCAGGCTCAGGTTTCACGAACGGAGGAAGCGCATCGCCCGGCTTGCCGTGCAACACCGCCCCGACGATCGGGCCGCCCTCACCACGCAGCAGCACGTACAGGACGTGCGTCGGTGACCGCAGGATCTCCTGCCGAAGCGGCTCGTTGACGGCCAGACCAGAGAGCGCCGCCATCAGGCACGGCAGACCGGCCGAGGCAACGCCCATCGCCTCGAACTCGATCTCGCGCAAGCCCCAGCGCTGACGCGCCGCCCCGGCAGTCGTCGATGGGAACGGGTTGGCCGCGACCACCGTCGCCTCGTCGGTCACGAAAGCCGCCAGGCGCTCGCGCTCAGTGATCGTCCCAGCTCGCAGCACGCCGTCGATCCGGCGCTTCTGATCCGCGGTGTCCTGCAACGATTCCCCCGATCCACCCGACCATCTTCATGGCCCGAGCGGGGTCGATCAGCCAAGCTCGCAATCAGAGGATGGGGGAAGGGGGATCTGAGCCAAGTCGGTACGGAGCCGGGGCGCCCGCAGAGCTGCCGTGCCTTTTGCCCAACCACTCCATCCTGGGAAAGTTGGCCACGGCCAACTCCGGCGCCGCGCCGTCGAGGAATGGGGCGCGTCCCTTCGGGATCGGGCTCTACTCGCCGCCTGCGACGGCTCCCCGAACCCGCTGACGCGGTTTCGGCCCTTCGGGTGACGATCAGCCTCGCGCAGGCCCGACGGCCGCCGAACAGCTAACTCCCGGCCGAGCAGGCAAGGGCTGGACCCCGCTCAGGACGGCAGGGTCAGCCGGACCTCGAGCCCCCCGAGCCGCGACGCCTCGAGCGTGATCTTGCCGCCATACAGCTCCGCCAGCTCCTGCGCGATCGGCAAGCCGAACCCGTGGCCGGGCCCGCTCTCATCAAGCCGACGGCCGCGCTGAAGCACCGCCTCCCGATCCTCCCGCGCCAGGCCAGGACCGTCATCCTCGACCAGGACGACAATCGAGGAATCCCCGCGGAACGCTTCCACTCGCACCCGCCCGGCACAGAACCGGCAGGCGTTCTCGAGCAGGTTGCCCAGCATCTCCTCGACGTCCTGCCGGTCACAGCCGACGGCGAGCCCCGCCGGCACATCGATGTCGAACGTGATCCCTGTGGCGGCATTGATGCGCCCCATCACCATCACCAGGTCGGCGACGACGCCGGCGAGATCGACCCTCTCGCGCGCCGTCCCGCCAGTCGCCGCCGCGCGAGCGCGCCGAAGATGGTGCCGGATCCGCCTGTCCATATCCTCGACCAACACAGCCAGCCGTGCGTCCCGGCTTGCTCCCGTCTCGCCGAACGCCATTGCCAGCGTCGCCAGCGGCGTCTTCAGTCCGTGGGCGAGGTTCGCAACGTGCCCCCGCGCATGCGCCAAGTTGGCCGCATTCTGGTCGAGAAGACCGTTGATCTCTCGCACGAGCGGCAGAACCTCGGTTGGCTGGTCAAGCGGCAGGCGCTCGCACCCACCCGCCCGAACCTCGGCAAGCTGCTCGCTCACCCGGCGCAGCGGCCGAAGACCAAGGCGGACCTGAAGCAGCACCCCACCGAACATCAGTACCCCGATCGGCACGAGGCAGATGCCGAGGGTGCGCAGAGCCTCCAGGATCGGCCCATACAGCGCCCTCTCCGGCGCCGAGGCAACGAACACCGTCGGGACCTCGTTCGACTCTCCCTGGACCGTCAGCACCCGCAGGATCAAACGCTGGCGGACGGGGCCCATGACATCCTTGGGAGCACTTGTTTCAGGTGGCGGCGGTTGCAGTCGCTCAGTGGCAACCAGGCGGTCGACGTGCCAGCGCGAGCCGACCACCGCCTCCCCGTTACGGCCCTCCCAGGACCGACCCCGGGATAGCCGGGCAGGGGGCTGCCACTCGTCGGTCCCCACATTCACGAGATCGATGCCGAGCTCGTTCAACGAGGAAGACTGAATCACCGTCGTGCCCCGGCGGACCTCCCAGTACCAGCCCGACAACCGCCGGTCGAACGGCGGCCCGTCGCGGTCGGTCCGCACGGAAAGGCGGCCGTCCGGCCCGGTCCGAACCTCCGAGGCCAGCGCCGTGATCCGGGCGTCCAGCCGGCCGTCGAGCTGACCCCGAACAAACCGATGCAGGACGAACCCGATCGAGACCGCGGCCCCGGCCAACGCCAGGCTGATGCAGAGCGCAGCAGCCAGAATGAGCCTCCGCTGGAGCGAACCAGGCATCCCGAATATGGGGGAGGGGGCCCAGAGCTTCACAGCCGGCACCCCAGGTATGGTGCGATTGCCTGATCGCGGTCAAAATCGGGAACTATCATCGGAGTTGGCTCCATCAAATCACGCGGCCCGATATCAATCATTATGTTGCTGTGTCCGGGTTATTATGAGTTGCGTAATTAATCAGGGCCATGCGTTGTAACAAACCTGAGCTTGGTTTCGCGCTACGTAGCATTCGACCTTAAACCCAGCCTGAACGATATTTATAATCGGTTCGAGTAAAATTGCTAAAGTTTTTTCTCCTATTGCATTGTATGATGTTTTTGTTAGATATCACATGAGTTGTATTGGGATATTTGTGGATGAAATTCAGTGAAATCCAAGCAGTCATACAGCTATCAATTGGTATCAATATTGATATATATGCACTAGAAGATATAAATATTCAGTATCTGACAGATCAAAGACGAGATCTAACTTCGTTGCGGCGCCTAGCTGGCGAGAAACTTGAAACTATAAAATTTAGTCTAAGATCACAATATGAGGGAAGACAAAGAGAAGCTGTTAGAAAAAGAGATGGACTACTTACTGAATGTCTGGCATAGGTCATCAAAAATTAGGAATGGATACGATAATTTTATCAGGAATATGGTGGTTGGATCCGGCATTATGGCGCTAATGGGTCTTTTATTGCTTTTCCACAGCTCGCATTATTACGATCATCCCGTAATATGTGGGATGTTATTTCTGATATATTCTCATATTTTCCTTTGGCGATGATGGTATATATCAGTCTCATGGTCCGCTATGTATGGGATCGCTCGCTCGTGAACGAGCAAAAATCCATTCATAATAATCTAAATAAAATCATCTAGAGGATGTGGATTGGCGCGTCCCTTCGGGACCGGGCTCTACTCGCCGCCTGCGGCGGCTCCCCGAACCCGCTGCGCGGTTTCGGCCCTTCGGGTGACGATCAACCTCGCGCAGCCCTTGGGACGGACCGTGCCCAATCTGCCCCGGAGGATAGGAGCCGGCCGGGAGGAGGGTACGTCAGCCGTACAGCCCTTCCACCTGTAGCCGGGCGAGGAGCTGGCGGGCTTGTTCCTGCGCCGCCGCATCCCGCTTCTCCTCGTCGAAGCCGTGCATGAACATCGGTAGCAGCCGGCTCGTCGCCCGCGCCATCGCCGAACCCTCCCACAGGATCAGCACCTCCCGGTCGGTCAGGTCTTTCAGGAAGTACCAGAGCGTCAGCATCACGCTCAGCGCCGGCCGGTTCTCCCACCCGGCGATCACGCCCTTCCCGATCCGCTCGACCCGTCGCAGTAGTGCGTGCTGCTTCTTGCCTACGAGATCGGTGAACGGCTCTATGCAGGCCTGCGTCAGGTCGGTTCGCATTGCCGTGATGTCGGCTTCGGCCCTCTCCGCCAGCTCCGGCCCGGCCGGGACAATGAGGCCAGGAGCAGTCGTCAGCGCCAACAGGAGATAGGCCGGGATCGCAACCTCAACCCGCTGGCGATCGGACAGAGTGGGCATTACCGTAATCCTCTTGCTGGAACAGGCTGAGCAGCATGCGCAAGCCCGTCTCCTCCGCCAAGCGGTCGGCCAGCCGGGCGGCGGTCCACATCGCATTCGCGCCTTCATCGAGGCGACGAACGCTGACCCCAAGCCGTTCCGGTGGCTGAAGTCGGCCGACGCTATCCTGGCCAGCGTCAAACGCCTCTGCCTGAGAGCACTCGAAGCTGAGCCAAAGCCAACGTCTTTGTCGTAAACTTCAGGTGCAGAACACTAGCCGGGGAGACCCGCTATGTGCTGTCGCGCTGGGCTGTGCGTGTTCCTGAAGGATGGCCGGGTCGAGCTCGACTCGAACGTAGTCGAGCGGCCGATCCGGCCGATGGCGCTGACGCGCAAGAACGCGTTGTTTGCTGGTTCGGACGGCGGGGGTCAGCACTGGGCGGTGATCGCCTCGCTGGTCGAGACCTGCAAGCTGAACGGGGTGGAGCCGCACGCCTATCTGAGCGACGTGCTTACCCGCATCGCTGAGGGCCATTCCAACCGCCGCCTCGACGAGCTGCTGTCCTGAGCCTACGCCAGTGCGCAAGACCTTGAAGCCGTGGCCTGAAGGCTCCGCTTACCAACCACTTGCGCAAAACTCCTATCCTTCCAAGTCAATCTATCGCACAGTTGCTGGTGCGTCGGGATGCGCGTCGGGTTGAGGAGATCGTTCGTTCGACACATGGTGACTTCCTGGATACATAATAGTCGTAACGAGGCTAAATATAGCTAACGATGCTGCGAGAGCGGCAGGCATTAGAAATGCATCAGATCCAAGAATCTTTTGGAGAAAGCCACCGGCGATCGCACCCAGCGTCAGACCTGCCCATAGTGGTGCCTGCAGCCAGAAGGACGGAGCCGGTTTGTGAAGGATCATGTTCGCTAAGCCTGTGCCAAAGCGAACAACCGTCCCTGTTACATAGGTCAACGCCAAACTTCTTCCATCTTCATCTTGCAGGGTTGCGTTCAAAATGCCAAGAGCAAAAACAACCGGGTAAGCATGAAGTGGAACTGCCTCCGGCCCATCTGGTAACAAGTTGCTCGATGACAAAAGGATAGCTTGTACGCTCAATAGAACCGACAATCTCCATCGTCCAGACCATGCTGCCAAAAGGGTGCCAAAGAATGCGCCGAAACAGAACAGCGTGATAGTGCTGCCGAACCGCACGGTGCCAGGCCAATCGAACGCGCTAACAGAAGCTCCTAATCGCGTTGTGTTCCCACTCATGAACGACATAAAGAGCTGCGAGTGCTCTAGAAATCCAATTGAGTCTGAAGCGCCTGCCAGCGCAGCCAATGCAATGGCTAGAGACACTCGCGTCGTAGGACTCGAGGGGAAGGATTTATCCATGGTGACCACCTATCGCTCGAACGGTCGCACCAGATCGCGCCTGGGTCAGGTTAGATCCGGCGGCCCCTATCCTGTGGGGAGCGGATAGGATTGGGCCGAGGTCGTGTTCGCGGCTTTGCTCGATGGTGACGAAGTGTGTCTAGCTTGCTTCGTTGCTGCTGCGGTCCATGCGGGTTGATAGAACCCTGCTCCACGGTTTGACATGCTTCGTCACGAACGCGGCGCTTGGGAGACAAATAGCTCGGCTACATCGCTGTTCGACGCGACCGCTGCCGCATAACAGATGCCGGAAATGGATCGATGAACCGTCAACACGATGACCTGTCAAATCGTTGTGGACGATACAGCATTTGGTCCCGATTTAATCCGTGCAAGCTGCTCTGCCATGAAGATACGTTGGGGCATTGAATACGTTGCCATAGAAATTGAAGACGAAAAACTAGCTTAAATTTCTGGGGTATATTCCATGCCTGGGAAAAATGCCTCTGCATGGTGTCGCTCGCGAGGAGGTTGCGCTGGTCGATTGGATTGTCACCGCGATTGAGCGGACCGGCTATCTCGGCGTCTTCCTGCTGATGTTGATCGACAACATCTTCCCGCCGATCCCCTCCGAGGTCATCATGCCGCTGGCAGGCTTTGCCGCGGGACGCGGCCAGCTCAGCTTCATCGGCGTGTTCCTCGCCGGCACGGCCGGGTCGCTCTCCGGGACGCTGCTCTGGTACGGCGTGGGGCGCTGGCTCGGGCGCGAGCGCTTGCGGCGCTTCGCGGCCCGGCACGGGCGCTGGTTGACGTTGAGCCCAGCGGAGGTCGAGCGGGCTGGTGCCTGGTTTGCTCGGCGTGGCCGCGTTGCTGTCCTGCTCGGGCGCGTCGTCCCAGGCGTGCGCAGCCTGATCTCGGTGCCGGCCGGGGTTGCCGGCATGCCGCTCACACTTTTTCTCGCCTACTCGGCCCTGGGTACGATCGTCTGGACAGGGCTGCTGACGGCGGCCGGCTACGGGCTCGGTGAGGAATATCGCCTGGTGGGCCGCCTTATCGAACCGATCGGCAACGGCGTGCTGGTCCTGGCGCTCGTGATCTACCTCTACCGTGTCGCCACCTTCGAGCGCGGGAGAGATGCCCGGGGTTGAGGCGCGGCAGGAGTAGTCCTTTGCCGGCACGATCGCGCGACCCTCCCTTCAGCGGAACGCGGAAGGGCAGGCCGTGACCTGGCGGACTGCTGAAAAATTCCCGAGATGGAGAAAAATTTTCTTCTGCTATCAACCTTCATTACGTGCCTACACAAGCCAAGCGGCTGTCCCAGGGGCGAGACAGCGCATTTCGCCGACGCCGGAACGGACTCGGAGATGATTTTGCTACCTCGTTAGCATTTTTCCAGCAGCCTGCTGGTGCGGAGGAACTCGCGTGAGGCGCTTTCTGATCTTGGTTGCCGTCGCCGTAGCGGCCACCCTCCCGGCTCTCCTGCTACGCGCGACGGGCTGGCGGCCCAGCCCGCTCCTTGATGCCGCCGCCTTCGGCAGCGCTATCCTAGCGGCAGGCTTCCTATTGTCTTGGGGTGCGGAGACAGCCGAGCAGCATATCGCGCAAGGCCTGATCCTGGCCGTGGTCGCTCTGGTGACTGTGCTACCGGAATACGCGGTCGATCTCTACTATGCCTACAAGGCCGGGCTTGAGGGTCCGGAGTCGCAATACGTTCATTACGCCGCCGCCAACATGACCGGCGCCAACCGGCTGCTCGTCGGCTTGGCCTGGCCTCTGATGGTGTTCCTGCATTGGACGAAGGACCGGCACCGTGCGGTCGATCTCGCATCGGCCAATGCCGTCGAGATCGGGTTCCTGCTGCTTGCCAGCCTCTACGCCTTCGTCATCCTGTTCAAGCGCAGCATCTCCGTCGTAGATTTTGCCGTTCTGGCAGCCATCTTTGCAGCGTATGTCTGGCGCGTGCGCAACCTGCAGAAGAGTGATAATCCGAGCGAGGCAGAGGAGCCTGGCCCTGCAGCAGCGCTGAACACCTTGTCTCCGGCGAAGCAATGGGCCGCGATCGGGGCTCTCGTGGTTGTGGCCTGCGGCGTCATCCTCGCCTCGGCCGAACCCTTCGCTGAGGCCATGGTGGGTACCGGCCGGGCGATCGGGCTCAACGAGTTCCTGCTGATCCAGTGGCTGGCGCCCCTGGCCAGTGAGGCGCCTGCAATCTCGATTGCGGTGCTGTTCGTGCTGGCCAACCGTGCCGGCGATGGGCTGATCGCCATGATCAGCGACAAAATCAACCAGTGGACTCTGCTCGTCGGCATGCTGCCGCTGGCCTTGAGCGTTGGCGCGGGCGCGATGAGCCCCCTGCCGCTCGATGCGCGCCAAGGTGAGGAGTTCTTCCTCACGGCGGCCCAGTCGCTGCTCGGCATCGCACTCCTGCTGCGCCTGCGCCTCGGCCTCTGGTCCGCGCTGGCGCTCGCTGGACTGTTTGCCGTGCAGGTCGGGCTGGCTTTCGTCTACCGCAACGACGAAGCGCGCTCGATCGCGACGCTGACCTGGCTAGCGTGGGTCTATCTTGGCCTGACCGGCCTTCTGTTCCTGATCAACGGACGCCGCCTTGTAGCCTTGGTGCGCAGCGCTCTCACCGGTCGGCCGTTCGAGGATCTCTCGGATGGCAAACGAACTGACCCGGAGCAACCGGCAGGCGAGAGCCGTGTCCCGTCTACAACTCGCTGAGCGTTCGCGGATCACCGACATTGCGATCGAAGCCGCCCTCGCGCGGACATCGCCAGGATGTGGGTAAAAAGAAGCATCGCCGAGCGATTATTTTTTAGGCGGCTGCTGAAGGATTGAAGACGACATCGACCCAATAGTTGGACCGGTTGAAGGACTGGGTCGGGAACAGGCTGGTGCTGCCGTAAGCAAAGACGCCGTTGCCACCTGACGTATCGCTCGCCGGTGCGGTCAGCGGCCCGCTTGTCACCGCGTTCGCGAAGGCGTTAGCGGTGTTCGAGTAGCGGCCGGCATTGGTGTGGTAGGACGCCGTGTAGGTCGCACCCGGGGTGATGCTCACCGGGTTTGAGAAGGTGGCAGTCTGCCAGCCGCTCGCGGTCTCGCCCGTGAAGGTGGCGGTCGCCAGGGCCTGGCCGGTGCTCGACCAGAGCGTGCCGGTATGGGTTCCCGTATCCTGACTGCCCTTGTAGAACTTGATCGCGCTGACCGTGCCGGCGCTGGAGGCCTGGAACTTCACCCCAAGTTCGACCGGGTTGATGTCGTTGGTGTTGGTCGCCGCTGGCGTCGCGGAAGACGAGAACAAGCTGAATGCGCTGGTGCTAGGCGCTGATACAGTTAGGGCGACGTTTGCGGACGATGTGCCGCCGCGCCCGTCCGAGATCGCGTAGGTGAAGCCGGCCGCTCCCGTGTAGCCGGTCGTCGGCGCGAAGGTGATGGTAGCGGCTTGGTTGTTGAGGGAGACGGTTCCATTGATTGCGCTGCTGACGCTCGTCACTGTCAGCGGGTCGCCGTTGGGGTCGGTGTCGTTGGCCAAGAGCGTCGAGGTCGCGAAGGTGAGGGCGGTGCTGCGGGTCACCGTCGGGCCAATGTCATTGACTGCGGTCGGCGCCTGGTTGGTAGCGCTGCTGTTCGGGTTGAAGACGACGTCGACCCAGTAATTGGTGTTCTGGTAGGTGTTGGTCGGGAACAAACTGGAGCTGCCATAGGCGTAGACGCCGTTGCCGGTGGACGGCGCGGTGAGCGGCCCGTTCGTCAGCGCGCTCGAGAAGCCGTTGGCCGTCGTCGAGTAGCGGCCGGCATTGGTGTGGTAGGACGCCGTATAGGTTGCGCCGGGCGTCAGCGTCACCGGGTTCGAGAAGATGGCGGTCTGCCAGCCGCTCGCGGTCTCGCCCGTGAATGTCGCCGTGGCGAGAACCTGGCCGGTGCTGGACCACAGGGTGCCGGTATGCGTCCCGGTATCCTGCGTGCCCTTGTAGAACTTGACTGCGCTCACCGTGCCGGCGCTGGAGGCCTGGAACTTCATCCCGAGCTCGACCGGGCTGGTGTCGTTGGTGTTGGTCGCCGCTGGGGTCGCTGCGGAGGAGAATAGGCTGACCGGGGCGGTGCCCGGCGCCGACACCGTCAGCGCCACCTTCGCCGAAGCAGTGCCGCCGCGCCCGTCCGAGATCGCGTAGGTGAAGCTGGCCGCTCCCGTGTAACCGGTCGTCGGCGTGAAAGTGACTGTCGCGTTCGTGGTGTTGAGCGAGACGGTGCCGTTGGTCGGCCCGCTCACGTTGGTGATCGTCAAGGTGTCGCCGTTCGGGTCGGTGTCGTTGGCGAGCAAGGTCGAGGCCGCGAAGGTGACGGCGGTGTTCTGCGTCACCGCCGGGCCAGTGTCGTTGACGGCGGTCGGCGCCTGGTTGGTAGCACTGGTATTTGGGTTGAAGACGACGTCGACCCAGTAATTGGTGTTCTGGAAGCTCTGGGTCGGGAAGGCGCTGGTGCCGCCGTAGGCGTAGACGCCATTGCCGGAGGACGGCGCGGTTAGCGGGCCGTTCGTCACCGCGCTTGAGAAGCCGTTGGTTGTCGTTGAGTAATATCCGGTAGTGGTGTGATACGAGGCGGTGTAGGTCGCGCCCGGGCTGATGCTCACCGGGTTCGAGAAGGTGGCGGTCTGCCAGCCGCTCGCGGTCTCGCCCGTGAAGGTCGCGGTGGCGAGAGCCTGGCCGGTACTCGACCAGAGCGTACCGATATGGGTGCCCGTATTCTGGCTGCCCTTGTAGAACTTAATCGCGCTGATCGTGCCGGCGCTGGAGGCCTGGAACTTCACGCCGAGCTCGACCGAGCCAGTGTCGCTCTCGCTGGCGACCGCCGGGATCGTGGTGGAGGAGAACAGGCTTACCGGCGCGGTGCCGGGCGCCGACACGGTGAGGGTGACGTTGGCAGACGATGTGCCGCCGCGCCCGTCCGAGATCGCGTAGGTGAAGCCGGCCGCTCCCGTGTAACCGGTCGTCGGCGTGAAAGTGACGGTGCCGGCCTGGCTGTTGAGGGAGACGATGCCGTTGGTGGCAGCACTGACGTTCGTCACCGTCAGCGGATCGCCGTCCGGATCGGTGTCGTTAGCGAGCAGGGACGAGGTTGAAATGGTCGTGGCGGTGTTCTGCGTTACTGATAGGTCGCTATCGTTGATGGCGGTCGGGGCCTGGTTCGTCGTGACCCCGCCGGGGTTGAACAGCACGTCGACCCAGAAATTGGTGTTGTTAAAGCTCTGGGTTGGGAACTGGCTCTGGTTGCTGTAGACGAATACACCGTTGTTGCCGGTGAGCGGGCCGTTGGTGACGTTGTTATTGTAGTAATTCACGTCGCTCGAGTAGTGTCCTAACGTCGAGTGGTAGGACGCGGTGTAGGTCGCGCCTGGGGTGATGGGGACCGGGTTCGAGAAGGTGGCGGTCTGCCAGCCGTCCGTGGTCTCGTTGGTGAAGGTGACGGTGGCGAGCTTCTGTCCCGTGCTCGACCACAACGTGCCGACATGAACCCCGCGGTCCTGCGAGCCCTTGTAGAAGCGGATGCCGCTGATCGTGCCGGCGGTGGAACTCTGGAACTTCACGCCCAGCTCGATTGCCGTACTGTCGACGGTGTTGGTGACCGTGGGCTTGGCCGAGCCGGGGAACAGGGTGAGCGAGGGCGAGGCCGTCACCGTCAGGCTGCGCCCGGCCGAGGGCGTCTCCAGGTTGACGCTGTCGTCAGTGGCCCGGGTGCGGATCTGATAGGTCCCAGCGACCTGCGGCGCGAAGGTGTAGCTCCAGGTCTCGTCGCCGGTGGCCGCGCGCCAGGTGACGCCGTTATCGGTCGAGACCTCGACGCCCGCGACCACGCCGCCGCCGGCATCCGTCGCGGTGCCGGTGATCGTGACCGGAGTGAAGGCCGTCACGCTGGATCCGGTGGTCGGCGTGGTGACGGTCGAGGTCGGCGCCGTGCGGTCGGTCGAGGCGGTGGCGGGTGTCAGGTTCGGGTCGAGGGTTCCGGGCTGCAGGCCCATGTCGGCGAGCAGGTTGACCATCGCCTGCTGGATGCGCGGATCGGTCGGCGTCGCCTCGTTGTCGTGGTTGGCCGACAGGCCCCAGGACCAGTAGACGGTGCCGGCCCCGAACACGAGGGCGCCGCTCGGGGCGCGGTAGAGCGTCAGGCTGTGGGTCGCCGTGCCCTTGCCGGTGGTGTTGCCGTAATCCTGCAAATAGGTCGTCTGATCGAGTGTGGTCGAAGACAGTCGTACGAGACCAGCTGGGGCTGAGGCGTTGTCGGGCGCCTCGTCCCACTCGTAGCCGAGATAGTTCTTGTTGAGCGAGGCGGTCTGGCCCAGCTGCAGGTCGGCGACGCTAGTATTGCGCCAGAAGCGTAGATTGGCGTCGTCGTAGGGTACCTGAATGGTGTCGAGGACATAGGAGTCGACCTTGAACATCGTGCCCGTGAGGGCATTCTCGGGGTCGTTGTTACCGATCGTGCCGACCGGCCCGCGGGGATCCCGCCAGGTGCCGGTCCACTCGTTGGAGGGATCGATGTTCTGGTTCGCCCCCCAGGTTTCCTTGTAGGAGATGAGAGTTCGGTAGGACGTAGCATCGCTGCTGATGCTACTGCCGTACCGCGCGCGCCAGTAGATCTCGTTGCCACTCCAAAATGACAGGTTGACGCCGGCGTCGCGTGCCGCTTCCACGTTGTCGCGCTGCTGGCCCGACCAGTACTCGTCGTGTCCGACATTGAGGTACATCTTGTGGTTTAGGAGTAAGCTACCGTACCGATCAGCGTCGACGGCTGACATATACGAGACATCGTAGCCGTTCTGCTCCAGCCACATGATCGCCGGGAACTCGGCGCCGTAGATGTAGTCCTGCGGACCGGCCGCAAGGCCACCGCCGCGGGTGGTGATCGGCCGGTTGTAGCTCACTGCGTAGGCCCGCCCCTGGCCCTGGCCGGTGGCTGGGCCGTTGCCGCCATAGAAGTTGGCGCCGCCCCAGGGATTGTAGGCCTGCCAGGTGGTGTCTGCTGTCTGGAAGATGATGTCACTGCGACTTGCGTCGTCGCGGACGATGAACGGGATCTCGTTCTCGCCGGCCGTGCCGTCCTGGCGCGTCAGCTTGGCGATGTAGACGCCCGAGACCGCGTCCGTCGGCACGGTCCACGAAGCCGAGATCGACCAGTTGCCGGCATCGACCATCCCGGTCGCCGCGTCGCGCAGCGGCGTCGGCTGGTTCTGCACCCCGGTATGCTGGATCGTGTCGATCTTGCGCGCGCCCAAGCCCCCGTAATAGCCGAGCCGGTAGATGTCGATCCGATAATTGTTCGAATTGGTGTTGATCTTGAAATTGACCGTCTTGCCGACATTCGTGCTGATGTCGGTGGCGAAGCCCTCGATGTTGTCGCTGCCCGATCCGTCGATGCCCCACTCGCTGACCGGGTTGCCGACCTTCTGGTTCTCCAGGACGATCTTGTTGGTCGTCGTAGCGGTAACATTTGACGATAAGGAGTTGCCCGTGAAGCTAGACGAGTGTACCGGCGCCACTGCAGTCGTGATCGGGCCGCTCAGGGACGGGATCAGAACCCGACCGTTGGCAAGAAGGCCTGTCTCGGCGCCACCGGGGATCTGCGTAGTGACGCCGGCGGGCGCTCCGCTGCCGCTTCCGGGAAGTTGGCCGTTCGAGGACAGGATGTTGCCGGGTGCCAACTCCAGAGGCCGAAGTGGACAATTGACGTAGCCGCAGGTCCCGCAGCAGGCCACGACATTGGCCTGGATGGCAACACCCGAGGTGATCGCATCAACGACGCTCGAGTATCCGCTAGTGCCAATCGGCGGTACTACGCTCAGGGTGGATGCACTCAACCCGATCGGGGTCGCGCCGACACTAGACGACGTGGCCGCAATTAGGGAACTCCCAGCTACCGCCATCGAGGTGGTTGAAGCCATCTCAGGTACGGAGGAAGGCGGTGTAGAGAACGATGCGTCTGTAAGACTGACGGCCTCGATTGCGAGACCATCATCCGGTGCCACAATTTCTCGGGGCGCAACAACGGCCGCGATGGGCGCCAAGCTACTGCGGGTGAGAGCGAAGGGCTGGAGAGTACCGGTGCCTGCCACCGTCGTCGGATGCCATTCTCTCTGCAGGAGGACGGAAGACGCCGTAGCGCGATCATCGTCGGCAGCCAAGTCTACCCCATCATCCGGGTCACGAACGTTCACTCGACGTGAGTCGGAGAGATAGCGAGCCGTCCGTGGGTGATCCGTCAGGAATTTTAACCGAATTGGTGCAGTCCGGAAAGCATCATGGCTGTTGAACGGCATGGTTTTGGTCCTCAAAAGATATAACAAATCGAAGTTTTTTTATAATTGCGACAGAGTCCGACGCGCCGACATTCATCGTCCAGGATTAATGCCGATCGTCTCGGTTTCAATATGATATATATAAAATTATATAATTTGTAAAATCTGATACATTGACCATAGCATATCACATTTAAGATATTGATATATATCTTGATTTACATACATACGATTATAGCGCCTCCTCCAAAGGGAGGGCCGCCTAAGCTGCAGGCGTATAATACCGCCGCGCTTAGGTTTTGACTCGTAGAGGGGTTTCACGGATCCGCAGGCATGACTCGCTGCTTCCCTGAACCAGGGAGGAGCTTGTGGCGCGTGCCGTCGAGATCCGGACCGACATCGCTACGGTCGCCGATCTGCGGCGGCAGGCCAAGCGGGAGCTGCGTTGGCGGACCGCACTGCGCCTGTTGGTGGTGGCCAACGCGCTCGATGGCATGAGCCAGGCCAAGGCGGCACGGCCGGCCGGGATCGAGCGTCAGGCGCTGTGCGATGCCGTCAAGCGCTTCAACGCCGAAGGGCTCCTCGGCTTGGTCGACCGCCCGGCCGGCTGCCGGCCAGCACGTCTGAACGAGGGCGAGCAGGCGGTGCTGGTCCACCACATCCTGCGGGGGCCCAATCCCGACCGCGGCGAGCCCGCCAGCTGGACCCTGCTGGACCTCTGCCGCTTCATCGAGGCCCGCTTCGGCAAGACCATGCTGCCCCAGTCAATGTCGCGCTTGGTGCGCCGGGAGCTATGCGGGGATTTGGGTGACGCGGGCGGTCAGGCGGCGCGGTGATCAGGGCTCGCGGTGACCTCGGTCCCATCCCGGAAGATGACGCCAGCCACCACTTTCGGCAACTGGTTCTCGCCCGTCAGCCGCCGCCAGGTCTTGGCCGCCGCCATCACGAGCTTGAACACCATCAGCTTGGCGGTCGTGGGCGAGAGCGCCCCCTTCGTGCGCACCGTCCGGTTCCGGACCGTCGCGAACACGCTCTCGATCGGGTTCGTCGTTCGCAGATGGTCCCAATGCTCCGCCGGCATGTCGTAGAATGCATGCAGAGCTTCCTTGATCCTTCGTCAGGCATTCACTCGCACGGGCATACTTCACCCCGTACTTCTCCACGAACACATCCATCGCCACCTCGGCTTGCGCCCGCGTCGATGCGCCGGTGATCTCACGCAGATCCGCCTTCATCGCCGCTTGCATGGACTTCGGGACCTTGTTGAGGACGTTGGCCGTCTTGTGCTGCCAGCAGCGCTGATGACGCGTGCCGGGAAAGACCTCGTCCAGCGCCTTCCAGAAGCCCAGAGCTCCGTCACCTACGGCCAGCGTCGGCGCCACCGACAACCCGCGCCGCTTCACGTCGACCAGCCGTTCCCGCCAGCTCTGCCCACTCTCGCGCACCCCGACCTGGAAGCCGACCAGTTCCTTCCTGCCTTCCGGCGTGGCGCCCATCAGGACCAGCATGCATTCGGCCTGCTCCTCCATCCGGGCCTGCAGGTAGACCCCGTCGGCCCAGACGTAGACGTAGCGGCGCGCCGAGAGATCGAGCGCCTGCCAGCGGGCGTACTCGTCGGCCCACGTCGCGGTCAGCCGCGTGACGACGGCCGGCGACAGGTTTGGCGCATCCTTGCCCAGGAGGGCGGCGAGCGCTTCCTGGAAATCGCCGGTCGAGATCCCGCGCAGGTACAGGACCGGCAGCAGCGCATCCAGGCTGCGGCTGCGACGCGCCCACCGCGGCAGCAGGGCCGGGGAGAACCGGATCCGCTCCTCGGGGCTGGTCGCGCCACGATCGCGGATGCGCACCCACGCCACCGGCACGGGCCGATGCCGGTCTGGATCGCGCGCTCGGGGCCATGTCCGTGGCGGACCAGGCGGGCGCGGCCGTCCGCGAGCCGCAGATCCTGCATGGCGGTGAGGAAGGCCTCGGCCTCGAACTCGACCGCCTGGGTGAGCAAGCGGCGGGCGCCAGCCCGCAGCACCTCGGTCAGGGGACCGTCGATCTCCTCAGGCTGACGAAGCCGCACGATGTTGGTAGGGCTGTCCATGGCGTATCGCTCTCAACGAGAGGTCCTGGCAGGCTCGACACCCGCCTCGATACGCCGCCTTCATCCAAACCGCGTCACCCATTCTCCCGCATAGCTCTTACGCGCCACAGCGGGTTCTTCGACAAGTATCTCGGCGACGGTGTACTCGCGCACCTCCTCGATGGTCCGGCGAAGGCGCAGGCCGGCGCGGCACTAGCCGCCGCCCTCGAACTCACCGGCCGGCTCGACGCCTGGAACCGCGAGCGCGACGGACTGCCACCGATGCACGTCACAGCGGCGCTCCATGCGGGCGCGGGGCCTGACCGGCGTGTTCGACGATGGGCTGAGGGCCGAGTTCACAGTGCTCGGCCCGGCGATGAACGCCCTGTCGCGAATCGAGCGCCGTGCTAAGGACGACGGGGTCGACATGCTTGTCTCCAAGCGCTTCGCGCGCCTC
The DNA here is from genome assembly GCF_001043915.1 of Methylobacterium aquaticum. Taxonomy (GTDB): domain Bacteria; phylum Pseudomonadota; class Alphaproteobacteria; order Rhizobiales; family Beijerinckiaceae; genus Methylobacterium; species Methylobacterium aquaticum. Next base: position 61,971 of record NZ_LABX01000032.1, on the reverse strand, counting down.
CTGCCCACGTCCGCGCGGCAGGACCTCCGCGTCACGCGCCTGCGGCGGAGGGACAAGGATCGAGATGCACCTGACATGGTGCGATTGGGCGGAGACAGTGGCGCGTACACTTCGTCCGCAGGGGGGGGCAACGACAGCCCGAACACACTAGTCGGACGCCTGCAGGAAACGGATGAGAACATGATCAAGACTGTGGCCTTGACCATCATGGCGATGACCGTGGTGGCCGCCTCTATCACCGGTGCCAACCGGGCTTCCGGCTCGGAGCGCGTGGACTACCATTACCAGCTGGAGCGGGCACTCCAAGAGAAGCGCTGCATCCCGGCCAGTGTGGAGACAATCTGGACTAAAGGACAGGCTACGGCCTTCGAGGTCACCTGCTGGGGACGGCCACGCAGGCTCGTTGTCGCCTGCGATACGCGGGCCTGCCGGGCTGAGAACCCCGGTGATCACGACCAAGAGGAAGAAGAGCGTTGAGGCTTAGCGACGAACAGGCTTCCCCGCTAAGAGCACCTATCCTAAACCGCCTACGCCCCTGCAAATTCAACCACTTAGCGGGGGCGAGAGCTAGTTATGTTAGGGGCTCTAAGCCGACAGAAACAATTCACGGTTGTGACAGTCGCGGAATGGTGCCGCGAGTAGGCGCATTGTCTCCGGTTCGTGACAAATTGTGACGTTGGTTGGAGCAAGCCCGATTGACCTTGATCTCCTGTGTGCGATTTGACTTTATGGACACCTGTCCGGGCCAAGCCACCTTATTGCTAAAATATCGGTGGAATCAGGTTCCGCGTGCGAGACCGAAGAGGATGGCGTGTACCGTAGGCCACATGCGCGGTGGCCCCGTTGCAGCACCTTCGTCGATTTACCTAGGTTAGAGATACGAGAATTTTCGATGGTTGACTTTTTAATTCGAAACTATGAGGGCGAAGCTCGATGATGAGGCGCAGCTCTATATCTTGCCGACGAGGCCCGCATGGTCGCAACGGCGGCAATGCCAATCATTTTCGTCTATAACATCGCCTGGTTTGACATATGCTGACGATCATCCTGGAGCATGAAAGGCATTTCGCCAGAAATCATGCCCATCACCGTACATGCCCGAATTCTCGCGATAAAATGAAGCAGGATTGGTGATTGTTCTGATGAGTGATGGATATCTATTCGTCCTCCTTTCTTTGCAGGCACGACATCTCGCCGTACGGCAAGCTACAATTGCGGGCAATGTTGCAAATGCGAACACTCAGAACTACAAAACACGCGATGTAACGCCCTTCTCACAGGTTCTTGCGCGCACGAGTTTGGAAATGACTACGACGGAGAAGGCGCGCACTGCCGAGCCCGACGCTGGTCCGACGGGGAGAGCGATGCCAACTCGAGACAACTGGGATGTGCTGGAAAGTGCGAGCGGTGTAAGCCTGGAGCAGGAAATGCTGAAGGCGAGCGAGGTCTCTCGTGACCATATTTTGAACATCAACATCGGTAAGGCCTTCGATCGAATGCTGAAGCTTGCTACTAAGAGTTGATGCAGTTCCGGGCCTGACGTTTATAGAGGCACGTAGCTGTTTCCCGGCGGGTACTACGGATGGCGATCACGTTTCGAGAGCGCCCAGTCGACATCCAACCGGCAACTCCTCGACGATGTGCAACGAATCCATGCCGGGCATCAGCGGCGATGCGGTTCGCCTCGGGTGCATGCTGCTTTGCGTGCGGAAGGTCGAACAGCCAGCCGCAGGCGCGTGGAGCGCCTGATGCCCCGTCATGGCATCCGGGCCTTGGCGAGACCTTGGTTCCGGCCCTGCACGACCGACACCCGACACAACCGGCCGATCGCCTGCAACCTCATCAAGCAGCTTTTCTCGGCCGCGTTGCCCAACCAGGTCTGGTTGGCGGACATCACCTATCTGCCTACGGCAGAAGGGTGGCTCTACTTGGCCGCCGTCCTCGATCTCGCCACCCGCAAGATTGTCGGCTGGTCGATGCGCGATCACGTGCGGACCGAGCTGACGTCGGCGGCCCTGATGATGGCCATCCAACGGCAGCAATCAGCTGCCGGCTCATCTGTCACTCGGATCGTGGCAGCCAGTACGTGGAGGCTTTCCGCCGACATCCAGGCGACACCCTCCACGAGCCGCGCCGGTTGCTGCTAAGACGACGCCCCGATGGACGGCCCTCATCCTGAGCCTGTCGAAGGACTTCCACACCCCTGAGGTCGAACTCGTCCATCAGCGACGATGGGCGACCCGGGATAAGGCCCAACGCGGCCTATTCGCCTACATCGAGGGCTGCTACGATCGACAGCGCCTCCACTCGGCTCTCGGCTACGTCACACCCAAGCAGGCCGAGCGGACTGCAGGCCAATCACCCTTGTCCGCAAAAATGGGGGGGAGGATCAATTGTTCAGTCCTCCGTCTCGACGTCTCGCCTCGCGATGGTAATACCCAGTCCTGTCCGGCCGGCGTTGTGGTTGCGGGAGCCATCCAGATGGATGAAGGGCCCGGAGGAACGGGTTCCAACCGCGGCCTTGGCCCGCGAAGACTTCGGATCGGTGTCTCTCAATCCGCGGGCGGTATACGTCCGCATTCATGAGGAAGCGTCGAGATGGCAATGAGCGGGAGCGAGGAGCGACTGGTAGATACGCTCGTGATTGGAGGTGGCCCTGCCGGGCTGACGGCCGCGATCTACCTCGCCCGCTACCACCGGACGGTGGTGGTCGTCGACGACGGCAACAGCCGGGCCAAGTGGATCCCGCGCTCGCACAATCATGCCGGCTTTCCCGACGGTATCGGTGGGGAAGAACTCCTGGCGCGTATGTCGGCGCAGGCCGGACGCTACGGCTCGCGGTTCGTGAAAGGTCGCATCGACGCGATTGAAGGCGAGTTCGGCCGCTTCCGCGTGTGGGGGGACGGCCTCGCCTTGGAAGCGCGCACCCTCATCCTCGCGACCGGGACCTTGAACCGGCGGCCGGATGTCGACCCGGACACGCACCGGCGGGCCCTCGATCGCGGTCAACTCCGGTACTGCCCGGTCTGCGACGGCTTCGAGGCGACGAACCAGGCGATCGGCGTCATCGGTGGCGACGCGCGCGGCGTCGCGGAGGCACTGTTCCTGTGCACCTACTCCAAAGACATCACGCTTCTCGCGACCGGCGCGATGGAGATCGCGGCCGGCGACCGCCAGCTCCTTAAATGCGCCGGCATCGCGATCGAGGAGCGTCCGCTGATACGGCTTGTCTTCGGCGAAGACGGTGTCGCCGCGCTCCTAGAATGCGGCGGTGAGCGCCGCTTCGACACCGTCTATCCCGCGCTGGGATCGGACTCGAACGATGAGCTCGCGCATGCGCTCGGGTTGGAAATGGGAGACGGCTGTTGCATCGCCGTCGATCAGAAACAGCGCACGAGCCGCAAGGGCATTTACGCCGCGGGGGACATCGTTTACGCTCTCGATCAGATCAGCGTCGCCATGGGCCACGCCGCGATCGCTGCCACGACCTTGCACAACGATCTGCGTACGCGGGAGGGCCGTGGCCACCGAAGCCTGGCCTGACGGTCGCTCGCGCCGCCGTCACATCGCGTCCCGAGGAACATCGAGCGGCTCGTTTAGGATCACGAAACCTTTGGGGCGAGGGGCGGGCAGGTGTCCCGCCCGGATGTTGGTCGGCAGCGACTGCAGAAGCAGCACTGGCAGTTCGAATTGTGCGTCGCGCTGCCGGCGCAAGTCCACGAAGGCGGCCTCGCTCCAGGCCGCCGCGCCCGTAGTCGTGTCAGACGAGAAGCCGGGCGTTGTCGGGGCGGTCGAGGAGCCGCATGATCGATCGGTGGAGCCGGCCCTGGTCACTGCGATGAAAGTCGCAGCGCGCTGTGCTCGCATCCGGCATGAACGGAATGTCGTCCGTGAAGACCACGTCGCCCCGGGTCGGAAGCTGAGATGATCGACGGTGTGGCCGAGCGTTGCTAGCACTTTGATTGTCGGTGGCCTAAGGTCTATGGTCTTGCTGTCCTCTAGGAAGCGGTCGAAGCCAGCGAGCGACGACCGCAAATCCTGCCCCCGAGCGCGATCCGCTGGAGCGCGGCGCTGGGTTCGTGATCGTGGTGGACGTAGGTGCGAGAACTCATTCGAGCCGCAGGCCGAACTCACGGACGTAGACGACGCAGGCGCGGGTCGACGGGGCATGCGCGACGTGGGCCGTAGTCCCGCTGCGATCGTCGTAGACTGTCTTCGTTACGGGTGACGGCACCTGGACACGCTGATCCCGAACCGGGCTGCGGCCTGATGACAGGACGTGCGCGCGGCTACGGCCGACACGACACGCTCGCGTAGATCGACAGACAAGGGTGAAGGCATCGGCATCCTCCTTCACCCCTCAACGTCCCGACTCTCCAGCCGTCCCAAACCGCTCGGGCACGGCTCTAGGTTATCGATTTGTTAAATATCTCGAGGCTTGATCGTCGGTACGGGCGCCTCGGCGCACCAGTCAGATCGGACGCGACGATGAGCGAGGTCACTGGACGCGAGATCGCGATCGAGAGCATGCGAGCCCAATCGGCGTGCATGCGCATTAATATGGGGAATATCGCCAATGCCGTGTCCACCGCCCCAGTGCGGAGCGGAGTGGCGATCCTTATCGCCGCTGGCTCGTCCTGTTCTAGTGCACTGACGCTTTCAGAAGGTACACCGCGCACTACGAATTTCTCTGTGACTGCAGGTAGTTGGCGAGTGAGCACGTGGCTCGTTCGTCGGTGCCAGTGCACTAGCTAATAGGCTAGAACAGGACTTCGAAGCTGCGGATCGCCACCAATAGCTGGGCCTTCCCGTTCAGGCTGATCGCCAATCACCCCGCGGCGGACACGTCTGGCATGGTCAAAATGCCGAATGTCAGCGTCGTGGCCGAGACCATGGAACTACGCTCCGTGATCGGAGCCTACCAGAGAGACATGGACGTGATCGCCGCCCTTGAGCAGATCGAGCAGGCGACCCTCGACGTCCTGAGGTCGCAAGGCGGATTGCCCGGTCGGGCAAGGTAGCACCGAATGCCAGGACGCAGCTTCGATCTCTGGGAGGTCGCTTCCCACCTCATCGCTCTCGCGGTCGCCTACGCCCTTGCCCTGCCGATCGGCTGGAACCGCGAGCAGGAGGCCCGGAGCGCCGGTCTGCGGACCTTCCCGCTCGTGGCGATCGCCAGCTGCGGCTTCGTACTCGTCGCCATCCGGGTGCTAGGCCAGGACTCGACCGGCCAGGCGCGGATTATTGAGGGTCTCATCACCGGCGTCGGCTTCATCGGCGGCGGCGCGATCCTCAAGCGCGCCGGCCACGCCTCCGGCACCGCCACTGCGGCGAGCCTGTGGGCGACGGGCGCGCTCGGGGCGGCGGTCGGCTACGGCCTCTACGACATCGCCGCCATCCTCTCCATGGTTACATTCCTGACCCTGCGCCTCAACACGGCATTCAAGAGCTAGCCCGCCGGCGCAGGCTGGCAATGCGACCCCGCGCGGCGTGCCACGCTGCGCGCCAGACAGGCTCAGCCTGCTCGGGATCCAGGAGTTCGCCGTCCGGAAGCGGGACGATGCCCGCCGACTTCGGCATCTCAATGGGTACGAGCGTCTTTCCTCCGCGCGCACGCAACTGCTCGATCGTCCGGATCAGGGAGCCGCCGTCGTCCTGCACCGCCACCTCGACGACCTCGGCGACGGTACCGAGATGCTCGGCGAGGAGCCGGGCGCGAAAGGCCCTCACAGTGGCCGCGAACGCGGCTTCACGGCCCGGCATGCCCGCGGCCTCCACCGCGAGATCGCACTCGGTATCGAAGCCCATCGACCTGTTGTTGAGGTTCGAAGACCCGATGCGCAGGACGTCGTCGTCCACGATCATCACCTTGGCGTGGACGTAGATCGGAGCGCCGCCGGCCGTGATTGGTTGGTAGAATCGGCAACGGCCCGAATGGTCTGCTGCCGCTAGGTAATGTAGAGCCCGCGTGCGACCCCGGCCCATGGCGCTCTCCTCCAGCCAGCCGCGCGCCCGGTCGGGGTTAACGATGACCACCTCCGGTGGGTTCGTCTCGGCCAGCCGCCCGGCCAGCGCCTCGACGATGCAGCGGGCGGCGAAGTACTGGCTCTCGAAGTAGATCGTCCGCCGCGCACGCTGGATGGCCGCGAGGTAGAGCTGCTCGACCTCACGGATGGCGGGCCGGTCGCGATAGGCCGGCTCGGTCCGCGTGATCCCAACCTCGACGTCGCGCAGGAGCGGCGCGAGGCCGGCCGGCCATGTATCGTGCTTCGCCGGGGCAGGTGGGGCAATCCGCTCCCCAGTCGCGCGCCGCCACCGCTCGCGGGCCAGGTCGCCCAACGCAGCCGCCGCGTCGCCGTCGACCGCGACCGTGGCATCATGGAAGGGCGCGTAGGTTCGCCCTGACGGCCGGACGCGATGCCCATCCCCGTCGCGGTGTTCGCTCGTATCCCAGCGGTCGTCGGTCACGTCGATGCCGCCGCAGAAGGCTAGCACATCGTCGATTACCACGATCTTCTGGTGATGCGAGGCACCCGCCGGATGGGCGCCGTCGAGACGGAACGTGAAACGCCGCGCGCTCATCCAGTTGAGCAGGTAGAACGGCGTTGTGCCGCGCAAAAGTGTACCGAGTAAGCCCAGGTTCCATTGCAACACCCGCACGCTCAGGCCGGGCCGGCGGTGGATCAGCTCAGACAGGAAGGGGCCGAGTTCCTCCGGCAGGCCTGCGACGGGATCGTCCGGCGCCAGCTTGATGCGGGTGTCGAACTCCCAGCCAATGAACAGCACTGAAGAGCGTGCATGCAGCAAGGCTGTCCTGAGATGTCTGAAATATGCGGCCGCGTCGACGATGGGTGTGAGGCGGTCAGCGCGCGCGTTGCGCCAAGTCGTCGTACCGGGCACGAGCAGCCTGGAATCGGAGGCGATCTCTGCATCGTGCGGCTCGTGGCTCATGGGACATCCTCTCGTCGCAGGAGAACGGTAGCGCATTAGCACGCGCGGTGTTGGCAGCGATAAACACCTCGGCGACAGTGAACGGACCACCCCGGATGCCGCCGCACCCGCCTCGCCCCAAGGGTGAGCGTCCTCGGCTGGACGACTGCGCCGCCCGACCGGCATCCTGTTCGTGCTGCGCTCGGGCCTCCCCTGGGAGATGCTGCCGGCCGAGATGAACTGCGGCTGCGGTATGAGTTGCTGGCGCCGCCTGCGCGACTGGCAGGCCGCCGGTGTGTGGCGGCGCCTGCATCAGGTGCTGCTCGAGCGCCTGCAACGGCGGGCGGCGCAGCACGACCCGCCCGTGTTCTTGCTTAGATCGATCCCCAGCACCGCGATCGTCATCGTTCCGCTCCATCTTTCATCTCGGCCACCCTGCAAGCCTTGCAGTGGAGCCCGGTGAGGGGCGGGCCATCCATAAAGGGGGCTCTTCGACGGGTCCGAACTTGACGGACCGAGGCGCGACGAGCAGGTAGGCCCGTTGCCGCGCGCTGAGCCCGTCGCAATCGTCTCAAGGGTCGCGGCGCTCGCTGTTGGTTCAGCGTAGCAACTCAACTGCGACGCCGACGCTGGTGCTGTCCAGTCGCGACCAAGCTCGATCGGTCGTGAACGCAGGGGCAGCAAGCTGCCCTGCTACGGCCAGGCAGACGCGATCGCCGAGCGACAGGCCGGTCGCCCGGGTGAGCGCCTTGAGGCGCGCACTCTCGCGCGCATGAGTTATCTCGAAGGGCACAACCGTGAGCTGCAGGCCCTCGAAGATCGTATCGACGGTATCCTCCGGCATCCCGAGGTCGACCAGCTTGGTCATCACCTCTGCCGCGTTGACCGCGGAGATCCGTGCGCCCGGTAAATGCTCTGCCACACGGTCGGCACCCGTTTCTCCGAATATGACGGCCAGCACCGCCGAGGCATCGAGCACGGGGTCAGTTGCGTCCGGCATCCGAATCCTCACCATCCTCGCGTGCAGCTTCGGCACGACGGTCCGCGAGGAACTCGTCGACCACGGACGCTCGCCCTTGGGCGAATGGCGCGGCCAGGGCTCGGATGCGCTTCAGGGCCTGATTGACCGTTGAGATGCGGATGCCATCCTCATCCTGTGTGAGGATCACACGCCCAGCGCCGTTCAAACCTAATCCGCGACGCATGTCCGCAGGAAGGTTCATTCTCCCATTCTCGGCAACCTGTACCGTGCGGCGTAGGGGTTCAGCCATAACCAGGGGCCTCATATCACTTATAGGGAGAGAGCGTCTCTTACTCCTCAAGCCGGATAATCGCAGCAAGGCGCGGTTGTGTCACGGCAGATTTCGCCGCTCCAATTATGCCCGATAATAGGAGCTATCGGTCTCAATCAGTGGATCGTTAAGGCCCGGACGGCTAGGCTCGGCCCATGGACCTCGACCGCCCCAACCCGACCCCGGAAACTACCCACGAGGCACCGGCGCTGCCGGTCCCGCTTGCCGCAGGCCTGCCGCCGACCAACGAGTTCCTCATCGAGCGCGTGGAGCAGCACGCCCGCGCCGCGCACGGTGCCTTCGCCGACAATACGGTCCGTGCCTTCGCCGCCGACAGCCGGATCTTCGCCGCTTGGTGCCGGGAGACCGGCCGGACGATGCTGCCGGCGACGCCGGAGACGATCGCCGCCTTCATCGATGCGCAAGCCGAGACGAAGTCGCGCGCCACGGTCGAGCGCTACCGCTCCTCCATCGCCGCGCTCCACAAGGCCGCAGGCCTGCCCAACCCCTGCGCCGACGAGATCGTGCGGCTCGCGGTCAAGCGGATGAACCGGACCAAGGGACGGCGCCAGAAACAGGCCGAACCCCTCAACCGCACCAGCATCGACCGCATGCTTGCCGCGAAGGCGACCGAGCGCCTGCATCGCCGCGTCTCCGAGGGTGAGCAAGAGACCCCGCTGATCGCGCTTCGCAACACCGCCCTCGTGGCCGTCGCCTACGACACTCTGCTGCGCCGCTCCGAGCTCGTGTCCTTGGAGATCGGAGATCTGGAGCGCGGCGCCGACGGCTCCGGCACCGTCCTGGTGCGACGCTCGAAAGCCGACCAGGAAGGCGAAGGCGCAATCAAGTACCTGGCGCCCGACACCATGGCGCATGTCGAGGCATGGCTCACTGCGGCAGGCCTGGAGAGCGGGCCGCTGTTCCGGCCGCTGACCAAGAGCGGCAAGGTTGGCGCGCGCTCTCTCGGTGACCAAGACGTGGCCCGGGTATTCCGCAATCTCGCAACAACGGCCGGGCTGAAGCTCCCTCGTCTTCCCTCCGGGCACTCCACCAGGGTCGGGGCGACGCAGGACATGTTCGCGGCCGGGTTTGAGCTTCTGGAGGTGATGCAGGCTGGGTCTTGGAAGACGCCAGCGATGCCGGCCCGCTACGGTGAGCGCCTTCGGGCCCAGCGCGGCGCGGCCAGGAAGCTTGCGACGCTGCAAAATCGGGCCTGAAGGAGAAGGCGAAGATAGCTAAAGAGTCCGTATCGCGACGGGATCGACCGGTGTAGCCGAGCCGACCTCGAGACCACGAGGGTTTTGTGGGGTTCCCCCGGATTGGGGTCTTGCTCATTTTGCGTGGACGGCGGTGAATTGACTCGGGCCGATGATGCGGTAGCCCGGCTTCCCCATCATGGGTGACATGAAGATCCCCTTCGCCATCCCCGAGTGCCGCGTCGCACGTTCCATTGAACAAGACGAGGACCATCTCGTCGTCCCGGTGCGACTGGACGCAGCCAGCAGCCGCTGCCCCGATTGCCGGCACGCGAGCCGGTCCGTCCATAGCCGCTACCGGCGTCATCCGGCTTGCGCCCGAGCAGACGCTCGAGATCACGCACGCGCAGTTCCAGCTCGCGCACACGGCTGGCGGCGACAACGTCGTCATCGGCCTGCACCGCCACTTGCCCACCTTCGGCCAAGCGACGCCTCCAGCCGAACAGAAGGCTTGGCGAGAGGCCATGCAGGCGGGCGACCGCCGAGACGGTCATGCCTGGCTGCATGGCCTGCTCGACCAGCCGCACCTTCTCCTAGGCAGTGCAGCGCCGGCGACGCTCGTGTCCCGTGATGATCTCGATCCGCTGCGTATCGTTCGGCATAGGCGTACGCCTAGGCTTCCGCCTAGGTCCTCACGGTTGCCCCTCGTGTCCGGTCGAAACAGGGGCCACTCCACGATCTTCTGAAACGCCGCATGGTTCGTGCCGCCCGATCCACGCAAAGTGAACAAGACTCACAAGGGCAATCCCACGGGCTTTTTCGCGAGCCCACAAGAGGTCGGCGGCAAGCAGGGTCCGAGCCAGGCGCGGTGCCGGAGCGGTTCAAGGGCGGTCCAGGCGGGGTAGGCGACGGCGGCGAGGACTGGCGGCAGGATGCGGGTGTCGACAACTGGATGGCGCTAGGCGGCAAGCCGGTTGGTCTCGCGCCAGGCTGCATCGATAGCCGAGCGGCGACTTTTTCCGCACCGCAATGGTACAGTCGAGGAGGCAGCTGGATCTGGCGATCAGGGCATCTAAGTCGGTGAGTTCGGCTGAGAAGGCGTCGTCGAGGTAGGTTCTGCCCTTGTTTGCGGGGTGCGATATCGGTTACGGTCTCGCAAGCCCGTAACAAAATAAATCTGAGTTATTTTATTTATTGGCAAATTAATACTAAACTTTATCGTTATATATATAAAAAAACATTAGAAATTACAGATGATATTGGATCATTAGATTTAACTGATAACAAATCTCATATTTAATATATTTATATACTGTCACGTACAATTATTTCATAGCCAACATCGATGGTCTTGATGAGAGGCAAGCCTACTTCTAGGCTTTCTACAATCATTCTGGCAGCAGCTGCACCAATGTCATGTCCAGAAGCGCGAATAGTCGTCAATCCAGGTTTGATCTCCGCAGCAATATCATAGTCTCCGTAGCTGGCTACGGCGAGGCGATCCGGAACGCTCCAACCCCGTCGTGCGCACTCGAAGATAGCGCCCGCGGCAAGCAAATCAGAGGCGCAGAACAAGGCTTGGAGCTTTGGCTCACGTTGTAATAAATGGTCTAGCGCAAATTTTGCTGTCGCAAAACCGAGAGTTCCCGTAGTGAAATAAACTAAATCTTCTCGTAGCCCCGCTTCTCTCATTGCAATCTGAAAACCATTTTGAAATTTAGAGAGATGTAGATTGTTATACGAATGGTGTCCCACAAAACCGATCTGCTGATAGCCGCGATTAATCATTATCTGAGCCATCTCGAATGCTGCCTCAAACAATGAGAAGCCTACGCCCATTTTAATAAATGGACCGCTTGAGCTCCATGTCTCGACGACAGGCACACCAGTGCGAGTCAGAAGTTGAAAAACATCGTGGCTATGATCGGTCCCAGTTAAGATGATGCCGTCGAGGCGGTGCCCGAGAAACACTCGTACTGCACGATATTCACTCGCCTGATTCTCAGCGATCGCCAGCATAAGTCGGTAGCCGTTTTGTCCCAAAAAATCTTCCAAACCCTGAATCATGCTGGCGCAACTTGGATTGTGCAGTGACGGAACGACCGCTCCGACAACACGACTGCGGCCTGACGTATATACTCCAGTAAGTAGATTTGGCACATACCCAAGAGCCGTGGCTGCTTCGAGTATCTTAGAGCGAGTATCAATGCTTACCTTGGCAGGTTGATTATAGAAATTAGAGACGCTCATCGGGGAGACGCCTGCTAGTCTCGCGACATCTGACATTGTTACATTTGTCCGTGTCGCTGATGTAGATCTCGGCGTCTCTGGCGTCTTCATCGGAATTCCCCCTTCTCTCGTAAATATTATAATACGAGGTGTTTTGCTATAACATCAAAACAGTCATTCGATCATAATCGCACCTCATTACCTTAGCGGACAAGATGATATCTATAATTATCTATCAACACAATCGGACATAATATTTGATATTTAAATCAACAATATAGTGACATGCGTATCTGTAGATAAGTTTCATCACGACTGAATGCTGTCTCAGTAGAATGCTGGAGCGAGCCGTTAACGATGCGTGAATGGGAAAAATCACTCCATAAGAGTGAGCCATAGCTATCAAACAGCCCAACTGCAAGAACGTAGCCCATTTTTGGGAAATGTAGTATGGGAAAAATTGCATAGACAGTATCATTTTGGGATATGCTATGTCGAAGCGGGTTATGTTGTTTTGTAAATTCTTGTCGTGGATGTGTTAGTGCTTGTGGTCGTCCTCATTGAGATAGACCGGTTCGCCGTTAGGTCCCCGCTCTGCGCTTCCCGGGCCGTCCAAGACGGCGGTGGTGTTCGGAACGGCACGCTCCGGCGTTGAAGCGTTGCCATGCCCGTTCACAATGAAGACGGGGCCGCGGTCGCGGAAAGCAAATTCATAGTAAAGTCGGCGACCGGTATGCGCTTCATCGGTCCGTCTCCAACTTCGGTGCAGCAGCGGTCGCTTTGAGCAATGATTTAGCCGAGCTGTTTGTCTCCCAATCGCCGCGTTCGTGACAAAGTGTGTCAACAAGAAAATATTGAAATCTGTTTTAGATAATATTGATTTTTTTAGGCGCATCCAGACCGATTTTCCTGTTAGCTCTTTTATCTCCTGCGCGCACTGGCAGGTGATCATCGATCGCCAAAATTATAAATAAAGCTTATAGTTTTCCATTTTTTGCATAAAACCGGGTCATATTTTTTTTGGATGTAGTTTGCTTTGTAGCGTGCTATTATAAAAAAGTACAAATATTATTTTATTATTTGTTTTTATATGTCATACATCTATTTTAATAGTTTATAAAGAGATTCTTGATCGATTTTATGTTGATTTGTATTTAATAATTCAGAATGCATGATTAATTCAAATCAAGTTTTAGTCTAGCCATTCAAAAATAATGCACACGGCATGTTATATTCTCTATTTAAAATGATTTCGTCTGATTAGTAACGTGGTATGCAAGCAACATCTAATGGGCGATCTAATTTATCGACTCGATTTCGATGCGTTTCGTGTTGATGTCTGGCCATGTCTCGCCCATGTTGCTCGCACATCGGGATCAACCCGATGCGGCTTGGCAGGCATCCCGCGCAGGGAAGGGTCTGATCTGGTCAGGGGCCAAGAACGACGTGTTTTAGAGCCTTCAAAAGGTGAAAGAACGCAGCCGCTCAACCCCGGGTCCGAAATTTTTGGAGGTCTCAATGAAGCTCGTGAAGAGCCTTCTGCTGGGTTCGGCCGCCGGCCTGACCGTTGTCGCAGGGGCGCAGGCTGCCGATCTGCCGGTCAAGAAGGCAGCGCCTGTTGAGTACGTTCGTGTCTGCTCGGCCTACGGTGCCGGCTTCTTCTTCATTCCCGGTACTGATACCTGCATGCGCGTCTCTGGCCGCGCCCGGTTCGAGGCCGGCTACACGCAGTCCTACACCCGCGGTAATGCTAACAATGGCGGTGACCTGATGGGTTACCAGGGTCTCGGCCGCCTCAACATCGACGCCCGTACGCAGACCGCCTACGGCACCCTGCGCGCCTTCGTCCGCTTTGACCTCGCCTCCCGTACCGGCGCTTATCTGTACTCGGGCACCCTGAACCGCATCGCCAATGCCTTCCCGGCGCAGGGCATCGACACGTTCAACCGTGCCCAGCAGGCCGTGAACGTCGACAAGGCCTTCATCCAGTTCGCCGGCCTCACCGCCGGTCGCGCGGCCTCGTTCTACGACTTCTACGCCCACGACTTCGAGATGATCGGCACCTCGCTGGGCTCCGACGTCTTCTCCACCAACTTGCTCGCCTACACCGCCACGTTTGGCCAGGGCTTCTCGGCGACGATCTCGGTCGAAGACCCAATCTTCCGCAAGACCCCGCTGTTCGGTAACGGCTCGGCGACGGTCGCCAACGCCCAGTACCAGGTGTTCGGCGCCGGCAGCGGCAACTTCACCCCGGTCTTCGCCACCAACGCGGCGGGCGTCCCGGTCGGCGAGGCGTTCTACGACGTGGTGCAGCGCTCGCGCATGCCCGACTTTGTCGGCGTGCTGCGCTACGACGCGGCTTGGGGCTCGGCCCAGCTGTCGGCTGCCGTCCACGAGCTGAACACCGGCAACGCGAACCTCATCGTCCCTCTTCCGGGCATCGTGTCCACCGCCGGCGCGACAGCGCCCCGGCCGACGACCGAGTACGGCTGGGCCGTCCAGGGTGGCGTGAAGATCAACCTGCCCTTCATCGCCGCCGGCGACTCCCTGTACCTGCAGGGTTCGTATGGCGAGGGCGCTACGATGTACACCGGCTACAACCGCTACAACGGTGCCTACGCTCCGTCAGGCAACGTCGCGGCCGGCTCCAGCTTCAACAACTTCTACTCGGACGCGGTGGTCGATCCGTTCACCGGAAAGATGGAGCTCTCGACCAGCTGGACGGTGGTCGGCGCGTACCTGCACTACTGGACGCCGCAATGGCGCTCGGCCTTCATCGGCAGCTACGGCGAGCAGAGCTTCGGCAAGTCGAGCCGAAACAATCTCGCCGCTGCGACGACTCTGATCGGCAGCGCGCTGATCGGCAACCCGGCCTCCCCGCTGTTCGCCTACAGCAACGTGCTACGTGACACAAACCAGCTCGTCGCCGGTGCAAGCCTGATCTGGTCGCCGGTGAAAGACCTCGATATCGGTGTCGAGGGTCTGTACGCCCGCCAGGGTCTCAAGAACGGCCGCGTGGTCGACGCTAACAAGGCCACCGGTGCGGCCGTTGGCGTGAACGCCGCCGGCCTGCCTGTCACCGCCGCCGGCTTAGTCCTGCCGACCGTGAGCTCGACCGACTCGTTCCAGGTCCGCATGCGCGTTCAACGCGATTTCTAAAATATAAACTGTATCTTGATCGAGGATCCCGGTGCGTACGCCGGGATCTTTTTTGCGTTTGAGTCGCATATCTTGATTTATGGCAAAAAAAACGCGCTCTGAAGAGCGCGTATAGAAGTGTCCTCTGGGTCTCGAAACTCAGAAGGTACAATAGGTGTACCATGGAAACGCATTGGATGCATCTTTTTTTTACACGATCGACTGTTTTTTATTTGATCGCTGGACAACTCTCCGGCAGGGATTTTGGACTTGCTCCGGTTCGGTGGAGAGCGGTTTGGTGTGTGTCGCCCTTCTCGAACCGAGTGGGGCTGGTGAAACCAATGGCTGAGTGCCGCCGACGGGGATCGTAGAAGTCCTCGATGTAGAGGGCCATAAGAACGTCTCGACCATAGCGTTAAAGTAGCAGTTTATTTAGCCAGACAGTGGGACCGCAAGACCATTTCGCCGCAATTCCACTTGTTATTTGTTTGAAAAATGCTGATTGCCGCGATCCGAATGATGCAGTAGGCCTGCACGCGGCTGCCTAGCGACAAGGGTTCGTCGCAGTGCGAGGAGGGCGAGCTCCTTATATAGCCGGTCGCCACTGCCCAGCCGACGACCCGCCGGGAATACAGGTCGAGGATCACCGCCAGGTACAGCCAGCCCTCCCGCGTCCAATTATAGGAAAGATCCGCATCCCAACTTCCGATTGGGACCCGCGGCGGTGAAGTCCTAGTCGAGTCGGTTGGGTGCGACCGGGAACATGTGGGTGCTGTCCGGCGAGCGTGGGGGCTGACGGGCGCTGAGCCCGCTCTCCCGCATCAACCGGGCCACGCGCCGCCAGCCTGGCACCAGACCCTGCTCGCGCAGCTCGTGCGTCATGCGCGGGCTGCCATAGGTCTCGTGCGAGCGCCTGAAGGCGGAGCGAACATGAGCGAGAAGCACGAGATCCTCGTGCTGCAGCGCTGAAGCGGACCGGTTCTTCCAGGCGAAGTAGCCGCTCGCTCTCACGTCACCGAGGCGTTGAGTGCGGCGCGCGCTGGACCGAGCAACGCCGGCCAGGCGCTCGGCGATGACACGACATACGCAGTGTGGCTGCGGGCAGCGCCATCATCTTGTCTGGACCGAGATGATGACGCACCGACCTTGCCAGGGGAGATCTGCCCACCGAACGGGTGTAGCGGGAATGAGGCCGAGCCGAGGGCTCCCCGCACTCCGGGCCGCGGGCGGCCGCTGCGCGGGGATGGGTACGAATGGTGATCTGATCAGACGCGAGCTCGACCTGATCGACGACGAGACCGGCGGGGATGAGGTGCAGCAAGCGTTTGAACACCGGCTTAGATGCCCAGGCGGAGGTCGACGTTCACGATCTGTGTGGCTCCGTGACGACGCCCACGCCTGCACCACAAAAGCGGGAGAGCCGAAGGTGGGTCAGGCTTCAATCGGCGTTGACACTACGGAGAGCGGCCGCACCATCATCATCACCGCATCGACGGTTGAGTTCCGCGTGAAGGCGTGGGGGGGACCCGCCCCGGCTCAGACCGGGGCGGGCTTGTCGCGGTGCTTAAGGGGGCGACGGTGCACCGCGAACAAGATCTGGCGCGAGCGCGGACTCAGCCAGCGCGTAACCGATGCTCAATGCTAGGAGCGAAGGCGAGGAGCAGGGGCAGCGTCTGCATCCCGTACTTCCCATTCGCTCGCGCCCAGATATCACTTCTTGCCGTGGCTGTGCCCGTGCGCGTGACCGTCATTCTCGAAGTGGGCCGGTTTTCCGTTCGGGCCCTTCTCCTGCGCTTCCCGCACCCGCGGATCGTCGCGATGAGCCGGGCCGCCCGAGACGGTGCCGGTGTTCGGCACTGCCCGCTCAGGGTTCGACGCGTTGCCGTGGCCGTCCAGGGCGAGCGCGGGTGTCGCAGCCCCGGCCAGCATGCCCGCGGCGAAGATGGCAGACATCGTGCGCTTCATCGGTCTGTCTCCCGTGTTCGTGCGGTGTCAGCCGCGTCGAAGGTTGAGATAGCTGGGCCAGTTGTCCCTCATTCGCCGCGTTCGTGACGAAGTGTGTCATCCGCAAGGGCCAGCTCGAGGCAGGCGGGTGTCGGCCCGCAGGCTGTCCCCGTGGCGGTTGATAAGGCCGCGCATGCCGCCCTTGTCCTCAACGACCCGAAGCATCAAGGCCGCGTCCTCGCCCCCCAGGCCGATGCGTACCCTGGTCCCATAGCACACGTCGTTCTCTACGAGGTTTTCCAGGGCGCGCCGGGGGGCCACAGGCCGCACGATGGCAAGAGCCCGGCGGGGTCCCTCGAAGGCGTCGTTCCGACCGACGTCCGCAAAGGCGTCGGCGACGCCCATCAGGACGCTTGTTACGTCGGTAACATGGCGCAACGTCGAATTGGCATTACCGCGCAGGTAGGTGATCGTGGCCAATACCATCGCCTGCGTCTCGTCCAGGTCCGCGGCCATGACGCGTCGCTCACTCTCGTCCTCCAAGCAGTCGAGACGCAGGCGCAGCCGGCTGATGGATGTGCGCAGGTCATGACACATCGCCGCGAACGCCTGTGTTCGTCCCCCAACCAGCCGGTGGATGCGCTCCTACATCGCGTTGAGGACCCGGCCGATCCCGCGGAGCTCGTCCAGCCCATTCTCGGGCACCCGTACCACTGTTCCATGCCCGATCCGGCCGGGTGGCCAGGGTCGCTCGCGCAGAGGCCCAGCGATCCGGTGTATCAAGACGATGGCGGCCGCTCGACGAGGATGGCCATGGCCGTCGCGAGAGAGACTGAGGGCGTCACCTGCACGAGGCCCGGTGCCTGAGCTGAGCGGAATGTCAGAGCACCCCCGTCGGGACTCCAAAACGTCCCGTACAAGTCCTGCCGGTGGAATAGCTCGTCAGGCAACTCTAGGGTGAGGAAGAGCAAGGGGCCGAGGCCTTTAAAAAATCTGAATCAACACTTGTTTGATCTTGATCGATGGTCCTGATCCTGGCCGATGAGCCTACAGTCGCGATCGTTAGATTTGTAGCAAAATACAATCTACGCATGTTCTTAGTGGCGATCCCCGGCACACAGGCGGTGGTCGGAAAGCACCTCGATGACCCGACACTCACCGACACGCCCATGGCCGCATTCCCCGATCATGCGGGACAACTCACTTCTCAGTGCCATCAACCGTGTGATGCGGTGCTCAACCTCAACAAGGTGCCGCCGAGCGATGATGTCCACCTCGGCACAAGAACGATCCGGCTGGGCGGTGAGCGCCAGAAGCTCCCGGATGGCCTCGATCTCAAACCCGAGCTCGCGCGCATGGCGAATGAAAGTTAGACGCTCGACGTCAGCCGGTCCGTAGCGGCGGCGCCCGCCTTCCGTTCGTGGCGGGGGCGGAAGCAGTCCCGCCTGCTCGTAGTAGCGCACGGTCGGGATCAGGACGCCAGTGCGCCGCGATAGCTCGCCGATCGGGAATTCCATTTTTGGCCCTTGCTCCTCTAGCGACTAGAGGAAGTAGGCTCCTTCCGAGAACGGTGCAAGGAGAGCGCCATGAGCACGGTGGCGAACGAGAGCCGCTTCAAGGTCACGGGCATGGACTGCGCGGCCTGTGGCAACAAGGTAGACACAGCGATCCGGCGGTTGCCGGGGGTGGAAGACGTCACTGTGTTCGTATCTACAGGCGCGGTGAAGGTTCGTCATGTCGACGGCTTCGATGCAGCCGCCGTGACACGACAGGTGCGGAACCTCGGCTACGGCGCCGAGATAGCGAACGGTACGAATTCTGCCGCCATCGCACCTCCAGTCCGGCACCACGACAAGGGTGACCATGATCATGCGGACTCTTCCGGGCACGACCATACGGACCATTCGCATGATGCCCCAGCAGGAGTGGATCAGCCCTGGTGGCGCACCCAAAAGGCACGGCTGACGGTCGCCTATGGCGCGGCGCTTCTCGCGGCGTACCTCCTTGGTCGCCTTACACCTTCGCTGGAGCGCCCGGCATTCCTCACTGCGTTGGCCGTCGGGCTCGCTCCCATCGCATGGCGCGCGATCACGGCCGCCCGGTTCGGCACTCCGTTCTCAATCGAAACGCTCATGAGCATCGCCACCATCGGCGCTGTATTCATCGGGGCTCACGAGGAGGCGGCGACCGTCGTTCTCCTGTTCCTCGTCGGCGAAATGCTGGAAGGGCTGGCGGCCAGTCGCGCGCGGGCCAGCATTCAGGGTCTCTCCGCCCTCGTGCCGAAGATGGCGCTCCTCGAAAGAAATGGCCAGTTGAGCGAGGTGACGGCGGAAAGTCTTGCGGTCGGGTCGACCATCCTTGTGCGCCCCGGTGGCCGCATCCCAGCGGACGGTAAGGTCGTAGAGGGATCCGGCGAGGTCGACGAGGCGCCGGTCACGGGCGAGAGCGTACCAAAGCACAAGACCGTCGGCGACCCCGTCTTTGCCGGTACGGTCAACGCGGGCTCTGTCTTGCGGGTATGCGTCACTGCCGCTGCCGCCGACAATACGATCGCGCGCGTCGTCCGCCTCGTGGAGGAGGCGCAGGAGTCGAAGTCGCCGACGGAGCGTTTCATCGACCGCTTCTCGAAGGTCTACACCCCCGCCGTCCTCGTCGTGGGCTTTCTTATCGCCGTGGTGCCACCCTTGGCCGGCGGAGCAAACTGGAACGAATGGATCTACAAGGGCCTTGCCATCCTCTTGATCGGCTGCCCCTGCGCGCTGGTGATCTCGACGCCCGCTGCAATCGCCGCAGGCCTTTCCGCTGGTGCCCGCCGCGGCCTGCTGATGAAGGGCGGTGTAGTGCTTGAGACGCTTGGGCGTATCACCGCCATCGCCTTCGACAAGACGGGGACGCTGACGGCGGGCAAGCCCGTGGTCACCGACGTCGTGACGGTCGGGCGCCCGGCACGAGACGTCCTGTCGCTTGCAGCGGCGCTGGAGAAGGGATCGAGCCATCCGTTGTCCCTCGCGATCCTCAACAAGGCGAAGGCCGAGAAGGCTCCGGTGCCGCCCGCCTCCGACGCGAGTGCCGTTCCTGGGGAGGGCGTCGAGGGCAAGGTGGGCGGCGAAGCCGTGTTCCTCGGCTCGCCCCAGGCGGCTGGGCGCCGCGTGTCCCTCGGCGACGAGCACGTCGCGGCGATTGCGGCGCTGAACGCCGAAGGCAAGACTGTGTCGGTCGTGCTATCGCGCGTCGGGCTCCTGGGCTACATCGCCATGCGCGATGAAGCGCGGTCGGACGCGCGGGAAGCCCTCGCCGCGATGAAGGCGTCCGGGATCCGCGTCGTCATGCTGACCGGCGACAACCGTGCAACGGCTGATGCGGTCGCGGGTGGCCTCGGCATCGAGGCGCGCGCGGAACTCTTACCGCAAGACAAACAGAGGATCGTGCGCGAACTCCAGGCTGAGGGCTTCAAGGTCGCCAAGGTCGGAGACGGCATCAACGATGCCCCAGCACTCGCTGCCGCCGACATCGGCATTGCCATGGGTGGTGGCACCGACGTTGCGCTGGAGACGGCGGACGCGGCGGTGCTCCATGGCCGCGTGCGGGACGTGCCAGACATGATCGCGCTGTCGAAGGCGACCATGAGCAACATCCGGACGAACATTGCCATCGCGCTCAGCCTGAAGGCGGTGTTCCTCATGACCACGGTTCTCGGCATCACAGGCCTCTGGCCGGCAATCCTCGCCGACACAGGCGCGACCGTCCTCGTGACCGCCAACGCCATGCGGCTCCTCAACTGGAGACCTCGGTGAGCGCCGCCGTCGACGACGTCATCCAGTTGGGGCCGACGATCGTGCTGGCGGTCAACCAACCCTATCGGCAATGTCATCGTGATGGCAGCTGCGCTGGGCCTATGGGGCACCTCGACTGTCTGGCCCGCCCTCACGGTCGGCGCGGTGATGGCTGGGATCTTCCTAACCTTGTCCGTGCAGATCCTGCGGCAGGCGTGGCGGGAATACCGTAAAGATAATGACAAGAGTTGTGCGCCATGGAACCCGGCGATGCAGTCGCCTCTGGCTTGAATGGATCTACGTGGGACTCTAATGCAAGCCTGGACCTTCACGCTGATCCCGGCCGCGGCAGCTGTTTTTGGGGCTGTTGTCGCAGCCAAATTGCGGCCGGGGCCTGTCCTCGTCAGTGCAATTCAGCACTTCGCAGCAGGCGTAGTATTTGCGGCGGCTGCCAGCGAGATCTTGCCCGACTTGAAACATGCGGGCTCCGCATGGGCCACCCTGGCGGGTGGTACTGTTGGCGTCTTGGTGATGCTCGGTGTGCGCACGCTGGAGCGGCGCGTGAAAGGGCCAGTGGGGCTTATGTCCATCACCGGCATCGACATCTTGGTGGATGGTCTCGTCCTCGGCATTGCCTTTGCAGCTGGCGCCAAAGCCGGCATCCTCTTGACCGTGGCCCTCACCATTGAGGTGCTGTTCCTCGGGCTCACTGTTGCCAACGAACTCGGTGAGAGCGGCGCCTCAAAGCCGAAGGTTATTGGCTCAACGGCCGGCCTCGTGCTGCTGCTGCCGCTAGGGGCGCTACTCGGCGGCCCTGTTAGCTCAATGCCCCTGTCCATTCAAGGTGCCTTCCTGGCCTTTGGGCTGATCGCCCTGCTCTATCTCGTTACGGAAGAACTGCTTACCGAAGCGCATGAAATCAAGGACCGCCCCTGGGTGACCGCAATGTTCTTCGCAGGCTTCCTACTATTGTTGTTGCTAGATGAGATGGTCGGATAGAGGCATGGACGGAGAACGGCTTTGATCGTCTCAACTCCGACACCACAGGGAGCAGCACACGTGCTGCTCGTAGAGGACGACGACGGGATGCGTGTGCTGGTCACCCGCGTCCTGCGCGAGAGTGGGTTCCGGGTTACCGGCTGCCGGAGCGGTGCCGAGATGTGGTCGCTACTGCCGAGCACGGCAATCGATCTCGTGTTGCTCGATGTCATGCTGCCCGGAGCTTCGGGTTTCGACCTGCTCCGGGCGCTACGCGCGAAGGGCGGTCTCCCCGTGATCATGCTGAGCGCCCGCAACGAGGAGGCCGATCGTGTCCTTGGGCTAGAGCTCGGTGCCGACGATTACATCGCCAAACCGTTTGGCCGGCCTGAGCTCCTCGCTCGGATACGGGCGGTGCTCCGCCGCGCCACCATCGCGCCCATGCCGGCTGCGGCGTCCAGGCCGGAAGCGTTGAACTTCGCCGGCTGGCGGCTGGACCTGCGCAGCCGTGCCTTAACTGATCCGGAAGGAGCTGGCATCGACCTGTCGGGCGCGGAGCACGATCTGCTGCTGGTCTTTCTGGAGCATCCTGGGCGGGTGCTCGGCCGCGAGCAAATCCTGGAGATGAGTCGCGGGCGCCTCGCAACACCGTCGGACCGTAGCGTCGACACCTTGGTTAGCCGCCTCAGGCGCAAGCTTGAGCCATCTGATGGTGCGGCCCCGGTCATCAAGACGGTACGCGGCTCCGGCTACATGCTGGCCGCCAAGGTCGAGCCGGTATGAGGGAACTGGCCGGCCTAGCCCGCAGCCTGGAGGGGCGCACCGTCGCCGTCCTGCTGCTTGCCGTCCTCCTTGTCCACGGTGGGGCGCTCATCATCTATCGCCGCTCGGCTTCTGCTGCGGCTGATGAAGCCTTCGCGAACGAAGTCGCCCGCCAACTCGTCCTTGCACGAGAGGCTGTGCTGAGACGCCCACCAGAGGCACGTGGCACCGAAGCCAAGGCTCTCTCGTCCAATCACTTCGAGATTGGTTGGGACCCACACCCGCCGATACGCCCCACCGGGTCAACCGACCCAGCGCTCCAGGGCCTCCGCGACCGGCTCATGACGCTTGAACCAATCCTCGGCCCAAGCCTCGTCCTCACCCTGGAAGCGCCCGACGAACCGCTGCACCGGCAGGACTTGCGCGGGACCTTCGAGCTCCCGGACGGGAGTGGACTGACATTTCGCTCGGCCCACGCGCCGAGCTTGGTGGATGTCGCGCCCTGGGCCTCCCTCGCAACCGCTATGGCCATCTTCGTCGGGGTAGCCGCGGTCATCCTGATGCATCGCATCGCCGGGCCATTGCGCGAACTGACCGAGGCTACGGGTCGGATCGGGCACGGTTCCGTCGTGCGTGTCCCCGAGATCGGCCCGGACGAGACGCGCGGGATCGGGCGGGCGCTAAACGTCATGCAAGAGCGTATCCATCTGCTGGTTGGAGAGCGGACGCAGGCTCTCGCCGCCGTCTCGCACGATCTGCGCACGCCCATCGCCCGACTGCGCCTGCGCCTTGATCGCCTGGAGGACGAAGGTGAGCGTCATGCCATGGCCGCCGATCTCGACGAGATGCAAGCGATGGTCGATGCGACGCTTGCCTACCTACGCGGCGACGCCGATCCAGAGGCGCGGCGGGTCACCAACGTCGCCAGCGTCCTGATGGGCATCGCTGACGCTTCTGCAGACGCCGGTTGGGACGTCACGTATGTAGGACCCGGCCGCGCGCTCGCCGACATCCGCCCCGTGGCCTTCCGCCGTGCGCTGGACAATCTTGTCGATAACGGCGTGCGCTACGGCTCGCGAGTGTGCATCGACCTAAGGATCGAGGCGACGAGCTTGGTCATAGGACTTGACGACGACGGCCCAGGCATCCCGTCCGAGGAAGTGGTCCGCGCCTTCGAGCCCTTCACGCGGCTGGAGGGCTCGCGCAACCGCAATACCGGTGGGACCGGCCTGGGCCTGACCATCGCGAAGCGAGCCGTCGAGGCCGAGGGGGGCACACTTGACCTCACCAACAGGCCCGAGGGTGGTCTGCGGGCCAAGATCCGCATGCCCCGGGCCAGGATCGGCAGCTGACACACTTCGTCACGAGCGCGGCGACTGGCAGACAAACGGTTCGGCTACATTACCCTACGAAGCGGCCGCCGCCGCACCAGAACTGGAGACGGACCGATGAGCCGCATACTGGCTGCCACACTTGCCACGGGATTGCTGGCTGCGGCCACGGCTCCCGTCTTTGCTGGGGACGGGCATGGCAACGCGTCGAACCCTGAGCGGGCAGTGCCGAACACCGGCACCATCTCGGGCGGCCCGGCTCACCGCGACGATCCGCGGGTGCGGGAAGCGCAGGAGAAGGGCCCGAACGGAAAACCGGCCCACTCCGAGAAGGACGGTCACAACCACGGACACAGCCAAGGCAAGAAGTGACTCAGCGGTATGAGGCCGCTTCGATGGGGGAACACCACCATGCGGATGCTGCCTCTGCTGATTACTTTCACGCTCCTCGCCGCAGGCATCAGCTACGCTTTCGCAGCCGATCCGCTGGATGCCCGTGGCTCAACCCTTCACGGTGCAACTTCCCCCATCTCACGCACCGTGAACGGCCCGCTCCAGCACTCTGCTGGAGCGGGCTTTGACGATATCGAGATACCCTCATGGGCGGCATGGTAGCCATGGGCTTGTCGATTGGGGCATCGTCCGTACATAAGAAGCGGAATGTTCTCTGCACGGCGCCATAGGGTCTTCGGGGCGACGACGGGCTGGTGGGCGACCACGCTCCGCATGCTCGCGCTCGCTCTGGTTGTCCTCGTCAACATGCCGGCATCCGGCCTTGCCGAAGACATTGTCTTCCATGGCGGCCGTGGCCGGATCGAACTCTCCGCCTCATCCGATATCGCCTCGAATGGTCTGGAGGCCAGGGAGCCCGGGCACGTCGAGCATCTGCACTGTGGCTGCCACGTGCTCGCAATCCTGGATACCGTGGTGCTTACGCCGATCTTGGAGCCGACGCGCCCGTACTATGCCCGTGTGAGCGAAGTGGCGGCCTCGCTCGCTCCGGACCGTCTACCCAGACCACCCCGCGTCTGAGGCGACAAGGCACGCGAGCGCTCGCCCGCATCCGGCCCAAACGGTCCGAGGTGCTGCCACTTACATCATCAAACGGGATCGACCGAGACGTTCCATCGTCTGCAGATCCCTTGCCGAGCAGGCACTCATGCGCATTCTCCTGATCGCGGTCCTCGTGGCCGCCGGCATACTCGTGGGGGCGGCCGTTCCTGCCGTATCCGGCTTTGTTCAAAGCATCCTCGCCTCCGTCGGCCTCAACACATCCAACCCGACAGCGTCGGTCGCTGCCCCGGCCACGTCTACGACGTTCCCCTCGGCTGGGCCGACCCAAGGTGAGGGCACCGGCGACGGCCATGACCACGGCAAGCCCGAAACGAAGAACGAGGGCCACGCCCATTCCGAGGCCGAAGGCGAGGAGGGTCATATCAAGATGACCGCCGAGCAGGTCGAGAACCAGGACATCAAGGTGGCCAGGACCGAGGGTGGGACGATCTCTCGGCACATCCTCGTCCCCGGCACCATCACACCCGATACCGATCGGATCGCCCGCGTCCCGGCGCGGGTCGTCGGAACCGTGGCCGAGATGCGCAAGCGCCTCGGTGACCCAGTGCAGAAGGGCGAGGTCGTTGCCGTCCTCGACAGCCGCGAGGTCGCCGACGCCAAGAGCGAGTACCTTACCGCCGCGGTGAAAGCCGACCTGGAGAAAACGAACTTCGACCGCCAAGCCGCGCTCTGGGACAAGCGTATCTCGGCCGAGTCCGCTTATCTCAACGCCAAGGCCGTGTACGCGGAGGCGACACTCCGGCAGGATCTCGCCCGCCAGAAACTGTCGGCGCTCGGTCTCAGCGCGGCGGAGGTCGCCAAGCTCGCCAAGCGGGACGAGACCACTCCGAACACCTCGACCTTGCGCCAGTACGAGCTGCGCGCGCCGCTGACCGGGAGGATCGTCGAGCGCAAGGTCGATGTCGGCACCTCGGTGGGCAAGGAAGGCGACCCCGCCGACCTCTACACCGTCGCCGACCTCTCGACCGTCTGGATCGAGCTCTCGGTATCGACCGCCGACCTCGCCAAGGTTCGGGAAGGCGCGCCCGTCACCGTGACGCCGGGCCAGGACGGCGGCGAGCGCCACGAGCAGGGCAAGGTTATCTTCGTCAGCCCCCTCCTCAACGCCGAGACCCGCTCGGCTCGCGTCATCGTTGCCCTGCCGAACAAGGATATGGCGTGGCGGCCGGGTACTTATGTCAACGCTGAGCTCGAGATCTCCCGGGACAAGGTACCCGTCCGCGTGCCGAAATCCGCGCTGCAGACCATCGAGGGTAAGCGCGTCGTCTTCGTGCGGACGGAGGAGGGCTTCGAGAAGCGCGAGGTTGAAATCGGCCGTTCCGACGACGACGCCGTCGAGGTCGCCACCGGCCTGAAGCCGGGCGAGGACATCGCCGTCGGCAACACTTTCCTCCTCAAGGCCGAGCTCGGGAAGAGCGAAGCCGATCACGCGCACTGAGGCGATCGGGCATGATCAGTCGCATCCTCGATTTCTCGGTCCACCAGCGCTGGCTCGTGCTGCTGCTGTCGCTGCTTGCCGCCGGCTTCGGGGGCTACGCGGTGACGAAGCTCCCCATCGACGCCGTACCAGACATCACCAACAACCAGGTCCAGATCAACACGGTCGCGCCCTCGCTCTCACCGGTCGACATCGAGAAGCAGGTCACCTATCCGGTCGAGACCGCGCTCGCCGGCATCAAGGGGCTGGAATACACCCGCTCGCTGTCGCGCAACGGCTTCTCGCAGGTCACCGCCGTTTTCGCCGAGAAGCTCGACATCTACTTCGCCCGCCAGCAGGTCGCCGAGCGCCTCGCCCAGGTGAAGCAGGACCTACCGCCCGGTGCCGAACCCAGCATGGGGCCGATCTCGACGGGCTTGGGCGAGATCTACATGTGGTCGGTCCACTACGCGAAGCCCGGTGAGCGCAAGGTCTCGGAGGCCGGCAAGCCCGGCTGGCAACCCGACGGCAGCTACCTGACACCCGAGGGGCAGCGGCTCAGGACCGAGTTGGAGCAGACCGCCTACCTGCGCACCGTCCAGGACTGGATCATCCGGCCCCAGATCAAGACCGTGCCGGGCGTGGCCGGCATCGACGGCATCGGCGGCTTCGAGAAGCAGTACCACGTCCAGCCCAACCCGACGAAGCTCGCTGCCCTCGACCTGTCGTTCGGGGACGTCGCCCGGGCGCTGGAGGCGAACAACGCCAACCAGGGCGCCCGCTACCTGGAGGACAACGGCGAAGGCTACGTCGTGCGCGCCGCCGGCCGCCTGGAGAGTATGGAGGAGATCGGCGAGGTCGTGGTTGCGACGCGCGGCGGCGTACCGATCCGGATCCGCGACATTGCCGAGGTGCGCATCGGGCGCGACCTGCGCACAGGCTCGGGCAGCGAGAACGGGCAGGAGGTCGTCGTCGGCACTGCCCTGATGCTGATCGGCGAGAACAGCCGCACGGTCGCTGCCGCGGTCGATGCCCGGATGAGCCAGATCCGTGCCTCGCTGCCGCCCGGCGTCGAGGTGCAGACCATCCTCGACCGCACCCGCCTCGTCGAGGCAACCGTGAAGACGGTGGTCAAGAACCTGTCCGAGGGCGCCGCCCTCGTCATCGTCATCTTGTTCTTGCTGCTCGGCAACATCCGCGCTGCGATCATCACGGCGCTGGTCATCCCGGTCGCCATGCTGATGACCCTGACCGGCATGGTCGAGGCGAAGATCTCGGCCAACCTGATGTCACTTGGCGCCCTGGATTTCGGCCTCATTGTCGACGGCGCCGTCATCATCACCGAGAACGCACTGCGTCACCTCGCCGAGAAGCAGCACGAGCTGGGCAGGGGGCTCGACACCGAGGAGCGCCTGCAGACGGTGCGGGCCTCGGCTGAGGAGATGATCAAGCCCTCGCTCTACGGGCAGGCGATCATCATCCTGGTCTACGTCCCGCTCCTGACCTTCACCGGTGTCGAGGGCAAGATGTTCGAGCCGATGGCGCTGACCGTTATCATCGCGCTCGCCGCGGCCTTCGTCCTATCACTGACCTTCGTGCCGGCGCTCATCGCCATCGCGATCACCGGCAAGGTGACCGAGAAGGACAACCTCATCATCCGGTCGCTCAAGGCCACCTACCGGCCCGTCCTGGCCGCGGCGGTGCGGGCCCCGTCCGTGTTCATCGGCGGCTCGCTGCTCCTCCTCCTCGGGGCCGGCGTTCTGTTCACGCGGCTTGGCACCGAATTCATCCCTCAGCTCGACGAGAAGAGCATCGCGCTCAACGCAACGCGCATCCCCTCAACCTCCCTGACCCAGTCGCAGGCGATGCAGATCAAGGTCGAGCAGGCGATATCGAAGTTTCCGCAGGTGGCCTATGTCTTCTCGAAGACTGGAACGGCTGAGGTCGCCTCCGATCCGATGCCGCCGAACTCGTCCGACACCTTCGTCATCCTCAAGCCGCAGGAGGAATGGCCGGATCCGTCCCTGAGCAAGGCCGAGTTGCAGGAGCAGATCGAGGCCGCGGTCGGCAAGCTCGCCGGTAACGTCTACGAGTTCTCACAGCCGATCCAGCTGCGCTTCAACGAGCTGCTTGCCGGCACCCGCGGCGACCTCGCCGTCAAGGTGTTCGGCGAGGAGTTCGAGCCAATGCTGAAGGCGGCCAACCAAGTGGCCGGCGCGTTGCGCGGCATCAGTGGCGCCGAGGACGTGAAGGTCGAGCAGACCGCCGGCCTGCCGTTCCTGGAGATCAAGATCGACAAGGCGGAAGCCGCTCGCTACGGCCTCAGCACCAGTGCCATCCAAGAGGTCATCGGTGCGGCGATCGGCGGCCGCGATGCTGGCGTCGTGTTCGAGGGGGACCGGCGCTTTCCCATCGTTGTGCGCCTGACCGACACGGTGCGTGAGGACCGCGAGGCCCTGGAGAACATTCCGGTGCCGCTGCCGGCGGGAGCGAACGGCCGGGCGAGCTCCGTGCTGCTGAAGCAGGTGGCGCGCTTCTCGGTGACAGAAGGCCCGAACCAGATCAGCCGCGAGAACGGCAAGCGGCGGGTGGTGGTGACCGCCAACGTGCGTGGTCGCGATATCGGTTCGCTCGTGGCGGAGGCACAGGCCAAGGTCGGCAGCCAGGTGCAACTTCCCCCTGGCTACTACGTGACCTGGGGCGGTCAGTTCGAGAACCTCGCCTCAGCCAAGCGGCGCCTGATGGTGGTGGTGCCGGTCTGCTTCTTCCTGATCTTCCTGCTGCTCTATTCGGCGCTGGGCTCGCCGCGCGACGCACTCCTGGTGTTTAGTGCCGTGCCCCTCGCCCTCACCGGCGGCATCGCAGCCTTGTGGCTGCGCGGCATGCCGGTCTCTGTTCCGGCCGCGGTCGGGTTCATCGCGCTGTCAGGTGTGGCGGTGCTCAACGGCCTCGTGATGCTGACCTTCATCAAGCAACTCGTTGCGGAGGGGCGCCCGAAGCGCGAAGCCATCCTCGAGGGCGCCATGACCCGGCTGCGGCCGGTGGCGATGACGGCGCTCGTGGCCTCCCTCGGCTTCGTGCCGATGGCGATTGCGACGGAGACCGGCGCGGAGATCCAGCGGCCTCTGGCGACCGTGGTCATTGGCGGCCTGATCAGCGCCACCCTGCTCACGCTGATCGTGCTGCCCGCGCTCTACGCCCGCTTCGGCAAGGTCACGGTCGTGAAGGCGGCCGAGCGCCCGCCTGAGCTGGCTCAGCGGCCCCTCAAAGCGGCGGAGTGAGATCATGGGCAGGCGATACGAGCGGATCAGAGTGATCATGCTGGCCACGGGCTTGCAGGCTGCTGGCGCCGAAGCGGCCGGAGCACCGATGGCTGAGGCACCGTTTGGCCTTGCCTGGGCATCAAAGACGGACATGCCCAAGCCGACCCTGATGGACCAGGAAGCCAACATCACGGCTATGATCTATTTCTACGGCCATCCCCCAGCCATCGGCGTCGACACCCAAGAGGTCGTTCTCGACGTCTGCCGAGACGAGGGCTTGCAGCGCGTGGTCTGGGTCAGTCGGATCCTATCGGTCCCTGAACGGACGGACCTGTACGAGCAACTCCTGACCGAAGGCGTTCGCCGGCATGGCGCTTCGCGGCCGGGGCCCTATCCGCGTTCGGTGATCTGGTCGACGGGAGTCTTATTGGGTGTACGCGAGACCCCTGGCCGAGGTGAGCAGATCGTCATGGTGAGCGAAGGCGACGAGTTCTCTCGCTGCTCCAGCCGTCACCGTGAGGAAGCGGGCCACTCTGCGGTCAACCATGTGGCCGAGCTCTTCCAACTTCTGGCGTCGCGACCGCCCCGCATCCGAAGCCAGGCTCCTGCCTCACTCCCAAGCGTGGGCCAACGATAGGCCGATCACACCATGGCAGACGGACATCGGCGCGGACGCTGGTTGTCGAGATGGGCGATCGTGTCGACCGCCCTCGTTCTGACGCATGCGGCAACTGCGGCCGAGCTTTCTGCCGACGCGGCACCGTTCGGCTTCGCTTGGGGTCCGATTACCAAAGTGCCACGCCCACTCAGGGCCGAGCATGAGGCGAACCTGACCGCGCTGTTCTACCCGCGCGGCTGGGACCCGGCCAACGGGCCGGCGACGGCCGAAGTAATCTTGGTAGTTTGCCGGGACGAGGGCCTGCAGCAGGTGGTTTGGGTCGGCCTGCCGATGTCTGGAGAAACCCTCGCGAGAACACGTCGAGCCATCCATGCCGAGGGCGTCCGCCGATATGGGGAACCTAAAGTGGGAGGAACGGCCGACTCGGAAGTCTGGCCAAGTGGTCGCGCGCTCCTGGCGAGCCGGGAAGCGGCGGATGGAAACCGCGAATTGGTCATGACGGCAGTCGGCCCTGGCTACGCAGCTTGCTCCGGGACCCACCATGCCGAGACCGGGCATCCGGCGGGTACGCACATGGCTGATCTCGTCGGGACCGCCAATCCCTAAAATCAACCGGCTTCGTCGACCATCACCACAGGGGTTAAAGGCAATTATGGGACACGGACACTCGCACGGGGGCAGCATCCCGTCGGGCTCTGCGGCGGGGAGGAACAAGAGCCGCCTCGCCTGGGCACTTGCCCTGACCTTGACATACATGGCCGCCGAAGTTGTCGGCGGCCTTCTCACCGGCAGCCTCGCGCTCCTTGCCGACGCCGCGCATATGGTTACGGATGCCGGTGGCCTCGCTCTGTCGCTGCTCGCCATCCACTACGCGGCCAAGGCGCCGACGCCGGGCAAGAGTTTCGGCTACATGCGCTTCGAGATCTTGGCGGCACTCGCCAACGCCGTCGTGCTGCTCGCGGTGACAGCCTACATCCTCTACGAGGCCTACCGCCGGTTCGTGGAGCCGACCGAGATCCTCGGCTGGCCGATGATGCTGGTGGCGCTCGTCGGTCTCGGCGTGAACCTCGCCAGCATGAAGCTGTTGGCCGGCGGCTCGTCCGAGAGCCTCAACGTCAAGGGCGCCTATTTCGAGGTGTTCTCCGACATGCTTGGCTCGGTCGGCGTCATCGTCGCGGCCCTGGCGGTGATGGCGACCGGCTGGCGCTGGGTCGACCCGCTCGTCGGCGCCGGAATTGGCCTATTCATCGTGCCGCGCACATGGCGGCTCCTGAATGAGGCGCTGCACATCCTGCTGGAAGGCACACCTCCCGGCGTTGACCTCGGAAAGCTCAAGGTCGAGATCGATGCAATGCCGGGCGTGCGGCGCGCCTACGACCTTCACGCCTGGACGCTGACCTCGGGCTTCGACGCGATGAGCGGGCACGTGGTCGTGGACGACGTTGCTGGCGGCCCCGACGTGATCCGGGCGGTCCGGCGTCTGATGAAGGAGCGGCATGGCATTGAGCACGTCACTGTCCAGGTCGAGGACGAGGCGCTCGCGGCCGAAGCCGCCCACCTTCCGGTGTAACGGAGATGGGCAAGAAGTTCTCACGCCGATGGGAGGATTGGGGTTCGAGTCCCCGCGGGCGGCGGCGCGTCCGTCCGCATGTCAGGCGGGCGGCCAGCCGCGATTTCCTGAAGGCGGCGATACTGACTATCTTGACGCTCGGGCTCTTGGTGATGCTCGGCCGATACTCCTGATCGGATCCGTCATGCTCGATGGCCCGAGTGCTTCACGTGAGACTGGATCACGACGGCTTGACCGAACGTACGCCGGGACGATGGTCATGGCGCCCGCGACTTTCAGGAGGATCCTCACCATTCCTGGCTAATCATCGACATCGGACGCGATCCTCACTCTCTGGCTTCCGAGCCGCCGACGCGGTCAAGTCCGTACCGCCGGCCCGGACGCGCAGGCCCTCTACTGCTTCTCGAAACGGGCCTGGACGTTGTGCCCGTGCAGCTTCGTGGAAAGCACGACCTTCGCGCCTGCTGCCAGCGGGGACTTGAGGTCGGCAACGAACTTGTTCGGTGCAGCCGGCTTCAGGCTCAGCGTCTCTGTCTTGCCGTTGGCCTGGACGAAGGCCTTGGCCGACAAGCCGGCCGTGTCGACCGGCTTGCCGTCCTCGCCGATCACGAAGAACGTGACGCTGGTCCCAGTCTCGACGAACTCGATGGGATGGCCGTCGGCAACCGTCGTCTGACCGCCGTTCGCCCCGGCGGCGAAGCAGGGCGACGCCAGGATGAAGGCGAGGATGGCCGGACGGAGAGTGTAGCGCATGGCGATGTCCTTTATCGGGTGAACGGGTGAGACTCAGAACGCCTCGACGGTCGCGCTCCGCGGGGTTTCGGGTGAGGCCTCGGGACGGTGTCGGGCGTCGTCCCGCAACCGCTCCAGAGGCTTGCGTCCGAAGGTCAGGAACAGGACCGGCGTGAGCACCGTGTCGAGGAGCGTGGCGCTGATTAGCCCGCCGAAGATCGTCACCGCCACGGGATGCAGGATCTCCTTGCCGGGTGCGTCGGCGCCGACCAGCAGCGGCACCAGGGCGACGCCGGCCGACAGCGCCGTCATCAGCACGGGGGCCAGCCGCTCCAGACTGCCCCGGACGACGAGCTCACGCCCGAACGGCAGGCCCTCGTGGATGGCGAGGTTCAGGTAGTGGCTGATCTTGAGGATGCCGTTGCGGGTGGCGATGCCGGTGAGCGTGATGAAGCCGATCATTGAGGCCACCGAGAGCGGCTGCCCGGCGATCCAGAGCGCCGCGACCGAGCCGATCAGGGCGAGCGGGATGCTGCCGAGGATGATCAGCGTGAACACCACCGAGCGGTAGCGGCTGTAGAGCAGGGCGAAGACCAGGGCGAGGGAGAGGAGCGAGAGCAGGCCGATGGTCCGGCTGGCCTCCGCCTGCGCCTGGAACGAGCCCTCCAGGCTCGTCGTGTAGCCGTTCGGCAGGCTCGCCGCGGCGACCTTCTCCTGAATGGCCTGGACGATTTTGCCCATGTCGGAGCCGGCCTGGGTGTTGGCCTGCACCACGATGCGGCGGCGAGCGTTCTCGCGCAGGATCTGGTTCGGGCCGTCGGTCTCGCGGATGTCGGCGATCTGGCGCGCCGGCACCCAGCCCGACGGCGTCTCGATCAGGAGGTCGCCGAGGCGTTGCGTGGTGCGCATCGTGTCCGAGAGGCGCATGACCACGTCGAAGCGGCGATAGCCGTCGACCACGCGCGAGACGACCTGCCCGTTCGAGAGGCGGCTGAGCTGCTCGACCAAGGCGGCCGGCTGCACCCCGTAGAGGGCCGCGCGGTTGTAGTCGACGCGGATCTCCAACTGCGGGATCAGCACCTGCTTCTCGACCTGCAGGTCGGCGATGCCGGGGATGTCGGTCATGCGCGCGCGCAGGTCCTCGGCCAGGGCCCGCAGGGTGTCGAGATCCTCGCCGAAGATCTTGAGCGCGATCTCGGCGCGCACGCCCGAGAGCATGTGGTCGAGCCGGTGCGAGATCGGCTGGCCGACGTTGACGTTGACCGGCAGCACCGCGAGGCGCCCGCGGATGTCGGCGACGAGCTCGGGCTTGGGCCGCGCCCCGGGCTTGAGGTCGACCTCCAGGTCGG
Organism: Methylobacterium aquaticum; assembly: GCF_001043915.1. Lineage (GTDB taxonomy): Bacteria > Pseudomonadota > Alphaproteobacteria > Rhizobiales > Beijerinckiaceae > Methylobacterium > Methylobacterium aquaticum. Next base: position 28,374 of record NZ_LABX01000032.1, on the reverse strand, counting down.
AGGAGTGCACGCCCTCGGCGTGCTCGTCGAGCTCGGCCCGGCCGGTGCGGCGCCCGATGGACTTCACGTCGGGCATCCCCAGGAGCAGCCGTTCGGCCACGAGGCCGATGCGGTTGCTCTCGGCGAGCGAGATGCCCGGGTTGAAGGTCATGTTGACCGTGAACGAGCCCTCGTTGAAGGGGGGCAGGAAGGTCCGCGGCAGGAAGGCCGCCGCGAGACCGGCCGCCGCCACCGCCAGCCCGGCGACCGCCATGACGGGCCGGGCATGCCCGAGTAGGCCCCGCAGCAGGGCGGCATTGCCGCGCTTGAGAAGCCCGAGGAAGCGGCTGTCGTGCTCCTCCAGCCGTTTCAGGCTCGGCAGCAGGTAGTAGGCGAGGACCGGCGTCAAGGTGATCGAGACGAGAAGGCTCGCCAGGATCGAGACGATGTAGGCCTGGCCGAGCGGCGCGAACAGCCGCCCCTCGATGCCCGACAGCGCGAAGAGTGGCACGAAGACCAGCACGATCACCATCGTGGCGTAGACGATGCCGGAACGCACCTCGTTCGAGGCCGCGACCACGACCTCGAACACGCTTCTTGGGTTGCCGGCCCGCCGGTTCTCGCCGAGGCGCCGGAAGATGTTCTCGACGTCGACCACCGCGTCGTCGACGAGCTCGCCGATGGCGATGGCGAGGCCCCCCAGCGTCATCGTGTTGATGGACAGGCCGGCGAGGTGGAAGATGATGGCGGTCGCCAGGATCGAAACCGGGATCGCTGTGAGCGAGATCGCGGTGGTGCGCACGTTCAGCAGGAAGGCGAACAGGACGACGGCGACAACAACGACTGCCTCCATCAGCACCGTCTCGACGTTGCGGATCGAGGTCTCGATGAAGTTCGCCTGCCGGAAGATGAGCTGGTCGGCGCGAACGCCCCTGAAGGCGCAGGCGTCGCCCGCCGGCTCGACCATGGACGGGCCCGAGCCGCCCTTGTCTTTGTTCGAGCCGCAGGCGTTCAGGCTGGCGGTGATGTCCTTCAGCGCCGCCTCGACCTCGCGGGTGAGGCGGACCGTGTCGACGCCCGGCTGCTTCTCGACCGAGACTACGATCGCGGGCGCACCCATGTAGCCGCTGTCGCCGCGCTTGACCCGGGCCGCGAAGGAGACCTCGGCCACCTGGCGGAGGTAGATCGGCCGGTTGCTCACGGTGGCGACGACCATGTTCCGCAGGTCGTCGAGGTTCATGGTCCGGCCGATGTTCCGGATCAGGTACTCGCGGGCATACTGGTCGGTGAAGCCACCGCCGGTGTTGGTGCCGAACTGCGCGAGCGCGGTCTCCAGCTGGACGTGGGTGATGCCGAGCGCCCGGAGCGCCGTGGGCTGGGGCGCCACGCGGAACTGGCGCACCTCACCACCCATCGGGATGACCTGCGCCACCCCCGGGATCGCGAGGAGACGCGGCCGGATAGTGAAGTCGGCCAGTTCCCGCAGCTGCATCGGCGAGACCGAGCCGCCATTCAGCGCGACCATGACGATCTGGCCCATGATCGACGAGACCGGGCCCATCATCGGGTTCACAGTGGGGGGCAGTTGCGGCCGCACCATCGCCAGCCGCTCGGAGACCTGCTGGCGATTGCGGTAGATGTCGGTGCCCCAGTCGAACTCGACGTAGATCACCGAGAGGCCGACGCCCGAAACCGAGCGGACGCGAGAGACGCCCGGCAGGCCGTTCATCTGCGTCTCGACCGGGAAGGTGACGAGCTGCTCGACCTCCTGGGGCGCGAGGCCCTCGGCCTCGGTCATGATGGTGACGGTCGGCCGGTTGAGGTCGGGAAAGACGTCGACCGGGAGCTTGGTCACCGTGAAGGCGCCGTAGATGACGAGCACGGCGGCGAGCGCCAGCACGAGCAAGCGGTTGCGCAGGGACTGCGTGACGAGAAGGGCGAACATCGGCGGCGCTCCTCAGCGGACCTGATTGAGGAGTTCGGCGCCCTGGGTCACGATCCGCTTGCCCGGAACGACCCCCGACACGACCAGGACATGCCCTGCGTCGAGCGGCTCGACGCGCACCTCGCGCGGCTCGAAGCGCTCGGGCGCCGTATGCTCGTAGACGATGCTCTGGCCGTTGCTGCCGCGAACCACGCTCATGCGGGGCAGCGACAATCCCTTCTGCCGGGTGTCGGTGGCGGCCAGCACGGTGACGAACTGCCCGGTGCGGAGTTCCGGCGGGGCGCCCTCCACGGCGAAGTGCATCGGCACCGCCTGGCTGCGGTCGGCGAGGCCCGCGCCCATGTAGGCGAGTCGCAGCATGCGGCCCTCGGCCGTGCTGGCCGTGGCGTCCTGCCCCCTGGCCAGCGCGTCGAAGCTCAGGGCCTCGACCCAGAGGCGGCTCGGGTCGACGATCTGGAAGACCTGCACCCCGGGGCTGGCCATCTGGCCGGCGACGGCGTTCGCTTCCGCGATGACACCGTCGACGGGAGCCTTCAAGGCCTCAGGTTGCTGACGGATGTTGTCGAGGGCGGCGCGGCGGTCGAGCAGGCCCTTGAGCTCGGCCTGGGCGTCCTCGAGCTGCACCTGCGAGACGGAGCCGCCCGGGGCGAGCTTGCGGTAGCGCTCGACCCGCCGCTCAAGGATCGTGATCTGCTGGTCGAGCTCGCCCTGGCGCTGGCGCATGTCGGAGACGTCCACCGCCTGAACCGGGGGGGTGACGTAGGCGAGCACTTCTCCCTTGCGCACCTGCGTGCCGAGGCGCGGGAAGATGCCTGATTCCGGCGGCGAGAGCCGGCCGCCGACCGAGGATTGAACGACCCCGCTGGCGCTCGGGTCGGGGACGATGCGCCCCGGCAGCTCGACGGTTCGGCGCAGGGTGTCGGAGGCCGTCACCACGGTCCGGACTACGAGCACCCGCTGGGTGGGCTTCGGCACGAAGATCGAGCCGTCCGGCTGGCGGCGCGCGAGGTCCTGCCCGCCGGGGGACGGCGCGGCCATCGGAAAGGCCTGGGGCGCGGGAGCGCTCCCGCCCGTCCCACCGTGGCCGTTGGCCGCAAAGGCGCGGGGTGCGAAGGCGAGGGCGACGACGAGCACGACGAGGGCGGTCGCCGGCAGGTAGCGGCGCCCGCGCATCAGGAGCGTGACCGCGCTGCCCAGGAGGAAGCCGACGCCGCCGATGGCCAGCGGCAGCGGGTCGGCCTCCTTGAGGTGGCGCTGGAAGTCGTGGGCAGCGGCGAGCCCGGTCGCCCAGGGGGAGCCCCCGGCTGCCGGCGCGACCTGCGCCGGCTCCGGAACGATGAGCGTGACTGGGAACATGTCGGTCGCACCGGACGCGGTGACGGTGAACAGCACCTCGTGCTCGCCGGGATGCAGGCTCCAATGGGCTTCGAGGCCGTAGCTGCCGTCCGGCATCGGCGCGGCATTAACGGTCCCGTCCGGGGTCTGGGCCTCCACGGTGGCGTCCGTCACCGGTTCGTTCGAGCCGGCGCGGTCGAGGAACACGACCAGGCGGCCGTTGCGGGCGATGGCGACCAGTTCGAGTGTGTCCGTGCTTGACGAGCCGCGCGGCGCGGTCGCCGTCGGCGGGGCCTGCGCCTCGTTGCCGTGGTCGTGGCCTTCGTGGGCGACGGACATCGTCGGCGCCGCGGACCAGAAGCCGAGCGCCAGGAGAGCCGCCCGCAGGGCGGGGGCGGAGAGAACGCGCATGGGAAAAACCGAGCCTTCGCGAAAGGGAGGCTGGCGGCAGCCCTCACGGGCAGCCGCTCAGGACGCGCAGCGGCGCGCGGACCTCAGGCGAAGGGTCGAGGGGGCTCGGAAAGCGTCTCGGGGTGCAGGCTGTCGAACGCGATCGCACGGAGACCGGCCAGCCTCCGCTCGGGCTTCCAGGTGACCGTCACGGCGTACGAGGCCCAGCGCACAAACGGCGCATGGCAGCAGCACAGGCCGCAAGGGTCGATCATGCTCTCATCACCGAGGAGGACGGCGCGGTCCGTTCCGGTGCCGATCTGTTCCGCTTCTTGAGCCTCCATAGGCGCAACGGCGGCGATCGTGGCGTTCTCGGTATGCGCCGTACCAGCGTTTGAGTGCTCGGCTCCCACTATCAAGAAAGCAACAAGCGCCACGATCTGGAAGACCGTGAGTAGCAAGTGCCAGAGTGGTCGGGCGGGCGACATGGTGTGGCGTCCATAGCACGTCCCAGCCGTTCGGCCACGCGCTTTCTGGTGGGAAAATGCACGCTCGCCGCCATTTGGCCGCTGCACCCAACGTCGCTTGTGGATCGAAATTAAAGCGGGATCCTAGGTCAGTCAGAAACCGGTTGATGCAGACGTTTCCAGCATAGGTCTCGCTTCGCGTGAGACGGTTACGGATGTAGCAGTGCTCAAAAATTTGCTGCCCGCATTGGCAATGGTCAGGCTCATCGCTGATCTCGACATACATCAGATCCCACCTCTGATCGCGCAGCGTTGAACTCTTGCGCGATAGATCGTGGCAGAATATGAGCCTTCAGCCGTTCGAGATTGTGCCATTCCATATGCGCTTCCTTCTCCGATAAGGATGCTGGCACAGTTTTCACGTGCGGAAGATACCTAGTTTACATGCAAAGGATTTTGGCACGACAGGAGGGTTCAGGTAGGCCGCCTCGCTAGTGCACTGGCACCGACGAACGAGCCACGTGCTCACTCGCCAACTACCTGCAGTCACAGAGAAATTCGCAGTGCGCGGTGTACCTTCTGAAAGCGTCAGCGCACTAGTGCACTGACTCAGACGGAAGGTGCAGCCTGGCTGTTGAGGATGGCGGCGGCCGGGTTGGTCCAGATGAAGGGCTTGGGCCACTCGTTGTGTTCGGCGATGTAGCGCTTGATCGCCGCCTGTAGGTCGACGATCCCGGTGAACGTGCCGCGTCGCAGTCGCCGACGCGACAGCGCCGAGAAGAAACCTTCGACGGCGTTGAGCCAAGAGGCGGAGGTCGGGGTGAAGTGGACCACCCAGCGCGGATGACGCGACAGCCAAGCCCGGACCTGCGAACCGGTAGGTCGGCCTGTCGAGGAGCGGCAGCCATCCCGCCCGCTCGCCGGCCGGCAGCCGGTCCAGCAGGGCGACCGCGACGGCGACATCGCGCTGGAGCGTCGTCAGCATCACGACCCGGGCCGAGCGGTCCCGCTCGAGGAGCATGACCGCGGATGCGAGCCCCTGGCCGCACAGGAGTCCAGCGAGCAGGATCAGGAAGAGCCGGCTGCGCAGGCTGCCCGGGAGGCGCGCCCTCATCCCTCGCACGCCGGCGCGCGCATCTGACGCCCGCCGCCGGCCGCGCCGACCCGCCGGCCGTTCTTTCTGAGACAGCCGGACACCAGCTCTCGGATCTCGTGGTCGCCGTCGACTATCAGCACGTGGTCGATGTGCTCCACAGGCGCTCTCCCGGGCTCGACCTCCCGGATAGAGCCGCGCCCGCGCTCCGGCGACCGGTTGATTGTATCGCTCTGTAGCGACGGCAGCGCGGCCCCCTGCACAGCGATACTCGATCGGTGGATCCGCGCGCGCGGACAGGAGGGGCTCGCTCGCCCGGGAGATCCATTGCCGGCCTTGTGCCTCGCTCCGGCCGTACACCCGGTCAGATGACCGGGTAAGGTCCGAGAAACAGGTCGCCCATCGCCCGCCGCCGCAGGTAGGTCAGGCGCCGGCGCCGCAGGTGCTCTGGCCGGTCATGGATCAGGTGGCAGCGCTGGCACCAGGCCGCGAGATCCCGGTCGCCGTTGAGGCTGGTGTCGTGGGCCCGGTGGCACGCCGCCAGGACCGGCACCGTCAGCCGCGCTCGCGCCAATGCCCCGAGCCTGGGTTCACGGCGCAGGCGCCGCCCCCGGCCGGAGCGCCAGTGCCCGGCCTCGGCGTCGTACCAGGTTCCCTTATCCAGGCAGACGATCACCTGCCCGTGCGGCCGCCTACAGGCCTCGCAGCGCCCGCCGGCGCGGCCGAAGCGGATCACCGCCGAGAGCTGCGGCCAGTCGATCGGGTAGAAGTGGCGGTGTTCGGGGCGGATCGGCACGATGTGGCCACGCTACCACGGCCGGGTTAAGGGCGAATCCCCTCTTCGGCCATTCCCCGCAGCGAATGTGTGGGACTTGGTTCGAGAGTTCGAGAAGGACCGACGCTTCGCGACGGGAGGGATGATCGGAGAGAGGCTCCGGCGCCCGTCGCGAAAGCCCGGCCATGGCCCGCCTCCTCGTCCTCGCCTGCTCAGGCGACCAAGCGCTCCGATCCCGACCCCATCCCGGCGCTCGCGCGCTACGACGGCCCGCTCTGGCGCACACTGCGCGCCGCCGATCCCGAAGGCCGGACGGCCAAGGTCGCCTTCCTCTCGGCCCATTACGGCTTTCGTGATGCGGCGGCCCCGATCGCCGACTACGACGCCAGGCTGACGGAGGACCTCGCCGAGCGGATGATCGCCGGCGGCGTGACCACGCGCTGGCCCCGGCCGCCCTCGCCGCGCCGGCCCGACACCTACGGGATCCACCCCGGCGCCGAGATCGCCGGGCTCACCCGCCACGGCGCCGACCCGGTCGAGGAGATCGCGCTGGTCGGCGGCCGGCTCTACGTCGAGGTGATGCACGCCCTGGTGCGCGGCTTCGTCGAGATGGGCTGTGTGCGCCGCGACGCCCGCGTCAGCGTCATCAACGGGCCGATCGGCCGGATGCGCCAGGACCTACGGACCTGGCTGGCGGCGGACCGCGCGCATGGGGGCCGGCCGTGACCGGTCGCCTCGGGCACAACGGCGGACCGGCCCTCGAGGGGCCGGCCGAGACCCGTTCCGGCCAGTGCAAGCACTGCCGGCACTGGAAGGCGCCGTCGGCGGGCGAGCAGAGCGCCTACGAGGCCTTCCGCATCGGCCTGTCACGCCGCCGGGTCCGGCGGCCGACGGGCGCCTGCGATCGCGTCCTGGTCGGCAACAACCCCAGGCTCTCCTTCTCGGCCACGGTCGGTGAATTCGGCTGCCGGAACTTCGAGGCCACGCCTCCTGCGCCGATGTAGAAGGGCGGCGGCTACGTCACGATCTGGCAGGGCGGCCGCATCGTCTGGGAGGGGGCCAAGGAGGCGATCCCGGCCCGCTTCCTCCAGGAGGATCTCGACTTGTGAGCCCGACCCGTCAAACTCTGCAAGGTCCATGTTATATGGATCTCATGGATCTGGAGGCCTTCCATGCGCACCTTCTCGACCGCCGATCTCAACAAACAGGTTGGCGAGGTCACCGACGCGGCCCAACGCGCGCCCGTGGTCATCACCCGGCGCAGCAAGCCGCGGTTCGTCCTGATGAGCCTGGAGCACTACGAGGCCCTGCGCGGCCCGAGCGATCCGCGCCGCGCCTTCACCCTCGACACCATGCCGGACGACCTTCGTGACGGCCTCCTGCGGGCCGCCGACGCCTACGAACGGGAGCACGGCGGTGACGACTGAACCTCCGGAAACCGGCCTCGTCGTCCGCTACAGCTTCCTTTGGCCGCGCGAGCACGACCGCGGCGAGATCGAAGGGCGCAAGGACCGGCCGGTCTGCCTCGTCGTGCCGGTGGACGTCGGCCAAGGCGCCGTGGTGGTGTTCCCGATCACGACCCAAGAGCCCTTGCCCGGCCGGTCCGCTGTCGCGGTCCCGGACACCGAGCGCCGGCGCCTCAAGCTGCCGGGCGACCGCCCCTGCTGGATCATGCTCGACGAGGCCAACAGCGACGTGATGCCGGGTTCGTACCACTTGGTCCCGCTGGAGACGCATCCGCTTCGCTACGCCTACGGCCGGTTCAGCCCTGCCTTCATGCGTGTCGTGCTGCGGACGATGGGCGAGTCGATCCGCGCGCGGCAGCTCCGGATGGTCCCGCGCGAGCGCTGATCCCCCCGCGACCGTGCCGGGCAGACCGGCCGAGGGGCATGACATCGCTATGATATTGATAGCAAATCGATGTCAGGCACCGGCCGGCGGTGGACGACCCCGCTCTCTCGTCAGCCACCCCGATAGGCCGTCGCGACTTTGTACGATCAACCCGCAAGGGGTCCGCTCCGCAAGCGGGCGGCCGCGCTCGGCTGCGCCTCCCGCGGTGATCGCAGCCGCTCTCGGCCTCCTGGGGCCGCTGTCGAGCGGGGATCGCCCCCGCTTCCAGCAGGAGCGAAGACCCCGATGGCGACCGATCTCACCCTCGCGAACCGCTACGCCCACAGCCTCGCGGCGTCCCTGATGGTTCCGGTCACGGTGTTCCGCTCCGAGGCCGGCTACGGCGTCGTCACCTCGGACGAGTTCGAGGGCGATCCCGCCGACGTCATCTCCGAGTTCGACCCTCACGGGGAGGAGTGATCGTCCCGCTGGTGCGACCCCGTTTAGGATGGGGCGCACCGTCGAAGACGGCCCCGACCAGGCCGTCGTGATCGTCGATGTCGATCCGCGGGCCGTTTCGCGCCATTGGTGCTGCCTGCCGCGTCGTGGGGTTCAGGGATGCGCTCATCACGGGATGACGATCTGGTGCAGCTCTTCTCGCAGGATCGCATCATCGACGAAGTAATCGATCGCACGTCTGGCACTCTGCGCGTCGAAGGGCTCGCCGCGGCTTTCGAGCAGGCGCCGGATGATATCCGGCTGGTTCATGATCTGCTTTGCATTGTAGATGTCGCGATCCACCGAGCCCGTCGTGTTATCCGTGTCCTCGCCGCGTCAGGTCCGCCGCGCTACGGTCGAACCCAGGTGGATCTGAGGGATGAGATCGAAGCCCTGTGCCTTCAGGCTGCGGTGATCGACCCGCGCACTGGAGCCGGCCGCGGCGAGCGCCGCGTTGACCATCTCGGCCCAAAGGGCCCGAATGGCCAGCAAATCGGATCGTTGCGACGTCTCGATACAACGATTGTATCGAGTTTGGGCATTGGCAACAAAATCGATCTGCTCCCCGAGGCAAGCGCCGTCAAAGCGACGCGTCGTTGTGAGCAAATACCCAACGCGGTTTTGAGGACTGGCATCTCGCGCCGTCAGGTCGATGACGCAGCCCCAGCGGTTGATGAGGGCGTCGGCGAATGATCGCGCCAATGCAATAGCATCCGTGATCGACAACTCCTTGGGCAGCGCGACGAACCAGAGCAGCGCCACGAGGGAGTCTTTACGCTTTTCCCGTGCCTCGACGGCGTTCCAGAGTCTTTGCCGATCCCAGGGCGTCGCCATGCAAGCATCATTCGGAAACAGGATTTCGTGATGAAGCAAGCCGGTTCTTGGCGGCATGACATGGCGCAAGCCGGTGCGATCGTCTGTCAACGGTTCGTCCGCATAGTACGCGGCTATTGCTATAGAATTTTGCCCGTTTCTTTGGGTGATCCTTTCGGTCTTCAGATGGTAGATGGCCATTAGTTCCTCATATGGATGCCTGATCCACCAGGGTGATGCCGACGGCATCAGGGCCGCTGCCGTCCCATGCGAGGAGCGACCCTCCCTTAGGGGCAGTGTAGTTCAACACCTCAACTCCCCCTCGCGCGACGAGGGGGTTGCCCTGCACCATCCTCGGGATATCCTGCGCTGGATATCAGGTATATTCGATTGGGATATCCATGGCTCTTTACGTCAAGGATCCGGATGTGGACGCGCTTGCGCAGGAGCTGGCGTCCTCAAGCGCACCACGAAGACCGAGGCGGTGCGCCAGGCGCTTCGCGGTGAGATCGACCGCGAGAAGGACCGGCTCGACTTAGTCGCCCGGTCCCTTGCCTTCGCCTGCAGCCTGCGCGAGCGGGCCGGCCCCAACGCGATGCCCGTCGGCCAGGCGGTGCGCGACGAACTCTACGGAAACCCGTGATGTTCGTCGACACCTCCGCCCTGATCGCGATCCTCGCCGGCGAGCCCGACGCCGCGGCCCTCGTCGCGCGCCTCCAGCACGCGCGCCAGCGCCTCACCTCACCCTACGCGGTCTTCGAGACCACGATCGCCCTCTCCCGCATCCTCGACCTCCCCCTACCCGAAGCCCGGGAGGCCGTGCGGGACTACCTCGCGCTGGCGGTCATCCAGGTCGTCGCTGGATCGCCCAGGACGGCCGACGGCGCGCTGGAGGCATTCGAGCGCTACGGCCGGGGCCACGGGCTCACGCACGCAGATTGCTTCGCCTACGCATGCGCCCAGGCCTACCGCATGCCGCTGCTGTTCAAAGGCAATCGATTTCCGTTGACGGACATCGTGGCGGGTTGAACATCGTATTCGCGCTCATAGGGTGGCGGACCAGGAGCGTTCGCCTCTTCTTGCGCGTGGCAGCATTCCAGGCCGTCGCGAGCTTGGGCGAGGAGCACCGTCCCCTCTCGGGGCTGGCGGGATCGGCCCGTCGTCAGCCCCACGCGGATGCGGCGGGGAGCGGCGAGCCGCAAGTATCGTCCCCCGGTTGCGATCCTCGGGCCGGGAGCGGGGATGCGGGACGCGGATCCGTTCGAGGTCAGGCAGGTTCTCCTGATCCGGCCAGAAGGCGTTCCCACGAGCCGGTGGGCAGGGCCGCACCCAGTGGCCTCAGTGATGGGCGGTTCTATCCGGGTCGCCCGGGACCACCGCAACGGCGGATGCCGGTTTTCTTCCCCGCCGCCTGCGGCGGCTCCTCGCGCACCAAGAAACCCTGCCCTCGCCGTCCTCCGCTGGCGCTGCGGCCCGCTGCGTGGGTGCGGCGCCGGTCGCCTCCGGCTCGACCAACGCCATCGAGGCCGCAGGGGCGCGGCCAAGAGCAACCGGACGAAGCGATCACGACCATGGCGACCATCGGCATCTTCACCCAGACCCAGACCGGCTTCACCGGCGAGATCACCACCCTGACGATCCAGGCCAAGAAGGTCGCGATCGTGGCGGTGGAGGAGCGTACGGCCGAGGCCGCGCCGACCCACCGGATCTACCTCGGCAAGGCGGAGATCGGCGCCGGGTGGGCCAAGCGGTCCAGCGAGGGGCGGGACTACCTCTCGGTTAAGATCGACGACCCGAGCCTGCCGGCTGCCCTCTACGCCCGGCTCTTCGCCGAGGACGACGGCAAGACCCACTCGCTGATCTGGACCCGCTCCAACGCCCGCCGCCAGGACTGAACCCGAGCCTCACGGCCCCGCCCGCCGGGCGGGGCCGGATCTGCGACAGAGGGAGCCCACGCGATGGCTTACGCATTCGACACACTCGAATATTCTAAGACCCTGCGTGAGGCTGGCATTGCGCCCGAACACGCCAAGGCACACGCCGCAGCGGCCCGGGAGTTCATCATGCACGAGATCGTCACCAAGGAAGACCTTCGTCTCTCCCAGGAGCTTCAGACTCTCCAGATGACCGTGCGCCTCGGCGGTATCGTTGCAGCAGGCTTTGCGGCGCTCGCCGTCCTCATCAAGCTGACCTGATGGACGTCCCGGCCCGCGTCGTCGCGCGGGCCGACCGCCCCAGCCAGAGCTCCATCTGGCCTGTCATCGCCGCCGCATCCGCGGCGACGATCTCCCGTTGGATCTCGCCGCGCCTGGTCAGGCCCATCGGCACGTAGCCGAGCTGGCTCAGCAGCGCCCGCAGCAGCCGGGATTGCAGCTCGTGATCGAGCCTCGCAGCCTCGTGGTCGGTGCTCCCCTCCTCGCCTTCCAGCGCCTCGAGCCGCATCAGCGCCGCGAGGTAGACGCGGTGGACCTTGCGGACGTGCTGCTCCAGGGTCTCCCCTTCGCCACTTGAGCCATGCAACCGCCGCCTCCGGTCCGAGCCTGCCGCGGGGTATCCCCCGGTCCTGTTGCAATCCTAGGCGACGGTTTTTCCGTAATCTAGCAACCTATGAGTGCGTAACCGTGAGGCTGCTGTTGCCAGCCGCGCTTGAGCGCGTTCGTCCCGAGTCGCGGGCCGGCCGGACGGTCGCGCGGGAGTGAGAGGAGGCCTGGAGGACGATGACGGGAGATCAGGCCGGAGAGAGGCTCCGGCGCCTGTCGCGAAGGCTCTACGATGGCCCGCCGCCCCTCCTCCTCCCGGAAACCCGCCGCCCGCCGCACCGAGGCCGCTCCAGAGCAGCGCCCCGACCTGTACCAGCGCATCACCGATACGATCATCGCCCAGCTCGAGCAGGGCCGGGTGCCGTGGGTGCAGCCCTGGGGCGACCTGCCGGGCGCCGCCGCGGTCGGGATGCCGCGCAACGCGGCGACGAGCCGGGCCTACAGCGGCGTGAATGTGCTGTTGCTCTGGGCAGGTGGCATCGAGGCGGGCTATCCGACCCAGCGCTGGCTCACCTTCCGCCAAGCTCTCGGCCTTGGCGGCAGCGTGCGCCGGGGCGAGAAGGGCACCCCGGTCGTCTATACCAACCGCTTCACCCCCGAGCAGGAGCGCGCGCGGGCCTCGCAGGCGGGCGAAGAGGCGCGGTCGATCCCGTTCCTGAAGCAATACGCCGTGTTCAACGCCGCGCAGTGCGACGGGCTGCCAGAGGATCTGTACGTGCCGCCGCCGCCGCGCGAGGACCTGATCGAGCCACGCTTCCGCGCGCTGATGGAGGGCACCGGCCTCACGATCCATCTCGGCGGGCAGCGGGCGTTCTACCGCCCGGCCGACGACGCGATCGTGCTTCCGCCGCCGCAGTCGTTCTTCGAGCCGATCAATTTCCACAGGACCGCGGCCCATGAGATGTCGCACGCGACGGCCGCGGCCCCCCGGCTCGCCCGGGATCTCACCGGGCGCTACGGCAGCGAGGGCTACGCGCGCGAGGAACTCGTGGCCGAGATCTCGGCGGCCTACGTGTGCGCCAGCCTCGGCATCGTGCCGACCGTGCGCCACGCCGACTACATCGCATCGTGGCTCGAGGTGCTGCGCTCGGACCCCCGAGCCATCGTGCAGGCGGCGGGCCTGGCCAGCCGCTCGGCCGACTGGCTGCTCGGCCACCTGCCGCCCGAGTTGGCACCGGACGGCGGGGCCGGCACCGAGGCGGACGCTGCGGTGGACCAGGCGGAGGCGTCGGCGGCCCTGCAGGTGGCGGCGTGATGCGCTTCAAGCGCTGGCCGCGGCCGACGCCGTTCGAGGACACGGCGCGCAAGCGCGCGGCGTACCGGCGCAAGCAGGCCCGCGAGCAGGCAGCGCTCCCCCTGTTCGCCGCGGCGATCGCGGAGCGCCAGCTCCACGTCGAGGAGGAGATGGTTCGGCGCACCGGGCAGTGGGAGCGGCAGCAGCAGGACGGCCGGCGGCGGCGGGCCGAGGGCTGGCGCCGGGTCCGCGCGCGCCTGTTCGAGTACCCGGCCGGCAGTCGCAGGGCGATCCGGGCGCTGTGGCGGATCTGCCCGTATCCGGCCGACCCGAGCTACCTCGGCACCCTGCTGCACGAGATCGCGACCGGACGGATCGACCCGGCGCGGCCTCCGTGGGGCGGCCGGCACACGCTCACCCCCCGGACGACCCCGAACCCGGGCACGTTCGGGGAGGCCTTCCGGCAGATCGGCCAGCGCACGGTGTGTGGCGGGCCGAAGACCGTCGCCGCCGACGAGCGTCTGTTCTGCGGCAATCTTGGCTCGGGGATCCTGTTCCTGACGTCGCGCGTGCGGCTGATCGAGCCGAACGAGTCGTTCTACACCTCCTCCAACCACCGCCTGCGCGACAGCCATGTCGGTCGCAGCGGGCATTGGGTCGACATCGGGGTGCGGGGCCCCTGCTCGGACGCCGAGCTGGCCTTGATCCAGCGCCTCGCTCAAGGAGAGGACACCCGGCCGATGGTAGTCCGGCGGCTCGACGCGATGGCCGGCCGGCCCGATCCCTAAGGGGTGTCGTCCAGAACCAGGCTCTGCGCGACGGGCTGCACCCGAACCCCCGCCGCGGCGAGGAGCTCCGCACTGTCGTCGTGGACGCGCTCCCCGATCAGGAATTCGAGGTAGCGGCCCAGGCTCGCGAAGATGTCGAACCCGCCACCGTAGAAGGCGGTCACCATCGGCTCCGTACCATCGGGGCGCCAGATCAGGTAGGTCGCCCCGCCCCTGTCTTCGTCGATCCCGAACAGCGCCATCCGGGCCGGGTCGATGCCCCGCGGGAAGGTCTCAGCCAGGGTCTCCATCTGCGCGTGGTGCCAGGCGCGCTCGCGGAGCTGGGCGGAGGCGGTCGCGACAGCACCCAACGCCAGCCAGGTCTGGCCGTGCGCCGCGCCGTGCCAGGCATCCGCGAAGGCGTAGCGGGCCCGCAGCATCGGGCTCATCGCCAGCGTGGTCGCCGGATCGAGGGCGGCGATCCCGTATGCCGGATCGCAGGCCTCCTCTCGCGCCTGCCGGACGTCGTCCTTGTCGTTCAGGATCCAGAGGTGCTGCAGCAGCGCCCCGATGTCGTCGGTCATCGTCGCCTTCCGTTTCCCGAAATCCGTGTCGAGGCTCCCGGACAGGACGCCTATCGCCAGCGGTCGCCGGTGCCGAGGCCGATCGCCCGGGCCTCGAGGCGCGCCAGCTCGATCGCGACGCGGGTCCAGAACCTGACCCGCCGCCCGTCCGGCAGGCGAGCCCGCTCGCGCGCGATGAAGTAGGCCTGATCGCCGTAGTGGCGGTGCATGATCCGGGCTCGGGCCTGCACCCGGGCCCACCGCTTGGCTCGTCGTCTCAGGCACATCGAGGATGAGCCTCGGCGAGAGTCAGAGGCCCGTCGCAGGACTGGACGGCATCACGGGGCGCGCTCGATCCGGCCGCCAGCCGAGCAACGTGAGAATGATGCCGAGATTGGTCGTGAGCTGGATGAATAGCCCGTCCTGCACGTGCGCGCGGCGCTGGGTCAGGGTCTCGGTGTATGCACGGCCGAGTTCATCGAGATCTCGGCGCGCATCCTCGTCGGGATCGCGTGGTCGCCCCATCGGTCGCCCCCCGGACGGGCCCGTGTCCGCGGTACGCCCCCGCTAACGAGCCTCGACCATCCCAAGCCGGGGGTTGGAAAACCGCATTTGAACGGTCCCCATGACCTTTAGCACCGGAGCGCCTGGACATAGTCACAGGCCCCCGGCCGCATGGCCAGAGGATCGGCGCCGTGACGGCCGGCACCAAACCGTCAAATGAGGGGTTTCCACGCCCCAGGGCGGCGCGTACCGCCCCGGTGAGATCATAGGCGCTCGCTCCGCTTCAATCCAGCGTTTCAGCTCACGAGAGGCAGAGGAGCCGGCGTCTCCGACGAGGGATCAGCAAGCTGGGAGAGAGGCTCTCAGCCCCTTCTGGCCGATCGAGCGCACATGACCGACCCCCTTTCCTACACCCTGGCCCTCGACATCTCCGTCCAAGACCCGGACCGGGTGCTCGAGGCGGCATCCCTCGAGATGGTCGGCCGCCGTTCGCCGCCTCGGTCGACGAGGCTCTGGGCGTCCTCGCCGGAGACGTGGCGAAGGCGCTCGTGGTGCTGATCGAGCTTCACGATCTCGCCTCGGCCAGCGCGGTGGTGCTGCGGATCAGGTCCGGATCGAGCGAGCCGATCCCGTCCCGGTCGGGCCTGCCGCTGCCGACCGTCCTCGCCCGACCCGACGCCTGACGCCGCCCATGCCGGCCCTCCTCACGCCAGAGGGGGGCCGTTCGCCCGTGCAGGGTCGCCGGCTTCCGGCGGATCCGCGGTGAAGGAGCGAGCACCATGGGCGAGTACGTGATGACCATCGTGACCATCGGCGGCGCTATGCCGGGCCCTGGGGCCGTCACAGCACTGGTCGCAGCGGCGAGCGTGTACTTCGCAGAGGCCGACACCCTCGTGCGCGACGCGCTGGCCAACGGCACGAGTTTGACCTTCGAGGACGCGCAGGATTACGGCCTGACCCCGGGCCTCGACGCATTCTGCCGGAACCACGGGCTGTCCTACCACCGCGCTTGGATCGCCCGTCCCGGCGTGTTCGATGCCGGCGTGAAGTTCTGGCAGCCGAGCATGGTGAGCCCGGTGGAGGAGTCGGCCGACGACGGCGGCGAGCCGATGATCACCCTGGCGGCCCTCCGGAACTGCCACGAGGCCGGCGAGACCCTATCCGATGTCCTGGTCCGGCTTGAGAAAGCCGAGGCCTCCACCGTGCCGCCGCTGACCCTGGTCGTAGCCGCTGGCGCCGCCCGGCAGGTCACCGCCTGATCCGGCGTACTTCGATCCGTCGGCCCCCTTCTGGAGTCAGAGGGGGGCTCCGCCTGTGTGAGGGTTTCGAGGTCGGACAGAGAGCCCGGCCGCCCGAGCCAGGGATGACGGACCATGACCAGCGCGAAGACTAGCACGAAGGCCGTTGCGAAGATCACGCTGACCGAGGCGGTCGCGATCCCGTTCGAGAAGCTCGTCTTGAGCCAGGCGAACGTGCGTCGGATTGCCCACGGGCAGAGCATCGAGGATCTGGCGAACGACATCGCCCACCGCGGCCTGATGCAGAACCTGAACGTCCGCCCGATCCTCGACGAGGCGGGTCAGGAGACCGGCCGCTACGAGGTGCCCGCCGGCGGACGCCGCTTCCGGGCGCTGGAGCATCTGGTGAAGACCCGCCGCATGGCCAAGGGCGTCAAGGTGCCCTGCATCGTGCGCGCGGCCGACAGCGCGATCAGTGCCGAGGAGGACTCGCTGGCCGAGAACGCCCACCGCGAGGCCCTGCACCCGCTCGACCAGTTCCGCGCGTTCAAGGCGCTCGCCGACGCCGGCATGCCCCACGCCGATATCGCGGCCCGGTTCTTCGTCTCTGAGCGGATCGTCGGTCAGCGCCTGCGGCTCGCCGGGATCAGCCCGGTCCTGCTCGAGGCCTACGGCGCTGGCGAGATCACGCTGGAATGCCTGATGGCGTTCTCGGTCACGGAGGATCAGGCGCGCCAGGTGCAGGTCTGGGAAGCGCTGAAGAAGCGGGGCGCGTTGAGCAACTGGGGCATCCGCCAGGCGCTGACCGAGCGCACGGTGAGCATGGGCGAGCCACGCGCCATCTTCGTCGGCCAGGACGCCTACGAGGCCGCCGGCGGCGTGGTCCTGCGCGACCTGTTCACGGAGCGCGGCGACGAGTGGTTCCAGGATCCCGCGCTGCTCGACCGGCTGGCCGAGGAGAAGCTCGCCGAGTTCGGTGCCACCGTGGCCACCGAGGGCTGGAAGTGGATCGAGGTGTCGCTGGCGCTGATGATCAGCCGCGTCCACGGCCTGCGCGTCCTGCCGACCCGCTCCGATCTTAGCGAGGCCGAGGACGAGGCCTTGGAGGCGGCCGTGGCCGAGCGCGAGCAGCTCGACAACGAGTACGGCTACAGCGACGAGGAGTGGCCCGCCGACGCCGCGCATCGGATGGCCACGCTGGAGAAGGACATCGCCGCGTTCGAGGCGCGTGCCGAGATCTACGACCCGGCCGACATCGCGATCGCCGGCGCCTTCGTCACCCTCGACTACGACGGCACGCCGAAGGTGCGCCGCGGCTACGTCCGGCCCGAGGACGAGCCCCGGGCGGAGACGGAGACCTCGGCGGGAACGGACTCCGCCGCGGTCGCGGCCGGAGCGGCGCCGGCGCCGGCGCCGATCAGCGAGCCGGTCGCGTCCCCCTCGGGCAGTGTCGCTGCCCCGGCCCCGGCGGTGATGCGCACGGTCATCACGATCGGGGGCGGCACGCCCGCGTCTGCCCCTGCGCCCGAGCCGGAAGAGGTCGAGCGCCCGCTCTCCGAGCAGCACCGGATCGAGTTGACCACCTACCGCACCATCGCGCTGCGCGAGGCGCTGGCCGACGATCCCCAGGCCGCCTTCATCGCGGTCCTGCACGCCATGGTGATCCGGGTGATCGTCACGGCCTACCGGGCCGCGTCGTGCCTGGAGGTCTCGACCTCCTCGGCCCGACCCGACCATAGCGTCCAGGGCCTCGACGCCTACCGGCCGGCGAGTGCCCTCGACGTCAAACGTGAGGCGTGGGCGCGGCGCCTGCCGGCCGACCACCGGGCGATCTGGGACTTCCTGGTCGACTTAGGCCCCGAGCAGCGCACGGACCTGTTCGCGCTCTGCGCGGGCCTCAGCGTCAACGCGATGCACACGCAATACGACCGGCGGCCTGCCGAGGTGATGCCGCACGCCGATCAGCTCGCCCAACTCGTCGGACTCGACATGACCCGCGACTGGCAGCCGACGGCGGCGAACTACTTCTCGCGGGTGACGAAAGGCAAGATCCTGGCCGCGGTGCGCGAGGCCAAGGGGGAGGACAAGGCCCAGCTCCTCGACCACCTCAAGAAGGCCGATATGGCGCGCGAGGCCGAGCGGCTGATGGCCGACAGCGGCTGGCTGCCCGATCTGCTGCGCACGCCCGGCCTGAGTGCCGAGGGGGCGACGGCCCCGGCCAAGACCGCTGAATCCGATGAGGCGACGGCGATCGCGGAGGTCGCACTGCCGGCGTTCCTCGGCGACGCTGCGGAGGAGGCCGGGTCCGAGCCGCTTCCGCCCTTCCTCGACGGCGAGGACGGCCCGGTCGACGGCGACATGGGGTATGCCATCGCCGCCGAGTGAGCGGCCATGGACGGGTGCGGGCCTTGCGCTCGGACCCGTCCCGATCCCCGCTCGCTACGAGCGTCCTGCATGACCGCGACGGGGTCGGGGTCAACGGGCAGGCCGTTCCCGCTCGCCTGAAGGCTCGCATGACCCCGCCCCCTCGACCGCGGTCGCCACGACGCATCAGCGATCGGGAGGCCGGACGATGTGTCGAATTCTGAACAAACGGACCGGAACCCACGATGGGGCCGTCTACATCGGCCGCGGCTCGAAATGGGGCAACCCGTTCGTAATCGGCAAGGACGGGACCCGCGCCGAGGTGATCGAGAAGTACGGGCGGTGGCTGGCCGACCAGCACCTGCTGCTGCGCTCGCTCGACGAACTCCACGACCGCGACCTGCTGTGCTTTTGCGCACCGCTGGCCTGCCACGGCGATCTGCTCAAGACCCTCGCCAACGCCAACCGGCGCGAGCGCGTTGAGTGGTGGCGCAAGGTGAAGGCGGCGGCCTGATCTCGCCCAAGATCCGCACGAGCCCCAGGCATCAGCCCGGGCTCGCACCCTGTCCCACGTCGCCCTGCCGGCGCCACCCGCCTCGGGTAAGACCCACGCTGTAGGGCTTCGGTTTGGGTGGGTCCTCAGCGCCCCGCGTCTGCGTCTTCGCGGTGATGACGGACTTCCTTCGCGGTTTGGCCGTGCTGCGATCGTGCTTCCCGAGGTTGCGCTGCCGGGCGAGCTCGGCGCGATGCTTGAGGTCGGCCGCCGGCATCATCGGGTAGTCGTCGGGCAGGCCCCACTTCTCACGGTAGGCGTCGGGCGTCAGGCCGAACAGCCGAAGATGCCGAGCCAGCATCCGGTAGTGCTCGCCGTCCTCGAAGCAGACGAGGTACGTTTCCTGGACCGAGTCCGCGATCTCGTTGAGCGAAAGGAGGCGCGCCGGGACCTGCGGGCGGGGATAGTCCGATGCGACGTAGGACACCTCGGGTACGGCCTGGGCGATCACGGGCGCTGCCGTGGCGACCTCGAAGTCGCTCGGAGACCTGAGCGCCTTCGACACCGTCGTGATGAGCGTGGCGAGATCAGCGGCCGGCAAGCGGTTGCCGGCGACGTATCCCATCATGATCCGAGCCGTGCAGCGCACGATCTCGGCGTCTCCATTCGATTGCGGCCGGTTCAACCGACGAATCCCTCCGCTGTGTCTAACTGTTTCATGCAAGCGCATGACTTTGCCATCGGTCAATGGTCTTAACCATTCCGCAAGGAAGTGACTGTGTGGAAGGGCGCCCGGTGTGTCCCCGATACTGCACTGCGGGATTAAAGTCCCGCGAGCTGAGAGGAAGAGGAGCCCTGTCGGGGATTAAGCCGACGCGAGGACGAGAGAAAGTCACGCGGTCCGGCATGATCTGACAGGAGCCGTGTCCATGAATTTCTCGATCAGCGCCAAGGAGTTCCAGGCGAGCACCGCCCTTACTCCGAGCCCGGCTGCCATCGTCGAGGCCGGCACCCGGCTCGCTGACGCGCTGGCGCAGGGCCGGGCGATCGAGACCGCCGCCCTGCGGACGGCGATGGAGGCCGCCTGCGGCGGCAGCGACGTCTCGGGTCTGTGGCTATGGAAGGACGCCTACGAGGCCGGCGAGGTCGCCCAGGTGCTGTTCCTGCGCCGGTTCTGGCCGGCGATCCGCGCCAAGGCCGCGACCCCGGCCGGCCGGCTCGCGATGCTCGCCCGGATCGCCGGCCTCTTCCCGACCCACACCCGGCGCAGCGAGGAGAGCGAGGCGCTCCAGCAGTTCTCAACTCCCCTTCCCCTCGGCTACGTCGCGGCCCTCGCCTGCGGCTTGCGGCCGGGCGAGGTGCTGCTGGAGCCGTCGGCCGGAACGGGCCTGCTCGCGGTCCACGCCGAGCTTGCCGGCGCACGCCTCCACCTCAACGAACTGGCCGCGACCAGGGCGGGCCTGCTCGCGGCGCTCTACCCGGCCGGTTCGGTCACGCAGCTCGACGCGGCGCAGATCCACGACCGCCTGGCCGAGGACGTGGCGCCGAACGTGGTGCTGATGAACCCGCCCTTCTCGGTCGCGGCACAGGTCGAGGGCCGCTATCGCGACGCGACCGGCGATCACCTGCGCTCGGCCCTCTCGCGGCTCCCCCACGGCGGGCGCCTGGTCGCCATCACCGGCGAGAGCTTCCGGCCTGATCGCCCGAGCGCGGCCAAGGCCTTCGCGGCGCTTGGCGAGCGCGGAGGGCGGCTGGTGTTCTCGGCCGGGCTGTCGGGCCGCGCCTACGCCAAGCACGGCACGTCCGTCGACGTGCGCCTCAGCGTCTTCGACCGCCTGCCCCCAGGCACTGCGGCCGGGCACGTCGCTCCGCTCGGGCTGATGGATGACCCGGCCGGGCTGCTGGCCGCCGTTCTGGCGCATGTCCCGGCCCGCCTGGAGCCGGCCGCCGCACCGGCCCGCCGGGCCACGATCCCGGGCCTTTCCCGCAAGCCGGAGCCGGCCCCGCGCGCCCTCCCCTCGGCCAAGGTCGCCGCGGCGGCTGGCGTGGGCGTGACCGCCTCGGAGATCGCCTACACGGTGATCGAGGAGCTTCCCGCTACGCGCGCGTCCGAGGCGGCCCTGTACGAGGCCTACGCCCTGGAGACCCTACGGATCGAGGGCGCTCACGCCCATCCGACCCCGCTGGTTCAGTCGACCGCCATGGCCTCGGTCCGCCTGCCACGGCCGGGCTATGCCCCGCGCCTCCCCGCCGCGATCGTCTCGGCCGGCCTGCTCTCGGAATGCCAGCTCGAGACCGTGATCTACGCCGGCGCCGCCCACGCCTGCCACCTGCCCGGTCACTGGACCGTTGACGAGACCGGCACGCTCCTCTCGGCCGCAGCCAAGGACGCAGAGGGCGCGGTGCGCTTCCGCCAGGGCTTCTTCCTCGGCGACGGCACCGGCGCGGGCAAGGGGCGCCAGGTCGCCGGTGTCATCCTCGACAACTGGATGCAGGGCCGGCGTCGCACCCTCTGGATCTCGAAGAACGAGGCGTTGCTGGAGGACGCCCAGCGGGATTGGCGCCATCTCGGCCAGGAGCCGCTCCAGATCGTCCCGCTGTCGCGCTACGCGCCGGGCAAGCCGGTGACGCTCTCCGAGGGCATCCTGTTCACGACCTTCGCGACCCTGCGCGGGGCCGGCCGGAACGGCTCGGGCTCGCGCCTCGACCAGATCCTCGCCTGGCTCGGGCCGGACTTCGACGGCGTGATCGCCCTCGACGAGGCGCACGCGCTCGCCAACGCCGCCGCCGGCTCAGGCGACCGCGGCGTGGTCGAGGCCTCGCAGCAGGGACGCGCCGGGCTCAGCCTCCAGTACCGCCTGCCCGACGCCCGGGTGCTCTACGTCTCGGCCACCGGCGCGGTCACGGTCGAGAAGCTCGCCTACGCCCACCGGCTCGGCTTGTGGGGCGGCGGGGCGTTCCCGTTCCCCACCCGGTCGGACTTCATCACTGCGATGGACCAGGGCGGCCTGGCCGCGATGGAGGTGCTGGCGCGCGATCTGAAGGCGCTCGGCCTCTACACCGCCCGCTCGCTGTCCTACTCCGGCGTCGAGGTCGAGATGCTGGAGCACGTGCTGACGGCCGAGCAGACGGCGATCTACGACGCCTATGCCGACGCCTTCCAGGTGATCCACACCAACCTCGACGCGGCGCTCACGGCCTCCGGCGTCACCGGCACATCCGGAACGCTGAACCGCCACGCCAAGGCCGCGGCGCGATCCGCGTTCGAGTCGAGCAAGCAGCGCCTCTTCAACCACCTCCTTACGGCGATGAAGTGCCCGAGCCTGATCGCGGCGATCGAGGCGGGGATCGAGGCCGGCCACGCCGCCGTCGTCCAGATCGTCTCGACCGGCGAGGCGCTGATGGAGCGGCGGCTCGCCGAGATCCCCTCGGAGGAGTGGGGCGACCTTCAGGTCGACGTCACGCCGCGCGAGTACGTGATCGACTACCTCAAGCACGCCTTCCCGACCCAGCTCTACGAGCCGTTCTCGGACGCCGAAGGCCATATCCAGTCCCGGCCGGTGATCGACGCAGACGGACAGCCGGTTCAGTGCCGCGAGGCGGTCGAGGCGCGTGACGCCCTGATCGAGCACCTGTGCGGGCTCGCACCCGTCCAGTCGGCCCTCGACCAGATCCTCCACCACTTCGGCACCGAGGTGGTGGCCGAGGTGACCGGGCGCTCGCGCCGCATCGTGCGCCAAGCGGGCAAGGACGGGATCGACCGCCTCGTGCTCCAGAACCGGCCGGCGACCGCCAACCTGTCCGAGACACAAGTCTTCCAGGACGACGAGAAGCGGATCCTGGTGTTCTCCGATGCCGGTGGCACCGGGCGGAGCTACCACGCCGACCGGGGCGCCCGGAACCAGCGCCTGCGCGTGCACTACCTGCTCGAGGCCGGCTGGAAGGCCGATGCCGCCGTGCAGGGCTTGGGGCGGACGAACCGCACGAACCAGGCGCAAGCGCCGCGGTTCCGCCCGGTCACCACCAGCGTGAAGGGCGAGAAGCGCTTCCTCTCGACCATCGCGCGCCGCCTCGACACGCTCGGCGCCATCACGCGGGGCCAGCGGCAGACCGGCGGCCAGGGACTGTTCCGGCCCGAGGACAATCTGGAAGGGCCGTACGCGGCGACGGCACTGCGCCAGCTCTATTGGGCGATCGTGCGCGGTGAGATCGAGGGCTGCCCGCTCAAGACGTTCGAGGCGATGACCGGGCTGGCGCTCACCTCCGAGGCCGGCCACGTCCTCGACGAGCTGCCGCCGATCGGCCGCTTCCTCAACCGCGTGCTGGCGCTGCGCATCGCGGTCCAGAACATCCTGTTCGAGGCGTTCGAGGAGCGCCTGGCCCAGGTGATCGAGGGCGCGATCTCGGCCGGCGTCTACGACGTCGGCGTCGAGGTGCTGACGGCTGAATCCTTCACAGTGACGGATCGCGAGGTGGCCTACACCCACCCGGCGAGCGGGGCGCACACCCACCTCCTGACCATCTCCGAGCGCCGCCGGCTCCGGCCGCTCGACCTCGCCACGGCGCACGAGATGATCGCCGACGGCTTCCACCCCGTCGTGAACGCGAAGTCCGGCCGGCCTGCGCTGATGGGAAGGGCGGCGAGCGAGACGCGCGAGGACGGCTCGGTGGTGGCACGGGTCCGCCTGGTGCGCCCGCTCCAGCGCCAGCTCCTCGACAGCGACCAGTACGCGCGCTCCTCGTTCGAGGAGGTATCGCCAGAGGCCTTCGCGGCGGCCTGGAGCGCCGAGCTTGCTTCCCTGCCCGAGTTCGACGAGCGCACCCTCTATGTGGTCACCGGCCTGCTCCTGCCGATCTGGGATCGCCTGCCCGGCATCGACATGCGGGTGTTCCGCCTCGTGACCGACGCCGGCGAGCGCATCGTCGGGCGCGTCGTCGACCCTCAGGACCTGCACGTCACCCGCGAGAAGCTGAACCTCGGTGCCGGCACCGCCATGGCCCCGGCCGACGCCTACGCGGCCGTGCTGGGGGGCCGTGCCAGCCTCCAGCTCACCGGCGGGCTTCAGGTAAAGAGAGTCCGAGTGATGAGCGAGCACCGCATCGAGTTGATCGGGGTGAGCGAGAGCGCGCGGGCGGCCTTGAAGACGATCGGCCTGTTCTCCGAAGTGATCTCGTTTCGTACGCGTCTGTTCATCCCGGTAGGAGAGAATGGGGCCACCATCCTGGCCGCCGTCATCGAACGCTATGCGCTGTTACGTTGCGTCGCCGCTCACGCTCACGCTTAATGCACGAACCCGACGCAAGGCCGACTATGCCGATCCATCGCACCGCCGCGGATCTCTCCCGCCAGCTCGCCGACAACGTCGAGGCGTTCTGTCGGCGCTACCTCTCGAACGGCCACCGGAACGGCCGCTGGTGGTGCGTCGGCGACGTCTTCAACACCGAGGGTGGGTCGATGTACGTGCGGCTGACCGGGCCGAGCACCGGCAAGGGCGCCCGGGGCAAGTGGACCGACAGCGCGACGGGCGAGCACGGCGACCTGCTCGACGTGATCCGGCTCCAGAACAACGAGGACTGGAAGGCGGCCCTCGCAGAAGCATGGGCGTTCCTGAGCCTGCCTCACCAGCCCGTGCCGGAGCGGGATCGCCCGCTGCCTACGGCACGCGACACGGTCGAGTCGGCCTGTCGCATGCTGCGCTACGGCCGGCCGGTGCCCGGCACGGTCGCTGCGGCCTACCTGCGCTCACGCGGGCTCGGCCACGCGCTTTCCCAGGCTGCCCTGCGGTTCCACCCGCGCTGCCTGTACCGACCCTCGGCTAAGGAGCCCACGGGCCCGGACACCTACCACCCGGCGCTGCTTGCCAGCGTCACCGACCTGTCGGGCGCCGTAACGGCGGTCGGCCGGACCTGGCTTGCTCCGGACGGGCGCGACAAGGCCTCGGTGCGCGACCAGCGGCGGACGCTCGGCAACCAGCTCGGCCATGGGGTGCGGTTTCCCGGCACGGTGCCCGACCTGATGGTGGCCGGCGAGGGCGTGGAGACGCTGCTGTCGGTCCAGAGCGTCCTGCCGGCCGTGGCGCACGTCGCCGCCCTGTCGGGCGCCCACCTCGCCGCCCTGATCCTCCCTCCCGACCTGCGCCACCTCTACATCGCCCGTGACGCCGATCCAGCCGGCGAACGGGGTGCCGCGACCCTGCGCCAGCGCGCCGAGGCCGCGGGCATCCTGGTGAGCGACCTCGATCCCCGCGAGGACGACTTCAACACCGACCTCTGCCACCTCGGCCCGCGCGATCTCGCCCTGCATCTCGCGCCCCAGCTCGACCCGAACGATGCGGTGGCCTACCTCCGGTTCGAGGAGGCCCTGGCAGCCTGATCCGCCTCCCGCTTGGCGTGGATCAGCTAGCGGGGCATTCACGGGCCGCGAGAGGGCCGGCGTCCACGGCCTTCTTGAGAGGGCGACTGATGCCGGGTCGGGGGACCTTCGGCGCAACGGCCCGCGTCCGACGATTTTCCGCCGCCACCTGACGGCGGCTTTGCATCGCGAAGCCCGGGGAGCCGTCCTCCGCTCCGCTCCAGCCCGCGCGGTCGCATTGCTTGGCGCGCGATGCGGACACTCCCGTGGGTTGCGCACGGGTGGAGCCTGTCTTGGTTCCGCAGTGGTAGGGTCCACCTTCTATCTGGAACGATTGCGCTCACCCAGGGGGGAGTGACGACTCCATTTGACGAAACATGATCCAGCCGCCCATGCAACTAGCTGCACGAGCTGCCGTTAATGCATTGGAGGAAATTGGCTGGATCCCAATTTCCTCCGTGGGACTTATTCGATTACACTAGGAACGCCAGCGCGAACGTCATTTTTAGTGACCATTCGCCGCTGGCGTTCCGGCTTGCTACTAATCTGAGTATTGGAACTAGAGGCATAAGCCTGCCCTTCCTGATTTGCGCCTCACCGGCCCGCTAAAGGGCCTTGCGCGCCAGAATAATTCCTCAAATGAAAGTTCGTTCCGGTTTCCGATGCGTTTGCACCTCATTTGCACAAATGCAAATTTGATGCAAACGCATACTCACCAGTCAATAATAACTCTTATTCTTCGACTCTTTTAAGGTTCATATCTTTAAAGGCCGACCTGCCTGCATAAGGCGTATGATGTCGCTTAGAACCACGCCAAGGCTCTCACCGTACCGCTACCACGCCGGCCGCTCGCCAACTGCGGCGATCGCCTGATCAGCAACCGTGACCGTGCGCTACTGTGGTCGGGTTCGGTACTCTGAGCTGGTCACCTCGACCACGCCGATGCAAGGTCCAGCGATAGCTCCTCGGCTGGCAGGAGCTGCGGGTCGCCGACATGGCTTGAGTCTCTTGAACACTGAGACCGCCCGCCTGATAGAGACTGGTACTCTCCCTATCCCTCACACATCGCGACCGCCGCAGAGGACAGAGCAGCGGTCACGTGGGTGCTTGGCTGGGTACCCTATTTATTATATGATTATAATGATATTATATTTTTGCTACTGCCCGACTTATGGATGATTTGTCCTTACCAGCCATGTCTCCAATATCTTCATATGACAATTTAAGTTTTTCGTCTTGATTGAGAGCTCTAAATAAATTACCAGGATCGGAAAACAAAAGTTCTCGCCGGACCGAGTCAAGTCTAGCGCTATTCAGTATGGCAAACTGACGCAATGTGTCAAGAAGCTTGTTGCCTTCCCGATCTTTTATGATGGCAGCTCTCTTGTATGTCCTAACGACAGCTTCGATTTCAGCCCCTGTCGCGCCTTCTGTAAACCATGCAATCAATTTCAGGTGAGTGCCTGGAGCTGCGACTGGCTGCATGAAGCTCTCTGCAATTTTTACTCGAGTATCGAAATTTGGCTTAGGAATATGCAATTGAACTTCGAACCGCCTCCAGACGGCAGGATCAAGTAGATTTTGATGGTTTGTAATACCAATTGTAATTCCAATATCGCGACGCGTGTCAAGATTTTGCAGCAAAGCATTAACAACGCGCTTTATTTCACCAACTTCTTGCGGATCATCTCTGAGTTTAGCAACGGCATCGAACTCATCAAGCAGGAGAATACAACGATATCTATTTGAAAACGCAAATAAATTACCAATATTTCTTGCGGTTGTACCAAGAAACGAAGAAATCAGACCATCTATACGAACTGATACAACCGGAAGTCTAAGTTTTGACGCCATCCACATGGCAAGGCGAGTTTTTCCCGTTCCTGGTGATCCATAGACCAAGCAACTCCGCGACGGATGAACTCCGACTGCAGCCAAACTATCAAAATTATTCCACTCCTCAATCAAAGAGTTGATTGCTTTATGAATAGATCCTTCAAATATAGGGCCATGTAGATTTGTTTCTTCCGGGAAAACTAACTCCGCTAGTGGCGCGGATGTCTCTCTATCGACTGGAACAGGCGTATTACGTGTCAGAACCTCTCCCGGGATCTGCATCCGAGAGGCCGTGATCCGGCTCGGTGCCATCTCGACGTTACGGTCTGCAGCTGTAAGTAGACTCGACAATGCTGCAGAAGATTTTGAGTCGCCATCTCTGGCGATCGCATCTCTCAACCGCTCAATCTGCTTGCGGACGGCAGGGGTAGGCTGCGCGAGTGCCGCTCGGCACAGCGCCTGGACGATCGGAAAGTGTTCCATTTGATCACCGTTGCTCTGGAACGTTTCGAGAACATCGTTTCACACACTTTCGTTGCGTTGTAAACGGTATTTGTTGCGTGATATGGTCGTTTCGTTGCAACCTGCGGCACTGACGTGACAGGGGTGCGTGATGGCCGGCCCGATCCAGATCATCCTCAACACCGAGGATTTCGAGCAGAAGAGGGACGTCGGAGGCGGAGGCCCGCGGCGCGACTTCTTCGCCCACCGCGACGCGGAGTTCCGCGCCCACAAGCGCACGCTGATCACGCAACTGGCGACGGTGGGGGCGACCATCCGTGACCAGCCGCAAGGCCCTCTCGGCATCATCAAGGTGATCCTTCGGCGCGACGCGTGGGCCAAGAGTCACCGTCCCGTCCGGACGCTGTTCAAGCCGGGACGCATCACCTTGGTCGGCGGCGGCGACCTCGGTGAGATGTACTTCGAGGCGACGCCGCCCTTGCTGGACGCGATCGCCCGGGAGATCGCTCGAGCGGAGGAACATACACGCACCAAGCTCGACGAGAGGACCGGACGGCAGGTGCCGCACCCGACGTCGTTGAAAAGCGAGACCGGTGCTGTCGAGCGCATCGAGCTGTATGGCCCCGAAGACCGTCGTGATTTCTCGGTTGAGGCAGCCGTCACCTGGCTGTCGAACCCCGTCACTGGCAGCAGCTACCAGGTGGAGTTGTTTGAGGTACCCCCTCCCCACGACACCTGGGACGCCAAAGGGGGAGCGCGTCAGCATCTCTACAGGACCTTCCTCGAGGGGCTCGCTGCCGTCGGCCAGGGACTTAGCGTTTTCAGGCTGCCGCGCAGCGAGAACGAAGATCCCCAGATCGCAGTGCGCGTGGCACGGACTGCCGCGCCAGTCCTGG
>NZ_LABX01000319.1 GCF_001043915.1 Methylobacterium aquaticum | reverse complement strand
GGGCGGGCGTGCTCGGCAAGGCGTCGCCGGTCACAGCGTCGTACATCGAGCCGTTCGTGGGCGGGGCCTATGTCGGCATCGACCGCAATCGGTTCACCGAAACCGGGGGCGTGGCGGGCTTGAGCGGCGCCTCGCGGTTCGCCGAGATCCCGACGCTGACGGCAGGCGTGCGGGCGCAGACGGAGGTGGATCTGGGCCTCGGGGCGCCGGTGTCGCTGCACGGTCTGGTGGGCTACCGGCGCGCCTTCGGGGACGTGGTCCCGACGGCGCTGCTGGCCTTCGGGACGGGCCCGAGCTTCGTGACGGCGGGGATCCCGATCACCCGGGACGCGCTGATCGCCTCGGCGGGCCTGGACCTGCGGGTATCGAAGGCGGCGACGATCGGCGTGTCGTATACCGGCCAGGTCGGCTCGCGGGCCGAGGACCATGCGGTGAAGGGCACCTTCACCTACCGGTTCTGACCATCGGCCAGGTGTGACGCCGGCCAAATCTGACGCAGGCTCCCGATCCTAAGCAGACTTGCGTTGGCAGGCCAACGCTTCGTCCGCTTAGGTTCCTGATTGATCGCAGATTTTTGCCGCCGAACCGGTGACCACTTCGGCGAAATCTGCTTAGGCGGATCGGGAGCCGCACCCGCCGATCGGGACGACACTGCGAGGGCGGCGCCCCGGCGCCTCCGCTTCGGCGATAAGCCCTCCGTAAGCTTCCCCGGGTACGGTCCCCGCGGTTTGTCCTCGGATCCTTGCGTCATGGCGTGGGCCTCTGCCATCCGAACCGCGCCGCCGCGGGCCGGCGCCGCGGCGCTCGCCGACCTCATCGAGGAAGCCGAGCAGGTCGCCGACGCGGCGCGGGTCCTCGACGGCGTCGCCGACCTCCTGGTGGCCCAGGCCGAGGGGCTGTCGGTGCTCCAGGTCGGTGCCTTCGACGAGGTGATGACGGTGCTCGCCGAAGGGGTCGGCACGGGATCCCGCGGGCGGCTCGCCCGGCAGGTCACCGCGCTCCCCCGGCCGCCCCGGAAGCTGGCGCGGCGCCTCGCCTGCGACCCCGAGCCGAGCGTCGCGGTGCCGGTGCTCGCGCGCTGCGCCGCGCTGCCCGACGAGGTGTTGCTGCATGTCGCCCGCAGCCGCGGGCCCGTCCATCTCGCGGCGATCGCCCGGCGCGAACGGGTCGCCGCCCGGGTGGCGGACGTGCTCGCCGACCGGGGTGACCAGGCGGTGATGGCGACACTCATCGCCAATCGCGGGGCGCAGCTCTCGCTCTCCGCCCTCACGATCCTGTCGGAGCGGATGGAGGACAAGGACCGCCTCGCGGCGGGGCTGGCCGCCCGCGAGGGCCTGCTGCCGCGCCAGCGCGACGCGCTCCTGCGGCCCGCCACCCGCCCCGGCCCCGGGCGGCGCGCCGTCGAGGCGGTGGCCCTGCGGGTCCGGCTCGGGCTCGACGACGCGGACCTGCGCCTCTGGCTGGCGGATGGCCGGATCGCCGAGGCGCTCATCGGCCTCGCCCATCTCGCCGGCTGTCCGGTCGAGCGGGCGGAAGCGGCCTACCGCTCCCCCGGCCTGCGGGCGCTGGCGGTCATCGTGCGCGCGGCCGATCTGCGGCTCTCCACTCTCGGCGCCTATCTGCGCGCCCGCCCCGGCCCCGCCCTGACGCCGGAAGCGGCCGGCGCGGCGGTGCAGGCGTACCGG
>NZ_LABX01000318.1 GCF_001043915.1 Methylobacterium aquaticum | reverse complement strand
TCGGGCATGCCCGAGTTCCGTGGGGGGAGGGTTAGGGTCGGTGCGCCCTACGCCGGAGCCGCCCGATGAACCCCTCCCGCCTGTTCATCCTGCGCCCGGTCGCGACCACGCTCCTGATGCTGGCGATCCTGCTCGTCGGCATGATCTCCTATTTCAACCTGCCGCTCTCGGCCCTGCCCTCGGTCGATTACCCGACGATCCAGGTCCAGACCTTCTATCCCGGCGCCAGCCCCGAGGTGATGACCTCGGCGGTGACGGCGCCGCTGGAGCGGCAGTTCGGCCAGCTCGCCAACCTCAACCAGATGACGTCGCAGTCCTCGGCCGGGGCCTCCGTCATCACGCTCCAGTTCAACCTCGATCTCGGCATCGACATCGCGACCCAGGAGGTGCAGGCCGCCATCAACGCGGCCGGCAACCTGCTGCCGGGCGACCTGCCGGCGCCTCCCGTCTACGCCAAGGTCAATCCGGCCGACGCGCCGATCCTGACGCTGGCGCTCACCTCCAAGACCCTGGCGCTGACGCAGGTCCGCGATCTCGCCGAGACGCGGCTGGCCCAGAAGATCAGCCAGGTCTCGGGCGTCGGCCTCGTCTCGAT
Organism: Methylobacterium aquaticum; assembly: GCF_001043915.1. Lineage (GTDB taxonomy): Bacteria > Pseudomonadota > Alphaproteobacteria > Rhizobiales > Beijerinckiaceae > Methylobacterium > Methylobacterium aquaticum. The sequence goes on along the minus strand of NZ_LABX01000318.1, from coordinate 5,870 downwards.
GGCGGGCGGGCAGCGGCCGGCCGTGCGGGTGCGCTTCAACGCCTCGGCGCTCGCGGCTTATGGCCTCAACATCGATGACCTGCGCACCACCATCAACAACCTGAACGTCAACACCCCGAAGGGCTCGATCGACGGGCCGACCCAGTCCTTCACCATCAACGCCAACGACCAGATCCGCGACCCCGCCGCCTATCGCGACGCGGTGATCGCCTACCGCAACGGCGCGCCGGTGCGGCTCTCGGCGGTGGCCGAGGTGGTGGAGGGCGCGGAGAACACCCAGCTCGGCGCCTGGATGGACACCACCCCGGCGGTGATCCTCAACATCCAGCGCCAGCCCGGCGCCAACGTCATCGCGGTGGTGGACCGGATCAAGGCGCTCTTGCCCCAGCTCCAGGCGACCCTGCCGGCCGCCGTCCAGGTGACCCCGCTCACCGACCGCACGGTGACGATCCGGGCGTCCGTCGAGGACGTGCAGTTCGAGCTGCTGCTCGCCATCGCCCTCGTGGTGCTGGTGATCTTCCTGTTCCTGCGCTCGCTGCCCGCGACCCTGATCCCGAGCCTGTCGGTGCCGCTCTCGCTGGTCGGGGCGCTCTCGGTGATGGACCTGTGGGGCTTCTCCCTCGACAACCTGTCGCTGATGGCGCTCACCATCGCGACCGGCTTCGTCGTCGACGACGCGATCGTCGTCATCGAGAACATCGCCCGCCACGTCGAGGAGGGCGACAGCCCGATGGAGGCGGCCCTCAAGGGCTCGCGCGAGATCGGCTTCACCATCATCTCGCTCACCGTCTCGCTCTTGGCGGTGCTGATCCCGCTGCTGTTCATGGGCGAGGTGGTGGGGCGCCTGTTCCACGAATTCGCCATCACGCTCGCCGCCACCATCGTCATCTCCGGCGTGGTCTCCCTGACCCTGGTGCCGATGCTCTGCGCCCGGCTCCTGCGCCACGAGGCGCCCCAGGCCCGCGCCGCCGGGCGCCTGTCCGATGCCGGGCGCCGGCTGATGGAGGGCGGCATCGCCTTCTATGGCCGGACGTTGCGGGGCGTGCTCGCCCACCAGTGGCTGACGCTGCTGGTCGCGATCGGCACCCTGGTGCTGACGGTCTACCTCTACGTCGTGATCCCGAAGGGATTCTTCCCGGTCCAGGATACCGGCCTGATCCAGGGGATCACCCAGGCCGATCAGACCGTCTCCTACAGCGCCATGGCCGAGCGCCAGCAGCGCCTGGCCGAAGCGATCCTGAAGGACCCGGACGTGGTCAGCCTGTCGTCGTTCATCGGCGTCGACGGCCAGAACGTGACGCTGAATTCCGGCCGCTTCCTCATCAACCTGCGCCCGCGCGAGGAGCGGGCGGAGAATGCCAGCGCGATCATCCGGCGGATCTCCGCCCGGGTCGCCGACGTGCCGGGCATCGCCCTGTTCATGCAGCCGGTGCAGGACCTCACCATCGACACGGCGGTGAGCGCGACGCAATACCAGTTCATCCTGGAGAACCCGGATCCGAACGCCTTCGACACCTGGGTCCCGCGCCTCGTCGACCGCTTGAAGCAGATCCCGGATCTGGCCGACGTGGCGAGCGACCGGCAGGCGAGCGGCTTGGCCGCTTACATCACCATCGATCGCGCCACGGCCGGCCGCTACGGCATCACCCCGGCCTCGGTCGACAACGCCCTCTACGACGCCTTCGGCCAGCGCATCATCTCGACGATCTTCACCCAGTCGAACCAGTACCGGGTGATCCTGGAGGCCGATCCGGAGCTGCACCGGACGCTGGAGTCGCTGCAACGGATCTACCTGCCGTCCTCCACCGCCACCAACGGGCAGGTGCCGCTCACCGCCATCGCCCAGGTGAGCGAGCGGCGGGCGCCGCTCCTCATCAGCCATCTCGGCCAGTTCCCGGCGACGACCATCTCGTTCAACCTCGCGCCGGGCGCCTCGCTCGGGCCGGCGGTGGCGGCGATCCGGGCGGCGGAGGCGGAACTGGGCATGCCCGACAGCTTCCGGCTGATCTTCCAGGGCTCGGCGCTCGCCTTCCAGGCTTCGCTCGACAACACCCTGTTCCTGGTGCTCGCCGCCATCGTGACGGTCTACATCGTGCTCGGCGTGCTCTACGAGAGCTTCGTCCACCCGATCACGATCCTCTCCACCCTGCCATCCGCCGGCATCGGGGCGCTGGCCGGGCTGATGCTGTTCGGGCACGACCTCGACATCATCGGCATCATCGGCATCGTGCTGCTGATCGGCATCGTGAAGAAGAACGCCATCATGATGATTGACTTCGCGCTCCAGGCCGAGCGCGAGGAGGGCATGAATCCGCGGGATGCGATCTATGACGCCTGCATCCTGCGCTTCCGCCCGATCCTGATGACGACCTTCGCGGCGCTCTTCGCCGCGGTCCCGCTGATCCTCGGGACGGGCACCGGCTCGGAGCTGCGCCAGCCGCTCGGCATCTCGATCGCCGGCGGGCTGATCGTGAGCCAGATCCTCACCCTCTATACGACCCCGGTGATCTACCTCGCCTTCGATCGCCTGGGTCGGCGCCTCTCCGGGCGCCGGGGCAGCGGACTCGCCCCCGGGGAGGCGGTGCCGTGATGAGCACGACGGCCGAGCGCATGAACCCTCCCCCCTCTGCGGGGGAGGGTGCCCCGCGGAGCGGGGCGGGAGAGGGGCAGCGCGACGCTGATCCAGATCGCGCCCTTCAAAACGGTTCCGCCTCATCCGGAAGCGTGGTTCCCCTCTCCCGGCTCACTGCGTTCGCCACCCTCCCCCGCAGAGGGGGGAGGGTCGAGCGTGGCGCCCCCGGGGCCGCCCCATGAACCTCTCCGCCCCCTTCATCCTGCGCCCGGTCGCCACCACGCTCCTCACCCTCGGGGTGCTGCTCGCCGGGCTGTTCGCCTTCGTGCGGCTGCCGGTGGCGCCGCTGCCGCAGATCGACTTCCCGACCATCCTGGTCCAGGCGTCGATGCCCGGCGCCAGCCCCGACACCATGGCGACCACCGTGGCCGCCCCTCTGGAACGGCGCCTCGGCCAGATCGCCGATGTCGACCAGATGACCTCGACGAGTTCGGTCGGTCAGACCCGGATCGTGCTGCAATTCGGGCTCGACCGGGACATCAACGGCGCCGCCCGCGACGTGCAGGCGGCGATCAACGCCGCACGCGCCGACCTGCCGACGGCGCTCCGCCAGAATCCCACCTACCGCAAGTTCAATCCGGCCGACGCGCCGATCCTGATCCTCGGCCTCACCTCGAAGACGCTCAGCCCAGGCGCGCTCTACGATTCCGCCGCGACCGTGCTGGCCCAGAAGCTGTCGCAGCTCGAAGGCATCGGCAACGTCGATATCGGCGGCTCGTCGCTGCCGGCGGTGCGGGTCGAACTCGACCCCAACGCCCTGTTCAACTACGGCATCGGATTGGAGGGCATCCGCGCCGCGCTCGCCAGCGCCAACGCCAACTCGCCGAAGGGCGCGATCGAGGCCGGCGAGCGGCGTTACCAGCTCTACGCCAACGACCAGGGCCGCAAGGCCGCCGATTACCGGGACATCGTCGTCGCCTACCGCAACGGGGCCGGCGTGCGCCTGCGCGACGTCGGGCAGGTGGTCGACGGGGTCGAGGACCGGCGCAACCTCGGCCTCGTCAACGGCCAGCGCGGCGTGCTCCTGATCGTCTACAAGCAGCCCGGCGGCAACGTCGTCGAGACGATCGACCGGCTTAAAGGTGCGCTGCCGCAGCTCAAGGCTGCGCTCCCGGGCGACACCGAACTGATCGTCACCGGCGACCGATCGCTGACCATCCGGGCGTCGCTGGCGGAGGCCGAGCGCACCTTGATCATTTCGGTCGGGCTGGTGATCCTGGTGGTGTTCGGCTTCCTGCGCTCCGCCCGCGCGACGCTGATCCCGGCGGTGGCGGTGCCGATCTCGCTGGTCGGCACCTTCGCCGCCATGTGGCTGTGCGACTACAGCCTCGACAACATCTCGCTCATGGCCCTGATCATCGCGGCCGGGTTCGTGGTCGACGACGCCATCGTGGTGCTGGAGAACATCCAGCGCCACATCGAGGACGGGCGCTCGCGGGTCGAGGCTGCCCTGCTCGGCGCCCGCGAGGTCGGGTTCACGGTCCTGTCGATGAGCCTGTCGCTGATCGCGGTGTTCCTGCCGATCCTGCTCGCCGGCGGCATCATCGGGCGGTTCTTCCAGGAATTCGCCGTCGTCCTGTCGCTGGCGATCCTGATCTCGCTCGTCGTCTCGCTCACCACCACGCCGATGATGTGCGCCCGGTTCCTCAAGCCCGAGGCGCACGGCGCCCGGCCGGGTCGGCTGGCGCGGGGGCTGGAGGCGGCATTCGAGGGGCTGCTGTCGGGCTACCGCGTCACCCTCGATTGGGCGCTGCGCCACGGCGTGACGGTGATGCTGGTGCTGCTCGCAGCGGTCGTGCTCAACGTCTACCTCTACGTGATCGTGCCGAAGGGGTTCTTTCCCCAGCAGGATACCGGCCAGATGATCGGCGGCATCCAGGCCGACCAGCGCATCTCGTTCCAGGCGATGAGCGCCAAGCTCCGCCGCGCCACCGCCATCGTCCAGGCCGATCCGGCGGTGGAGAGCGTCGTCGGCTTCACCGGCGGGCGTGGCACCAACTCGGCCAACGTCTTCGTCGGCCTGAAGCCGCTCGGCCAGCGCGATCCGATCAGCGACGTGATGACCCGCCTGCGGCCGAAGCTCGCCAGCATCCCGGGCGCCCGGCTCTACCTGTTTCCGCGCCAGGACTTTTCCGTCGGCGGGCGCCAGAGTTTTTCGCAATATCAGTACACGCTGCAAGGCGACACCAGCGAGGAACTCTACACCTGGACCCCGAAGCTGCTGGAGGCGATGCAGAAGGACCCGACCTTCACCGACGTCACCTCCGACCAGCAGCAGGGCGGCCTGGAGACGCGGCTCGTCATCGACCGGCCGACCGCGTTCCGCTACGGCCTGACCCCGGACCAGATCGACAACACCCTCTACGACGCCTTCGGCCAGCGCCAGGTCTCGACGATCTACAACCCGTTGAACCAGTACCATGTCGTGATGGAGATCGCGCCGCGCTACCTCGACAACCCCGAGACGCTGAAGCTGATCTACGTCTCGACCTCCGGAGCCCGGGCCCGCGGCTCGGCCACCACCAACGCGGTTGCCGGCACGGTGGCGAGCGCCGCGACCGCGCCGACCGACGCGACGAGCGCCGCCGCCGCAGTGGCGACCGATTCGGCCCGCAACGCCGCCACCAACTCCATCGCGGCGGCCGGCCGCTCCAGCGCCTCGTCGAGCGCCGCGGTGAGCAGCAGCAAAGAGACGATGGTGCCGCTCTCGGCCTTCGCCAGCTTCGAGACCGGTTCGACCCCGGTTCAGGTCAGCCACCAGGGCCTGTTCGTCGCCACCACTTTGTCGTTCAACCTCGCCCCCGGCAAGAGCCTGAGCGATGCCACCGCGGCGATCGACGGCCACATGCGCGACCTGCGCCTGCCGGCCACCATCCACGGCGAGTTCGCGGGCTCGGCGAAGAGCTTCCAGTCCTCGTCCTCGCGCCAGCCGCTGCTGATCCTGGCGGCGTTGCTGGCGGTCTACGCGGTCCTCGGCATCCTCTACGAGAGCTGGGTCCACCCCCTCACCATCCTCTCCACCCTGCCGTCGGCGGGGATCGGGGCGATCCTGGCCCTGATGCTGGCCGGGGAGGAATTCGGGGTGATCGCGCTCATCGCGGTGATCCTGCTCATCGGCATCGTGAAGAAGAACGCCATCATGATGATCGACTTTGCCCTCGATGCCGAGCGCACGCGCTCGCTGAGCCCGCGGGAGTCGATCCGTGAAGCCTGCCTCTTGCGCTTCCGCCCGATCATG
>NZ_LABX01000317.1 GCF_001043915.1 Methylobacterium aquaticum | reverse complement strand
GCCCCGGCGCCCGCGCCGCCGAGGTGCTGGTCCGGGCGCTCCTCGGCCCGCGGCGCGCCTCGGTCTTCCCGACCTCGGCCCGCAGCGTCGTCTATGCCCCCGACTACACGGCGGCGATCGCCCTGTCGCGCCGGCCCGAGACCCAGCCCTTCGCCCCCTCCCCGCCCGCCAACGCGATCTTTCCCCGCATCCGCGAGGTCGATGCTCTCCTGCGCGCCAGGCCCGCGCTTCAGGCGCGGGTCCACGAGGTGCATCCGGAACTCGCCTTCCTGAGCCTCAATGGCGGCGCGGCCCTGCCCGCCTCGAAGCGGACGGCGGAGGGCGCGGCCCTGCGGCGCGCGCTCCTCGCCCGGGCCGGCCTGCCCTCCGGTCTCGCAGTCCCGCGCGGCGCCAAGCCCGACGACCTCCTCGACGCCCTGGCCGCCCTCGCCGTGGCGCGGGCCATCGCCAACGGGCGCGGCGTGCCGTATCCCGATCCGCCGGAGCGCGACGCCCACGGCCTGCCGGCCGCGATCTGGACGCTTCCCCACAGCGAGGCCCCCGCATGACCGACATCCCGACCGCTCTGGCGACCCGCGACATCGCCCGCGCCCTGGTGCTCGACCCGCAGGGCCGCCTGCTCCTGATCGCCTACGAAGCCTCGCGCGACGTCGATCCGGCCCGTCCGGGGGACCGGACCTTCTGGTTCATGCCCGGCGGCGGCATCGAGCCCGGCGAAACGCCGGAGGAAGCGTGCCGGCGCGAGCTGGAAGAGGAGATCGGCGTCAAGGATGCGCCCCTCGGTCCCCAGGTCGCCCGCTGCGACGGGGCCTTCACGCTGTTCAACAAGCCGCGCTTCGCCCGCGAGCGCTACTTCGTGGTGCAGCTGCCCGACGACCGCGTCGATACCAGCCGGCTCGCCGAGACCGAGGACAACCCGGTCTACGGCACCCGCTGGTGGCCGCTCGACGAACTCGCCGCGACCCACGACCGGGTCGAGCCGCAGGGCCTCGCCGATCTGGCCAAAAGGCTCATGGCGGGCGAGGCGATCCCCGAGGTGGTGACGTTGTCCTGGGGGCCTGGCGCGGCGTAAGCCTTGCCCAGATCTTTTCCAAGGAGCGTGATCCATGGCCGACGCGATGCCCTTCCCCCCCGCATTGACGGAGGGCTATCGCGCCTTCCTGGACGACCGGTTCGTGCGCGAGCAGGACCGGTATGCCAGCCTCGCCGAGGGGCAGAGCCCCGAGATCCTGATCATCAGCTGCTGCGACAGCCGGGTCTCGCCGGAGGTGATCTTCGATGCGCGGCCGGGCGAGCTGTTCGTGGTGCGCAACGTCGCCAACCTGGTCCCTCCCTACGAGACCGGCGGCGAGTATCACGGCACCTCTGCGGCGCTCGAATTCGCCGTTCAGGCGCTCAAGGTGAAGCACATCGTGGTGCTGGGCCATGCCCGCTGCGGCGGCGTGCGCGCCTACGCGGACGATGCGGCGCCGCTCTCGCCCGGTGACTTCATCGGCCGCTGGGTCTCGCTGATCCGCCCGGCGGCGGAGGCGCTCGGCGACGAGCCGCGCGGGCCGGACTATCTCGAGCAGCTCGAATTCGCCACGGTGACGAACAGCCTGAGGAACCTGATGACGTTCCCCTGCGTGCGTATCCTGGTGGAGCGCGGCAAGCTTCGGCTCCATGGCGCGCATTTCGGGATCGCCACCGGGCAGTTGCGGATCCGCGACCCCGAGACCGGTGAGTTCCGCCTGGCCGAGCCCGACCGGGCGGCCAGCGCGACGAAGCTGATCCGCTGCCAGGACGAGGCCGGCAGCGGCGGCTGAGGCGCCGGACGATCGGGATCCGCGTCATACCAACGGTCGTTGGAAACGACCTTTGGTTCCGTTCGCGAATTTTCGTCAAGCCTCTGGCTTGGCATCGAAAATTCGAGATGGTTCATCGGCCCGATGCGTCAGCATCTTGGGCCGATGGTATCAGTCCACCCACCCGATCCGCGCCGCCAGCGCCGGTGCGAGTCCGGTGCTCGGCTTCGCGTCCGGCCGGCGGAAGGTGCCGGCCGTCGCCTTGCGGGGCTGCTGCGCCACCACGGCCTCGGCGAGCTTGACCGCCGCCACGACCTGATCGACCACCGGCACCGGCAGACGGTCGCGCACCCGGGCGCCGAGGCCCGACAGGGGCGCGCCGGCAAAGATCAGCACGTCGGCGCCGTCCTCCTCCACCGCCGCCCGGGCGAGGTCGATCAGCTGCGCCTCCTTCTCCTCCTGGACGCCGGAGAGCGTCCCGAAGCGCCCCTCCAGCGCCCGCACCCCGGCGCAGCGCGGCCCGAGGCCGTGGGCGGCGACGGTTTCCTCGTACCAGGGCACCAGGGCGCGGGCGAAGGTGACGAGCCCGAAGCGCCGGCCGAGCAGGCAGGCCGAGAGCATTGCCGCCTCGGCGAGGCCGATCACCGGCATGTCGAACAATTCGCGGGCGCCGAACAGGCCCGGATCGCCGAAGGCCGCGATGATCGCGGCATCGACCGGCGGCGCCTCGGCCAGCATCTCGAGGGCGATGGCGCCGCCGATCTGCGCCTCGGCCCGCGTCGCGATATAGGGCACGCCCCGGGGCGCCGTCGCGGTGAGAATCTCGGTGCCGGGGGCGGCGACGGCAGCGCCGGTGGCGCGCATCAGCTCGGTCACGTCGCGGCTGGTATTGGGGTTGAGGAGCAGCAGGCGCATCGGCGGTCTTTCGTCAGGCGGCCAAGGATTAGGCGGCGGCGTGCCGGGCGAGGCCGGCGAGCAGCGCCGTGCCGGTATGGCCGACATGGTCGGACAGGAGGCGGCCCGCTCCCGCCGCGTCGCCGGCCTCGATGGCGGCCAGGATCGCCCGGTGCTCGGCGACCGATTCGTCCCAGCGCGCCCGGCTGTCGAGGGCGCGGCGGCGGGCGATCTCGGCCCGCGCGTGCAGGGCGTCGTGCGCTTCCCGCAGCGGAGTGTTGCGGGCGCAGGCGACGATCAGGGCGTGGATCTGCTGGTTGAGAGCGAAATAGGGGCCGAGATCCCGGGCGGCGTGGTGCGCCTCCATCTCGGTCTGAAGCCGGCGCAGCCGCTCCAGCTCGGCGTGAGTGATGCGTGTCGCCGCGAGTTCCGCCGCCGCCCGCTCGATGGCGGCGATCGCCTCGAACAGTTCCGTCACGGCATCGGCCTGTAATTCCGCCACCCGGGGCGAGCGGTTCGGGCGCAGCTCCACCAGCCCTTCGACCGCGAGCAGCTTCAGCGCCTCGCGCAAAGGCGTGCGCGAGATGCCCAGCGCCGCCGACAGCTCGGTCTCGACGAGCGCGCTGCCGGCCGACAGCGTGCCCTCGACGATCAGCCCGCGCAGGCGCTCCGCCGCCTGGTCGTGCAGGCCGCGCCGCGGCCCGAGGGCAGCGGGCTCCAGCAGCACGGATTTGCGTGGGCGCCCGCGGGGGCGCCGAACCGGGTCCATGCCTGTCCTCTCTCATCTATCGTCCGGCTTCGACCATAGCCGCTCCGACCGGCAGCGGGCGCATCAATTCCAGGCAATTCTGCTGCCGGCCTCGGCATTTGGCATCAATTGCATGCAGAGCACGAAAAATGCGTTGCGCCTCGCCCGGACCCGTCACACCCTGATCCCGCGGCGCCACCGGCGTCGCCCGCGATCAGAGCCGCCGCGGCGCCCGGTCCGCTCCCGGCGCCCCCCTCACTGCGAGGTCACCGCCCATGCGCCGCCATCTCGGCCCCCTGCTGGCCGCCGCCATCTGGTCCTTCTCGTCGGGGTCCCTCTCGCCGGCCTCCGCGCAGCAGGCGCCGGTGAAGGTCGGCTACGCCAAATGCGCCCATTGCCTGCCGGTCGCCCTGCTGCCCGGTCTCGCCAAAGGGACGACGATCGACGCCACCGGCTTCAATTCCGGCAACGACGTGCTGACGGCCCTGATCGCGAAAAGCCTCGACGTGGCGCAGGTCACCTATCTCCACTACGTCACCGCCCTCGACAAAGGCTTCGACATCGTGGCGGTCGCCGGCGAGGTGAATGGCGGCTCGGAATGCCTGTCGGCGAAGGCGCTGAACCTGAAGGCCGACGACTGGGCCGGGTTCAAGGCCGCGGTGGAGAAGGCGAAGGCGGCCGGCACTCCGCTCAAGGTCGCGGCCTCCCGCGGCAACGCCCAGGACATCCACATGCGCGGCGCCTTCCTCAAGCAGGGCATCAACCCGAACAAGGACGTGCAGTTCGTCAACATCCCGAACCCGTCCGACCACCTCGCGGCGATGCAGCGGGGCGAGATCGACATGGTCTGCTCGGTCGAGCCCTTCGCCTCGCAGATCCGCATGGCCGGCGCCGCCACCCATTTCGTGCTGCCCTACGACCAGGCCGCCGGCAACCTGACCAACCTCATCGTCACCCGCTCCGACGTGATCGCCAAGAACCGCGCCGGCGTGCAGGCGGTGGTCGATGCCGACGTGGCCCTGGTCGAGACGCTCAAGGCCGATCGGGGGATCTGGGTCGACGTGATCAACCAGAAGACCGGGCTGTCGAAGGAGATCGCCACCGAGGCGATCAAGAACGCCGAGCCGGATTACCGCATGTACCGCGCCAAGACCCTGGCGATCGCCGCGATGATGCGGGACCTGAAATACATCAGCCGCGACGTCTCGGCCGACGTCGAGACGCACATGGACTTCTCGTTCCTGGAGGCCGCCACCAAGAAGACCCGCGATGGCCTCGGTTACTGAAACCGCGCCGCTCACCCCCGCGACGCCGGCGCCCGCCCGCCGGCTGCCCCGGCGCCTCGTCGCCTTCGCCGAGCGGGCGGCGCTGCCGCTCGTCCTCGTCGCCGGCTGGGAAGCCTTCGCCCGCTCCGGCGCCCTGCCGGCGGCCCTGCTGCCGGCCCCGACCGCCGTGCTGCACGCGCTGGGCGACTGGTTGCTCGGCCTCGACGAGAGCACCCAGACCTATTCCGGCCATTGGGTGCCGGATGCGCTGGCGAGCCTGACCCGGGTCGCCGCCGGCTACGCCATCGCGGCGCTCTCGGCGGTTCTGATCGGCGTCGCGATCGGCTGGTGGCGGTTCGTCGAGCGCACCGTCGAGCCGACCTTGCAGATGCTGCGGCCGATTCCGCCGGTCTCGTGGATCCCGCTCGCCATCATCTGGTTCGGCATCGCCGACAAGCCGGCGATCTTCCTGGTCTTCCTCGGCGCGTTCTTTCCCGTCCTGATGAACACCATCCACGGCGTGCGCGGGGTCGACCGCAACCTGATCCGGGCCGGCGCCATGATGGGGGCCTCCGAGCGCCAGCTCCTCACCGACATCGTGCTGCCGGCCGCCCTGCCGTCGATCTTTTCAGGGTTACGCATCGCCATCGGCTCGGCCTGGATGCTGACGGTGACCGCCGAGATGGTCGCGGTGAAGAGCGGGCTCGGCTACGTGCTGTGGGATTCCTACTACTTCCTGCGCTACGACATCGTGCTCGCCGCGATGATCTCGATCGGGCTGCTCGGCTACCTGTCCGATCTCGGCCTCAAGGCGCTGATGGCGTCGGTGCTGCACTGGCAGAAGGGCACGACGGTGCAGGGACGGTGAGTCGTCCCTCCCCGTCCCTACGGAGAACCCCATGAGCGCGATCGACCTCGCCGACGTCCAGAAAGTGTTTCGCGATCGCGACGGGCGCGACCTCGTGGCGGTGGAGCGCACCCGGGCCACGATCGAGGCGGGCGAGTTCCTCTGCCTGCTCGGCCCCTCCGGCTGCGGCAAGTCCACCCTGCTCAACATGATCGCCGGCTTCGAGGCGCCGAGCGCCGGCGAGGTCCGGGTGGCGGGAAGGCGGGTCGAGCGGCCCGGAGCCGATCGCGGCGTGGTGTTCCAGCAGCCGACCCTGATGCCCTGGCTCACGGTGATCGACAACGTCGCCTTCCACCTCAAGCTGAAAGGGGTGGCCAAGGCCGAGCGGCACGAGCGGGCCAAGACCTACATCGACCTCGTCGGGCTCACCGGCTTCGAGCGGCACTACCCGTCGGAGCTGTCCGGCGGCATGAGCCAGCGGGTCGGCATCGCCCGGGCGCTCCTGATGAACCCGGCGGTGATCCTGATGGACGAGCCCTTCGCGGCCCTCGACGCGCAGACCAAGATCGAGATGCAGGAGGAACTGGTGACGATCTGGCAGCGGGTCGGCGCCACGGTGGTGTTCGTGACGCACTCGGTCGACGAGGCGTTGGTGCTCGGCAACCGCATCGCCGTGATGAGCCGGCGCCCCGGGCGCATCCGCGAGTTCATTCCCTTCGATCTGCCCCGGCCGCGGGACGTGACGAGCCCGGAATTCAACGACATGAAGCGCCGGGTGCTGGGGATGATCCGCGAGGAATCGAGCCGCAAGGCCGCCGCATGATCCGGCTCGGCATGACTCGGCTCGGCATGACTCGGCTCGGGATGCTGACGCCGTCCTCGAACACCCGGCTCGAGCCGGCGACCGCGGACCTGCTGCACGGCACGGCCGACATCACCGCCCACTTCTCGCGCTTCCGCGTCACCGAGATCACCCTGTCGGCGGCGGGGCTCGGGCAATTCGACGAGGCGCCGATCCTGACCGCGGCCTCCCTCCTCGCCGATGCCAAGGTGGATGCCATCGCGTGGAACGGCACCTCGGCGGCCTGGCTGGGCTTTGCCCGCGACGAGGCCTTGTGCGCCCGCATCACCGAGGCCACCGGCATCCCGGCGGCGACGGCGGTGCTCGGGTTTCGCGATGCCTTCACCCGCGCTCGGATCCGGCGGGTCGGTCTCGTCACGCCCTATACGGGCGACGTGCAGGCGAGGATCCAGGCCAACTGGGGTGCGGCCGGGTTCGATTGCGCGGCCGAGCGGCATTGCGGCCTCTCCGACAACTTCTCCTTCGCGGAGGTGCCGGACTCGGAGGTGGCCGCCATGGCCCGGGCGGTGGCCGCCGAGGGCGCGGAGGCGGTCGCGATCGTCTGCACCAACATGGCGGGAGCGGCGATGGTCGACGCCCTAGAAGCCGAACTCGGCATCCCGGTCTTCGATTCCATCGCCGTTACCCTGTGGGCGGCCCTGCGCGCGGCGGGCGCCGACCCCGGCCGGATCACCGGCCGGGGCAAGGTGTTTCGCCTGTGAACCTCAGCGGTCGGCCTTGCCGCCGCTGACCGTCAGTTCGAGGTAGAGGCGGGTCGTCGGCCGCACCAGGTCGGCCATTTTTTGCGCCATCGCCAGCTCTTCCCGCAGCGACATCTCGAAGGCGGGAAGCCGGGCGCTCTCGCCGGCCGCTTCCGCGAGCGTGATCAGCGCGTCGTAGGCCGCAGCCTCGTAATTCTCAAAGGCGCGGTTGGCGAAGGCGTTCTTCAGGATCTCGTCCTGGGCCGGGGTGTGGGCGAGTGCCGCCATGTTGCCCATGAAGCCGAGCACGCCTTCCTTGAGGGTCGAGGGGCTTTCCGACAGGGCCGCCAACGCCTCGTCGAGGCGGTCGCGCTGGCCATGCGTCTCGATGATGTGCCGTCGCAGGGCCGCCTCCATGTCGGGATAGCGTTCCAGCCGCTCGACCTGCCGCTCCATGATCTGGAGCGCCTGCAATTCGAGCGCGTGGGTGTTCTTCAGCGCGGTCACGTAGAGCGAACGGACGTCCTCGGCCATCGACGGTTCCTTTCTGTCGGGGTGTCTGCTCCCTCGGCCAACGCCGTTCACCATCACCGGTTCGCTTCACATACTCATACTGTGACAAAGTATCCAAGAGGACCGAATCGGTGCGGAATGGCGCCAGGCAGCCGGCGTTGATCGGCCTCATCGGCAGGGGCCAAGGCTGTCGGCCGCCATCCCGGAGGGAGACCGCCATGACTGCGTCGCCACCCCCGTGCTGCCGGGCAACCGCCCGGACAAACGCTCAGGGCAGCGCCGCGCGCGCTCCGACCGAGACCGGAACGACGGGCCGACCCGGGCCAAGGATCCCGACAAGACCGGGCAGGTCGGCCAATCGGAGGTGAACACCACCCGTCAGGGCGACCCGCAGGATCGGTGACCGCATAAGCACCTTGCACAAGACCGGCGCCGTCAACCGCCAGGGCAGTCCCGGCAGCAGCCACCAGGCCCCCGACCCCACGTCTTCGGCGGCGGTGGCGAGGCGACCGGCACCACACCCACGACCCCGACCGCAAGGGAGCTTCCCCGTGCTCGCATCGAGGTCGGCGGCATCCGCCCCTGCCGCGGGGAGGCATCCCTCCGTTAAGAATGTTTCCCGTGAAACGGGGGGATTGCGCCGCGATCCCGTCACGACGCCAGCGTGATATCGCCAAGGTTGGGTCTCACAGGAGCATCCCTGATGAACCGCGCGCAGGGAGCCCGCTCATGTCCCATCCCGCCCTTCTTCAGCCCGGCCTCACCCGTCGTGCCGCCCTGATCGGTGCAGCGCTCGCGACCTGCGCCGCCCGGAGCGTGGAGGCCGCGGAGGACGCCGCGGCCCGTCTCGCCCAGCTCGAGCGCCGCGACGGCGGACGGCTCGGGGTCGAGGTGCGCGACACCGCGACCGGACGGCGCTTCGGTCACCGGGCGGACGAGCTGTTTCCGCTCTGCAGCACCTTCAAGGCGCTCGCCGCCGCGGCTGTCCTGGCCCGGGCCGACAAGGGCCAGGATGACCTGAACCGGCGGATCACCTACACCCGCGACGCCCTCCTCAGCTACGCCCCGGTTACGGGCAAGCACGTCGAGACCGGCATGACGCTGGCCGAGCTCTGCGCCGCCGCCGTGGTGTGGAGCGACAACACCGCCGCCAACCTGATGCTCGACAGGCTGGGCGGGCCTGCGGGCATCACCGCCTTCGCCCGCGCCCATGGCGACACCGTCACCCGGCTCGACCGCACCGAGCCGACCCTCAACACCGCGATCCCCGGCGACCCGCGCGACACGACGAGCCCGGCGGCGATGGTCGGCCTCCTCGACACCATCCTGCTGGGCCAGGTTCTGTCGGCGGAGTCCCGCGCCCGGCTCACCGGCTGGATGCAGGAAAGCCCGACCGGCCTGAAGCGCCTGCGCGCCGGCCTGCCGGAGGGATGGCGCACGGCGGACAAGACCGGCACCGGCGACAACGGCACCGCCAACGTGGTGGCGCTGATCCGCCGACCGGACGGTGCGCCGATCCTCGCGGCAGTGTATCTCACCGGATCACCGGCCGAGCCCGCCGCGCGCGACGCCCTGCACGCCGAGATCGGCCGGCTGATCGCCCGGAGCTTCCCGGGCGCCTGACCGAAGGCCCCGCCCCGCTCCGATGTCGAAGACCACCCGCGCAACCCAGGCTCTCGTCCGCGCCGGCATCCCCCACTCCGTCCACACCTACGAGTACGACCCGGAGGCGCCCCGCATCGGCCTCCAGGCGGCGGAGGCGATCGGCGTTTCTCCGGGCGTGGTGTTCAAGACCTTGATGGCCACGGTCGACGGCAAGCCGGTCTGCGTGCTGGTGCCCTCCGACCGGGAGGTCTCGCTGAAGAAGCTCGCCGCCGCCTTCGCGGGAAAGTCCGCCGCGATGATGCGCCCGGCCGATGCCGAGCGGCTGACCGGCTACCATGTCGGCGGCATCAGCCCCCTCGGCCAGAAGCGGGCCGTACCGACCTTGGTCGAGACCGCCGCCCTGGCCCATCCGGAGGTTTTCGTGAATGGTGGCCAGCGCGGGTTGCAGCTGCGCGTCAAGCCGGAGGATCTCGTGCGCGTGCTCCAGGCCCGGACCGAGGCGGTGACCTGATCCGAAACGCGACCTTAACCATGATCCGCCAACGCTCGGTCCCGGAGATCATCGTGGGGGCGGGCTGATGCGGTACGGCGTGGGGCTGGTTGCAGGCGCGATCGCCTTCGGCCTCGCGGGGCCGGCGGGCGCGGCCGACATGCCGGAGCCCGGCTTCTGGCGGACGCCGAGGCCCGGGCCGGCTGACGTGCCGCCCCCACGCTACTTCCCCCGCGGCGACAGCGACGCCTCACCCCCGACACGCGGCGATCCCGGCTGCCAGATCTTCGTGCCCAGCAATGCGCTGGGGGATCCCAGCTATGTCGGCTCGCCCTTCGGCATCGGCAAGCCGAGCTATTACGGCTTCACGCCTCCGCGCGGCGTCGACGATCCCTATGGGCGCCGGCCGGCGC
>NZ_LABX01000316.1 GCF_001043915.1 Methylobacterium aquaticum | reverse complement strand
GAGGCGGCCCGGGCCGGCGAGCATGGCCGCGGCTTCGCGGTCGTCGCCGACGAGGTGCGGGCGCTCGCCGAGACCGCGGAGACCGGCGCCGCCGAGGTGCAGGACAGGGCCGCGGCGATCCGGGACGAGATCCGGGCGCTCGGCCTCGCGATCCGGGCCGCCGCCGCGCGGGCGGTGGCCGAGGCCGCCACCGGCGCCCGCGTCGCCCGGCAGCTGGAGACGGCACGGACCGATCTCGGCTCCCTGGCGGAGGGCGCCCAGGGCATCCTGGCGGAGGCGCTCCGGGCGGAGGCGACCACCCGCGAGGCGCAGGGAGGGGCCGAGCAGGTCGCCTCCGCCGCCGAGCAGCAGGCCGCGGCGGCGGCGCAGGCGCAACGCGCGGTGGCGCAGCAGACCGAGGCCCTCGACCAGGGCCAGGCGACCGCCGAGGCGCTGGCGGCCCTGGCCGAGACCCTGCGCGGCGATGCCTCTGCCCGGGCGAGCGCGGAGGAGATCGGCGCTGCGGCCGACGTGCTGTCGGCCTCGATCCTCGAAGTGTCCGGCGCCGCCGCCGAGATCCTCGCCGCCATCGACCAGATCAGCCGCGGCCTCACCCTCCAGAGCGCCGCCGCCCGGCAATCGGCCACCGCCATGGCGGCCATCGAGCGAGCGGCGGCCGGCGCCCGGACCGGCGCCGACCGTGCCCTGGCGCAGGTCGCCGCCCTCGCCGAGACCCTGCACGAGGCCCGCGCCGCCCTCGACGGCCTCGCCGACGGGGTCGGCCAGGCCCTCGACGGGATGCGCGGCTCCCTCGACCGTCTCGGCACGATCGAGGCCGGCACCGGGCGGATCGAGACCATCGTCGAGGGCATCGCCCTCGTGGCGGTGCAGATCGGCATGCTGGCGGTGACCGGCGCGATCGAGGCCGCCCGGGCCGGTGAGGCGGGCCAGGGCTTCGCCCTGGTCTCGGGCGACATCCGGGCCCTGTCGCGCGACGCCGCCGGAGGCGCCGAGCGGATCCGCGGCACGGTGCGGACGATCCGGGACGGCGCCGCCGCCTTGCGCCGCGCCCTCGAACGCTCGGTCGCCGCCGCCGAGGCCGAGGTGGCGAAGAACCGCGCCCTGACCGCGGGTCTCGCCGCGGTGACGGCCGACATCGCCGACCTGGAACGAGCCAACCGCGAGATCGCCCGCGGGGCCGACGACATCCTCACCGCCGCCGCCGGCATCGCGGCGGGCGCCCGCCAGATCGCCACGGCGGCCGAGGAGGCCGACCGTGCCTCGACCGAGGCCGCCACCGCCGCCCGCCAGCAGGCCCGCGGGGCCGAGGACCTCGCGGCGGCAGTGGAGGAGATCGCGCTTCTCGCCGACGAGTTGCAGGGCGCGGATGAGTGAGGCGGGACCCGCCCGCTTCCTCGTCGTCGCGCTCGGCGCGGAGGGGACGCGCGTCGCGATACCGGCGGAGCGGGTGCGCGCCCTGGCGCCGGTCCCGGCCCTGACCCGGGTGCCCAGGGGGCCGGCGGCCCTCGCCGGCCTCGCGGAAAGGCGCGGCACCGCGCTCCCCGTCCTCGACCTCGCCCGGCTCGTCGTGCCGAATGCGGGCCCGGTGCCCCCCGGCCGGATGGTGCTGGCCGAGGCGGGCGAGCCGGTCGGCCTCCTCGTCGCCCGCGTCGCCGGCCTCGCCAGGGATCCGGGCGGTGCCGCCATCCTCGACCTGCCCGGCCTCATCGCGGGACTGCGGCCGCGGCGGGCGATGGGCTCCGCCGAGACGGCCGTGCCTGTCGCCGAGCCTGCCGCGCCGCGGGCCGCCCCGATGAGGGCGCTCCTGGCCCTTGAGGCCGCGGGGCGGTCTTACGCCCTGCCCCTCGACGCGGTCGAGGCGGTGACGCGCAGGCCCGACACCGTCTCGGCGGACCCGGCCGGCGGGCCCGTAGCCCTCGGCGCGATGCCCTGGCACGGGCGGACGCTGCCGCTCCTCTGTCTCTCGACCTGCCTCGGGCTCGGGGGCGCCCCGGGGACCCGCGTCGCGGTGCTCGGTCGGATCGGGCTCGTGGCCGAGCGCATCGGGCCGGTGCTGCGCGTGCGCCCGGAGGCGATCGACCCGGTCCCCCGGGCCCTGCGTCGCCAAGGCTCGACCAGCAGCGTCTCGACCCATGTCACGGCCACCGCTTTGGCCGCCGGCTTCGTCCGCCTCGACGACGGGTCCCTCGTCTGCCTCCTGTCGCCCGACGCTCTGACCGGCGAGTCCACGCCGGACCGGGCACCGGCCGTCCCCGTCGCCGCCGGACCCGAGCCGATGGTGGTGATCGACCTCGCCGGGAGCGCCTACGGCCTGCCCGCCGGGGCGGTGCGCGAGGTGCGGCCCGCGCCCGACGCGCTCACGTCGGTGCCCGGGGCGCCCGACGGCTTCGCCGGGATGCTGGCGCTGCGCGGCGGCATCCTGCCGGTCCTCGACCTGCGCTGCCGACTCGGCCTGCCGCCCGGGGCCGCGACCATGCGCAGGCGTCTCGTGGTGATCGAGGCCGCGGGCCTGCGGGCGGGCCTCCTCGTCGATGGCGCGGCACGGCTGGTCAGGCCGGACACCGGAGCGGTCC
>NZ_LABX01000315.1 GCF_001043915.1 Methylobacterium aquaticum | reverse complement strand
CGACAAGGTGACGCAGCAGAATGCGAGTGCCTCCGAGGAGGTCTCGGCGACCTCCGAGGAGCTGGCGGCGCAGGCCGAGGCGCTCCAGGCGACGATCGCCTATTTCCGGATCGGCGAGGCGGCGTCAGTGCCGCAGACGCGCCCGATCGACGGGGCGGTGTCGCAGCTGCGCAGCACGGCAGCGCGGATGTCGGCTCCTTCGGCGATGGTGAAGTCGCCCGCCAAGGCGACGGGCAAGCGTGGCCCCGCCCCACGCCCGGCGGGCAAGTCGCTGGGCGGGGGGTTCGCCTTCGACATGAGGGAAGGCGACGAGCGCGACGCCGACTTCACCCGCGTCGCCTGACGCCGTCATCAGGCCATCCGCATCACCGCTTCCGCGCGACATCGACCCTCGCGCGCGATCGCCAAACGACCGGACGCTCTCACGCCGTGGCCGAGGGGCAGGCCCGCGTCCGGGTTTCATGAGCCAGTCAAGCCGAGGTTGGGCACCATGCGTTTCACCATCAAAGCGAAGCTCGGGATCGCCTTCGGGCTGATCCTTATGCTGTTTTGCGGGGCGGGCTTGCTCGCGGTATCGAATCTGAGCCAGTCCAACGACCGGATGCAGGCATTCGCGGCTCGCCCGTTCTCGCAGGTCCAGCGGATCCTGCGCATCGAGGCGATGTCCTTCGATGCGGCCCGCATGTTCGCCCGCTCGATGCTGGAGCCGACGACGGCAGCCCGCGAGAAGCTGCTCGCCGAGTTCAAGGCCACCGACGCCAATCTCCGGGGAATCCTGAAGGACTATACGGACCTCGTGCCGGCGGAGGAGCGCTCCCGCGTCCAGCCGCTGCGCGAGAACTGGGCCAATCTCAGCGAGGCCGTGACCAAGGGCCTGGAGTTCGCGATCCAAAACGGCAACAACACGGCCAACGCGATCGCGACGACCGAGCTGCTCGCCGCCTACACGACAATCATGGCGCGGATCGACGACATCAAGGGGCGTACCGACCTCTCGGCGGAGGACCGCGCCCTCGTCGCCACCATCGAGAGCAAGATGTTCCGCCTGCGCGGAGAGATCTACCGCGAGATCTTGATCACCGACGACGCTCTGCTGGCGAAGATCGCCGTGGAGTTCGGCGAGACCCAGAAGGCGCTGTGGCGCGACCTCGCCAAGCTGAGCGAGGCGGGTCGGGCCGCGGGCTATGCCGATGCCGCGGGCGCCGTCTCCGCCGCCGTCAAGGCGTGGGAGCCGTCGGCCGAGAAGGTCTTCGCCCTCGGGCTCGCCAATACCGACGCCAAGGCCCTGCGCTACTATGTCGGCCCCTTCACCGATGCCCGCAAGGCGGTCGTCGAGGAGGTGACGAAGCTGCGCGCTTACGAGGAGAGTGTTGCCCAGGGCTTCGTGCGCGACACGCAGGCCACCTATGAATCGACCCGCACGATCCTGATCGCCGTCGTGACCGGCGCAGTGGTCGTCGGCCTCGCCATGGCGGTGTGGCTGGCGCTGACGATCGCCCGGGGCCTGTCGAAGGCGGTGACCGCGGCTCAGAGCGTCGCGGCGGGCGACCTGACCCAAGACGTGGTGCCGACCGGGAGCGACGAGGTGACGGACCTTCTGCGGGCGATCCAGGCGATGAACCTGAAGCTGCGCGAGGTCGTGAGCCAGGTGGTGTCGGCGGCGTCGAACGTCTCGGCGGGGTCGCAGGAGCTGTCGGCTTCGGCCGAGCAGCTGTCGCAGGGCTCGACCGAGCAGGCCGCGTCCACCGAGGAAGCCTCCGCCTCGATGGAGGAGATGGCCGCCAACGTGAAGCAGAACGCCGAGAATGCCGGCCAGACCGAGGCCATCGCCCGCCAATCCGCCAAGGATGCCGAGGCCAGCGGCATCGCGGTCGGACGCGCCGTCGAGGCGATGCAGACCATCGCCCAGAAGATCACCATCGTGCAGGAGATCGCCCGCCAGACCGACCTGCTGGCGCTCAACGCCGCCGTCGAGGCGGCCCGTGCCGGCGAGCACGGCCGCGGCTTCGCGGTCGTCGCCTCGGAGGTGAGGAAGCTCGCCGAGCGCAGCCAAGCGGCCGCCGCCGAGATCGGGACGCTGTCGACCGACACCGTGAAGGCGGCGCAGGCGGCCGGCGACATGCTGGGGCGGCTGGTGCCGGACATCAAGAAGACGGCGGCTTTGGTCGAGGAGATCTCGGCGGCCTGCCGCGAGCAGGATGTCGGGTCGGGCCAGATCAACCAGGCGATCCAGCAGCTCGACAAGGTGACGCAGCAGAACGCGAGCGAC
>NZ_LABX01000314.1 GCF_001043915.1 Methylobacterium aquaticum | reverse complement strand
GCAGCGCCGGGCGATCGACTTCATGATCGAGGCCGGCTCGCATGGTCTGTGCATCCTCGCCAACTTCTCCGAGCAATTCGTCCTCACCGATGCCGAGCGCGAGGAGGTGATGACGGCCGTGCTGGAGCACGTCGCCGGCCGGGTGCCGGTGATCGTCACCACCACCCACTTCGCCACCCATATCTGCGCCGAGCGCTCGCGCCGGGCTGAAGCCCTGGGCGCCGCCATGGTGATGATCATGCCGCCCTATCACGGGGCGACGATCCGGGTGACCGAGGCCGGCATCGCGCGGTTCTTCGCCCAGGTCTCCGACGCGATCTCGATCCCGATCATGATCCAGGATGCGCCGGTCTCCGGCACCACGCTCTCGGCCGCCTTCCTGGCGCGGCTCGCCCGGGAGATCGCGAACGTCTCCTACTTCAAGATCGAGACGGCGCAGGCGGCGGCGAAGCTCCGCACGCTGCTCGAACTCGGCGGCGACGCGATCGAGGGCCCGTGGGACGGCGAGGAGGCGATCACGCTGCTCGCCGACCTCGATGCCGGCGCCACCGGCGCGATGACCGGCGGCGGCTATCCGGACGGCATCCGCCAGATCATCGATCCCTACCTCGCCGGCCGGCGTGACGAGGCGGTGGCGGCCTATGGCCGCTGGCTGCCGCTCATCAATTACGAGAACCGCCAGACCGGGCTCGCCGCCGCCAAGATCCTGATGAAGGAAGGCGGCATCATCCGCTCGGATGCGGTGCGGGCGCCACTCGAACTGCCGCACCCGGCGACCCGGGCCGGGTTGATCGAGATCGCCCGCAGCCTGGATGCGGCGGTGTTGCGCTGGGGGCGGTGACCGGGCTCCGCCCTCACGGGATCCGCGAGCAAGGATCCCGGAAGGGCGGGACGCGGTGCGCTACAGCCGCGCCCTCACCTCCTCCACCACCCGCTCCGGGGTGAGGCCGAAATGCCGGGCGAGATCGGCCTCGGCACCCGAGGCGCCGAAGCCGCTCATGCCGACGAAGCCGCCCTCCTCGCCGAGATAGCGGTCCCAGCCGAGGCGCACCGCCGCCTCGACCCCGACCCGGACGGTGCCCGGGCCCAGGACCTCGCGGCGGTAGGCGGCGTCCTGGCGCTCGAACAGCTCCCAGGACGGCATCGAGACGACCGCCGTCGGGATACCCTCCTGTTCCAGCCTGCGGCGCGCCTCGACGGCGAGCGCCACTTCCGAGCCGGTGGCGAGCAGCGTGACGCGGCGGGGACCCGTCGCCTCCTCCAGCACGTAGGCGCCCCGGGCCGAGCGGTTCTCGGAGCCCGCCTCGCGCCGCACCGCCGGCAGGGCTTGGCGGGCGAAGATCAGCGACGACGGGCCAGTGCGGGTGTCGAGCGCGATCTCCCAGCATTCCGCCGCCTCGACGGCATCGGCCGGACGAAGGACCAGCATGTTGGGGATGGCCCGCAGCGAGGCCAGGTACTCGACCGGCTGGTGGGTCGGCCCGTTGCGGCCGATGCCGACCGAATCGTGGCTGAACACGAACGGCACCGGCAGCCCCATCATGGCGGCAAGCCGCAAGACCGGGCGCAGGTAGTCGGAGAAGACCAGGTAGGTGACGCCGACCGGCACGACGCCGCCATGGGCGGCCATGCCGTTCATCATCGCCCCCATGGCATGCTCGCGGATGCCGTAATGGACGTAGCGCCCGCTCTGGTCCTCGGCCGTGAAGGCTTTCAGGCTGCGCTTGTGCTGGGTCGCGCCTTCCAGATCCGGCGCGCCGGACAGCATCTCGGGAATCGCCTCGGCGAGGCGGTCGACCAGCTCGCCCGACAGGGCGATGCCGGATTGCGCCTTGCCCGACCGGGCGGCCTCGTCGCGGAAGGCGCGCAAGGGGGCCTCCCAGCCTTCCGGCAGCTTGCCCTCGCGCAGGCGGTCGAGCAGGCGGCGGCGCTCCGGCGGCAGGCTCGCGACGCGGCGCGTCCAGGACTCGAAGGCCGGGGCGTTGCGCTCGCCGGCCGCGCGCCAGGCGGCGCGGATCTCGTCCGGGATCTCGAAGGCCGGATGCGGCCAGTTCAGGGCCTTGCGGGCGGCGTCGCTCAAGGATGCCGGGATGCGGGCGGAATGGGCCGCCCGCGTGCCCTCGACGCCGGGCAGGCCGCGGCCGATCACCGTGGTGCAGCGGATCATCGAGGGGCGCGGATCGGCCTTCGCCAGCAGCAGGGCCGCCGAGACCGCCTCGATGTCGTGGCCGTCGACCTCCTGGACGTGCCAGTGGCTGAGGCGGAAGCGCGCCGCCATGTCGTCGCTCAGCGCGAGGTCGATCGCGCCGTCATCGGTCATCTGGTTGTCGTCCCAGAGGAACGTCAGCTTGCCGAGCCGCAGGTGGCCGGCGAGCGAGATCACTTCCTGGCCGACGCCCTCCTGGAGGCAGCCGTCGCCGACCAGCGCGTAGGTGCGGTGGTCGATGAGGTCGGGCCCGAGCCAGCGGTTCAGATAGGCTTCGGCCAGCGCCATGCCGGCGGCGTTGGCGATGCCCTGGCCGAGCGGCCCGGTGGTGGTCTCGATGCCGTGGGAGGGGGCGTATTCCGGGTGGCCCTCGCAGGGCGAGCCGAGTTCGCGGAAGCGCTTGATGTCGTTGAGCCCGATACCCTCGTACCCGGTGAGGTGGAGCAGCGAATAGAGCAGCATCGAGCCATGGCCGTTCGATTCCACGAAGCGGTCGCGGTCGAACCACAGCGGCTCGCGGGCCAGGAACTTGAGATGGCGGGTGAAGAGCGCCGTCACCGTGTCGGCGGCGCCCAGCGGCGTGCCCGGATGCCCCTCGCCCACCCGCTCAATGGCGTCGATGGACAGGAAGCGGATCGCATCCGCGAGCGCGCGCGGCTCGGTGCCGGTCATTGGAGGGTCCCTCCCGGGGGATTGTCGGGTGCTCTTGAGGCGGGATCACCCAACCGCCCCCCGGGGCGGAACTCAAACGAGTTTTTTCCGCTCGCAGATGAGCGGGATTCATGCCGCACTCAGGCGGCGATCAGCCCGCCCATCCGGGCGACCCGGCCGAGATGGTGGTCGGCATCGCCGAAGAGCTGGTCGATCATCGTGACCCGCTTGAAGTAGTGGCCGACGCTGTATTCCATGGTGACGCCGACGCCGCCATGGAGTTGCACCGCGCCCTGGCCGACGATGCGGCCGGATCGGCCGATCTGCACCTTGGCGCCGGCAATGGCCCGGGCGCGCTCGTCCGCATCATCCTCGGCCGCCATCATGGTGGCGAGGAAGGCCATCGAGCGGGCCTGTTCCAGGGCGATGAACATGTCGGCGGCGCGGTGCTGGAGCACCTGGAACGAGCCGATCGTCACGCCGAACTGCTTGCGGGTCTTCAGGTACTCGACGGTCAGACGGTGCATCCGGTCCATCGCGCCGACCGCCTCGGCGCAGAGCGCCGCGATCGCCTCGTCGGTGACCCGCTCGATCACCGGGAGCGCGCCCGCGGAAGCGCCGATCACGGCCTCCGGCCCGACCCGCACGGAGGACAGCGAGATTTCGGCCGCCCGCATCCCATCCTGGGTCGGGTAGCCGCGGCGCGACACGCCCTCGGCATTGGCCTCGACCAGGAACAGGCCGATGCCGTCGCGGTCGCGGCGCGAGCCGGCGGTCCGGGCCGAGACGATCAGCCGGTCGGCGCTGTCGCCGTGCAGGACCAGGGACTTTTCGCCTTCCAGCACCCAGGCGTCGCCGTCGCGGCGCGCGGTGCCCCCGACATCGTGGAGATCATAGCGGGCCTGGCGCTCACTGTGCGCGAAGGCATACCGGGTCTCGCCGGCGATGAGGCCGGGCAGCCATTCGGCGCGCTGCTCCGGGCTTGCCGCGTGCCGCAGCACGCCGCCGGCGAGCACCACGGTCGCCAGATAGGGCTCCAATGCCAGCGCGCCGCCGAACGCCTCCATGACGATCATGGTCTCGACCGGCCCGCCGCCGATCCCGCCATCCTCCTCGGCGAACGGCACCGCGAGCAGGCCCTGCTCGGCGTAAGCCGCCCACATCGCCGTCGAGAAGCCGTCGGACTCGCGGCCGAAGCGCTTGCGGGTTTCGAAATCGTAGCGGTCGGCGAGGAGCCGCTCGACGCTGTCCTTGAGGAGACGCTGCTCCTCGCTCAGATCGAAATCCATCGGGTCGTTTCCGTTTTCGCCGGTCTCGAAACGCGGCTTTGTTCGATTCATCCCGCCCGCGCCCTCATCCCGAGCTGTCATGAACAGCCTCGAAGGATGAGGGCGAGAGGTGAGGCTCAGAGCCCCAGGATCGCCTTCGCGATGATGTTCTTCTGGATCTCGTTCGAGCCGCCATAGATCGAGATCTTGCGCCAGTTGAAGTAGGTCGGCGCGGCGGGGCCGGCCCAGTCGGGGCCGACCGGGGGCTCGTTGCTCAGGTGTTCGTCGCCCTCGTCCTCCGGCACGTAAGGCAGGGCATAGGGGCCGACGACTTCGAGCAAGAGTTCGGTCGTCGCCTGCTGGATCTCCGAGCCCTTGATCTTGAGGATCGAGGAGGCCGGATCAGGCTTGCCCTTCTCGCGGGTGCGCTCGGCAGCGACGACGCGAAGCTGGGTCATCTCCAGCGCCTTCAGCTCGATCTCGAGGGCCGCCAGTTTCTCGCGGAAGCGCGGATTCTCCAGAATCGGGGTGTCGCCGACCCGCTCCAGCGCCGCCAGCTCCTTCAGACGCCGGATGCGCTGCTTCGAGACGCCGACCCGGGCGATGTTGGTGCGCTCGTTGCCGAGCAGGAACTTGGCGTAGTCCCAGCCCTTGTTCTCCTGGCCGACCAGGTTCTCGACCGGCACCTTCACGTCGTCGAAGAAGACCTCGTTGACCTCGTGCCCGCCGTCGATGGTCTGGATCGGCCGCACGGTGATGCCCGGCGTCGTCATATCGATGAGCAGGAAGCTGATGCCCTCCTGCTTCTTCACGGTCGCGTCGGTGCGGACCAGGCAGAAGATCCAGTCGGCATATTGGCCCAGCGTCGTCCAGGTTTTCTGGCCGTTGACGATGTAGTGGTCGCCCTCGCGCACCGCCTTGGTCTTGAGCGAGGCGAGATCGGAGCCGGAGCCCGGCTCGGAGAAGCCCTGGCACCACCAATCGTCGAGATTGGCAATACGGGGCAGGAAGCGCGTCTTCTGCGCCTCGTTGCCGAACTGCGCGATCACCGGCCCGACCATGTAGACGCCGAATTGCAGCGGCGACGGGGCCGGGAAGCTCTGGAGTTCGTCGAGGAAGATGTACTGGCGGACCGGATCCCAGCCGGTGCCGCCCCACTCGACGGGCCAGTTCGGCACGGCCCAGCCCTTCTTGTTCAGGATCTTCTGCCAGGTGACGATGTCGTCCTTCGACGGATGACGGCCGTCGATCATCTTCTGGCGGATCGCTTCGGGCAGGTTCTCTTGGAAGAAGGTGCGGACTTCCTGGCGGAAGGCGCGCTCCTCGGGGGTGAAGCGAAGGTCCATGGGTGCCTCCTGGATCGTTTATTGTCTTGAATGCGTCGGCTCGACGCCCAACCCTTCCCCCCTGCGGGGGGAAGGGTTGAAAGCGGCGGCCTCGCTACAGGTCCTTGAAGCCCTTGCCTTCCACCGCCAGCCGCTCCAGCAAAGCCGACGGCGCGAAGTCGTCGCCATATTCGGCCTGATAGGCGCGCAGGCGCTCCAGCACCTTCGGCAACCCGATCGTGTCGGCCCAGAACATCGGGCCGCCGCGATAGACCGGCCAGCCATAGCCGTTGATCCACACGATATCGATGTCGGAGGCCCGGATGGCCTTGCCCTCTTCGAGGATCTTCGCGCCCTCGTTGACCATCGGGTAAAGGCAGCGTTCCAGGATCTCCTGGTCGGTGGCGTCCCGCCGCGTCACGCCCTGGCGCTCGGCGACCGTCGCGATGATCTCCTCGGTGACCGTCGAGGGCGTCGCCTTGCGCTTGGCGTCGTAGTCGTAGAAGCCGGCGCCGGTCTTCTGGCCGCGGCGATCCTGCTCGCACAAGAGATCGCGGACGCTCTCGGACCTGTTGGTCTCCCGGCTCCAGCCGATGTCGAGGCCGGCCAGGTCGCTCATGGTGAACGGGCCCATCGGCAGACCGAACTCATAGATCACCCGATCGACGTCCCAGGGGGTGACGCCTTCCAGGATCAGCCGGTTCGCCTCGCGCTGGCGCTGGGCCAGCATGCGGTTGCCGACGAAGCCGTGGCAGACGCCGACGAGGACCGAGATCTTGCCGATCTTGCGGCCGATCTGCATCGCGGTGGCGATGACGTCCTTGGCGGTCCTCTCGCCGCGCACGACTTCCAGCAGGCGCATGACGTTGGCCGGCGAGAAGAAGTGCATGCCGATCACGTCGGCCGGGCGGCTGGTCATCGCAGCGATGGCGTCGATGTCGAGATAGGAGGTGTTGGAGGCGAGGATCGCGCCGGGCTTCGCAAGGGTGTCGAGCTTCGAGAAGATCTCCTTCTTGATCCCCATATCCTCGAACACCGCCTCGATGATGAGGTCGCACTCGGCGAGCGCCTCGATCTCCAGGGTGTCGGTGAGGAGGCCCATCCGGGTCTCGACGTCCTCCGGCTTCAGCCGGCCCTTCTTGGCGGTGTTCTCGTAATTGGTGCGGATGGTCTTGAGGCCGCGATCCAGGGCCTCGCGCTTCGTCTCGACGATCGTCACCGGGATGCCGGCGTTCAAAAAGTTCATCGAGATGCCGCCGCCCATCGTGCCGGCGCCGATGACGCCGACGCGGGCGATCGGGCGGGCGGGCGTGTCGTCCGGCACGTCCGGGATCTTGGCGGTCTGGCGCTCGGCGAAGAACACGTAGCGCTGCGCCGCCGACTGGGTGCCGGAGACGAGCGTCTGGAACTCCGCCCGCTCGAAGGCCAATCCCTCGTCGAAGGGCAGCCGGCATGCGGCCTCAATGCAGGCGATGCAGGCTTCCGGCGCCTCGAAGCCGCGGGTCTTGCGGGCATTCTCATCGCGAAAAGCCGCGAACAGGCCCGGATTCTCGCGCCCCTCGGCGATCTTGTCGTCGCGGTCGCGGATCTTCAGGAGGGGCCGGCCCTCCGCCACCACCCGCTCGGCGAAGGCGACGGCATGGGCGCGAAGACCGTCCTCCGGCGCCAGCTCGTCGATCAGCCCCATCGCGGCGGCGGCCTTGGCGCCGATCGGCGAGCCGCCGACGATCACTTCGAGGGCCTTGCGGGGCCCGACCACCCGCGGCAGGCGCTGGGTGCCACCGGCGCCCGGCAGGATGCCGAGCTTCACCTCCGGCAGGCCGACCTTGGCCGAGGGCACCGCCACCCGGTAATGGCAGGCGAGCGCGGTCTCGAGCCCGCCGCCCAGCGCGTTGCCGTGGATCGCCGCAACCACGGGTTTCGAGGCCGCCTCGATCCGGTTGAGCAGGTCGGGCAGGCCGATGCCGGTCTGCGGCTTGCCGAACTCGGTGATGTCGGCCCCGGCCGAGAACATCCGGCCGCCGCCGATCAGCACGATCGCCGTGATGGCGGGATCGGCCTCCGCCGCCTCGACCGCCGCCAGGATGCCCTGGCGGAGCGCCGAGCCGAGCGCGTTGACCGGGCCGGATTGCAGCGTCAGCACCGCGACCGCGCCCTCGCGGGCGGTCGAGACGACGGTGTCGCTGGCCTGCGTCGCGTTAGTCTGCGTCGCGTTAGTCTGCGTCGCATTAGTCTGCGTCACTTGGGCGTTGGAATCTTGCGCCATATCCCCAAAAGTCCCTCTGCCGGTCTCCTCCGGGCGCCTCTTGGCGGGCGCCGTCACGAGCCGGAACTGTGGCAGGTTCAGTAGATCTCGAACAGGCCCGCGGCACCCATGCCGCCGCCGACGCACATCGTCACGACGCCGTACTTGGCGCCGCGGCGGCGGCCTTCCAGCAGGATGTGCCCGGTCATGCGGGCGCCCGACATGCCGTAAGGATGTCCGATCGAGATCGCCCCTCCGTTGACGTTCAGGCGCTCGTCCGGGATGCCGAGCGTGTCGCGGCAATACAGCACCTGACTGGCGAAAGCTTCGTTCAGCTCCCACAGGTCGATATCCTCGACCTTTAGGCCATGCTGCTTGAGGAGCTTCGGCACCGCGAAGACCGGGCCGATCCCCATCTCGTCGGGGTTGCAGCCGGCCACCGCCATGCCGCGATAGGCACCGAGCGGGTGCAGACCGCGGCGCTCCGCCTCGCGAGCCTCCATCAGCACGACCGCTGCCGCCCCATCAGAGAGCTGGCTGGCATTGCCGGCGGTGATGAACTGGCCTTCCGTGATCCGCAGGCCGTCCTTGAACACGGGCTTGAGACCCTGGAGATCCTCCAGCCGGGTCTGGGGCCGGTTGCCCTCGTCCTGCGACAGCGTCACGTCCTTGTGCGAGACCGCGCCGGTCGCCTTGTCGACCACGGCCATGCGGGCCGCCATCGGCACGATCTCGTCGGCGAAGCGGTTCTCGGCCTGCGCCTTGGCGGTGCGCTGCTGCGATTGCAGGGCGTAGGCGTCCTGGGCCTCGCGGCTGATCCCGTAGCGCGCCGCGACGGTCTCGGCGGTCTCGATCATCGTCATGTAGATCGCCGGCACATGCTCGACGAGCCACGGATCCTGGCCGCGGAAACGGTTCACCTTGTCGTTCTGCACGAGCGAGATCGATTCGAGGCCGCCGCCGACCGCGATGTCGAGCCCGTCGGTGATGATCTCCTTGGCGGCCGTCGCGATCGCCATCAGGCCCGAGGCGCATTGCCGGTCGAGGCTCATGCCCGCCACCGTCTCGGGCAAGCCGGCACGGAGCGCCGCCTGGCGGGCGATGTTGCCGCCGGTCGAGCCCTGCTGGAGGGCCGCGCCCATCACGACGTCGCCGATCTCGGCCGGGTCGATGCCGGCGCGCTTCACCGCGTGCGCGATGGCGTGGCCGCCGAGCGCCTGTCCCTGCGTGTCGTTGAACGCGCCCCGATAAGCCTTGCCGATGGGGGTGCGCGCGGTGGCGACGATGACGGCTTCCCGCATCTTCGGGTTCCTCCGGTGATCCCGTCCGCCGCTCTTCGGCGGCGCGGGGCTTGGCCTCATTATCGGGGATTGGGTATGGTGCCGCAAGGGCCCCGAAACCCGGGCTCAAACGAGAGATAAATCCCGCGGATGGCCCGTCCCACGGCCGCGTTTTCGAAAAGGCGGCTTGCTTAATCGTCATACGGGGCTAAGCTCCGCGCAAAATCAAGGCCCGTTTCGGCGCAAGGCCGACTTGCCAAGGGCCCCTCGGGAGAACGCCTCATGCAGACGCCGCTCTTCGCCCTCACCGGCCGCGTCGCCATCGTCACCGGCTCGTCCCGCGGCATCGGCCGGGCCATCGCCGAGCGCCTCGCCGAGCACGGCGCGACCGTGGTGATCTCCTCGCGCAAGGCCGAAGCCTGCGCCCCGGTGGCCGCGGCGATCAAGGCCCGCCACGGCGAGGAGCGGGCGGTGGTCATCCCGGCCAGCATCTCGTCGAAATCCGACCTGGAGCGACTGGCGAAGGGCACCGAGGACCGGTTCGGCCGCATCGACATCGTGGTCTGCAACGCCGCCTCGAATCCCTATTACGGCCCGATGAGCGGCATCTCGGACGACCAGTTCCGCAAGATCCTCGACAACAACGTCATCGCCAGCCACTGGCTGATCGGGTTCTGCGCGCCCGGCATGATCGCCCGCAAGGACGGGTCGATCATCCTGGTCTCCTCGGTCGGGGGGCTCAAGGGGTCGGGGGTGATCGGCGCCTACAACGTCTCGAAGGCGGCCGACTTCCAGCTCGCCCGCAACCTCGCGGTCGAGCTGGGGCCGCACAACGTCCGGGTCAACTGCATCGCCCCGGGCCTGATCCAGACCGACTTCGCCCGTGCCCTGTGGGAGGACCCGACGTCGCGGGCCGCCTACACGGCGCGCACGCCGCTCGCCCGCATCGGCCAGCCCGACGAGATCGCGGGCGCCGCGGTGTTCCTGGCGAGCCCGGCCGGCGCCTTCATGACCGGCCAGAGCATCGTGATCGACGGCGGCCAGACCATCACCTGACCGCCCTGTCCGTCCTGCCGCCGCCCGAGAGCCCACGCATCACGAGCCCGCCGATGACCGCGCCGTCCTGGCCCGCCCTCTCCCTCGCCGAGGCGAATGCCCGGCTGACCGCGCCCGGATCCCCCTTCGCCGTCGCCGAGGTCCCGATCCGCGGCGTGCCGACCCGGATCTGGGCCAACGCCCCCCTCACCCTGCGGGACGTCTTCGTCGCCGGGCGGGCGCATGGCGGGAAGACCTTCCTGGTCTACGAGGACGAGCGGGCGAGTTTCGAGGCGTTCGCCCGGGCCACCCTGGCGCTGGCGGACGACCTGATCCGCGGCGGGGTCAAGCCCGGCGACCGGGTGGCGATCGCCATGCGCAACCTGCCGGAATGGCCGGTGGCGTTCTTCGCCGCGATCCTGGCCGGCGCGGTCGCGACCCCGCTCAATGCCTGGTGGACGGGCCCGGAACTCGACCACGGCTTCGCCGATTCCGGCGCATCCGTCGCCATCGTCGACGGGGAACGCTGGGACCGCATCGCCGAGCGCCGGGCCGCCTCTCCGTCCCTCACGCGCGTGCTGGTCGCCCGGGCACCCGCCGCCCCCGGCGCCGAGAGCCTGACCGACGTGATCGGCGCCGTCCCGGACTGGGCCGGGCTGCCGGAGGGCACCCTGCCCGACCTCGCTCTCGGCGCGGACGACATCGCCACCCTGTTCTACACCTCCGGCACCACCGGCCGCTCCAAGGGGGCGATCGGCACCCACCGGGCCGGGGCGAGCGGGGTCATGGCCCATCCCTACTCGGCGGCGCGCGCCTTCCTGCGCCGGGGCGAGCCGGTGCCGGTGCCCGACCCGGCCGCGCCCCAGAGGGTCGCGCTGCTGTCGATCCCGCTCTTCCACGTCACCGGCTGCTTCGCCACCCTGGTGCCGAACCTCTACCGCGGCGGGCGCCTGGTGATGATGCGGCGCTGGGACCTTGCCCGCGCCATGGCCCTGATCGAGCGCGAGCGCTGCACCAGCGCCGGCGGCGTGCCGACGATCGCGTTCCAGCTCCTCGACGGGAGGGCGGCCGGCACCCACGACCTGTCCTCCCTGGAAACGATCAGCTATGGCGGCGCTCCGGCGCCCGCCGAGCTGGTCCGGCGCCTGCGCGCCGCCTTCCCGACGGCGCAACCCGCCACCGGCTGGGGCATGACCGAGACCTCCGGCACCTTCACCCACCACCAGGGCGAGGATTACGTCCACCGCCCCGACAGCTGCGGCCCACCGCTGCCGGTCTGCGAGGCGCGGGCCGTGGACCCCGAGGGCCGCACCCTTCCCCCCGGCGAGGTCGGCGAATTGTGGGTCAAGGGCCCGAACGTGGTGGCGGGCTACTGGAACCGGCCCGACGCCGATGCCGAGGTGCTGCGCGAGGGCTGGCTGCGCACCGGCGACCTGGCGCGGATCGACGAGGAGGGCTTCGTCACCATCGTCGACCGGGCCAAGGACATGCTGATCCGTGGCGGCGAGAACATCTATTGCGGCGAGGTCGAGAGCGTCCTCTACGAGCACCCGGCCGTGGTGGATGCCGCCGTGGTCGGCATCCCGCATCCGACGCTCGGCGAGGAGCCCGGCGCGGTGGTGGCCATCGCCCGCGGCGCCGACGCGACCGAGGCGGAGCTTCGCGCCTTCGTGGCGGCCCGGCTCGCCGCCTTCAAGGTGCCGGTGCGCGTGCTGCTCCATGACGAGATCCTGCCGCGCAACCCGAACGGCAAGATCCTGAAGAGCGCGCTGAAGACGCTGTTCTGAGGATCGGCCGGAGCCCGACGATGCTCCGCGCCGTTCCGGGACTTGCCGCAGGCAGGAGCCCGGACGCCGGAGCCGCCGGCTTGGACAGGGAAGGCGGTTCGCGCCCGGGCCAGCGCGGCGGGCGGTCCGGAGGGCGTGACGTGACCAGTCAGCCCCCGAACGATCTCGGCACGATCGGGAGATGCCGACACGGCGGTCCCCCTCATCCGACGTAGAATCCCGCCCCCTCGAACGTCACCCCGGCGAAATCCCCCCTGCGCCAGCGCAGGCGCACCGTGACGGTGCGCAGGTCCTGGGCGGCGATGACGAGGGGAAAGGTCTCCGGCAGGGCGATCCGGGCCGGCACGCGCAGCCGCGCGCCCCCGGCCGAAACGTCCGCGATCAGACAGGCGACCGAGTGATCGGGACCCAGCACGATCCGGCCCTGCTGGATCAGGCGCCGGCGCC
>NZ_LABX01000313.1 GCF_001043915.1 Methylobacterium aquaticum | reverse complement strand
CTAAGCAGACTTGCGTTGGCGGGCCAACGCGTCGCCCGCTTAGGCTCTTGTTTGATCGCAGATTTTAGCCGCCGAACCGGTGACCGCTTCGGCGAAATCTGCTTAGCGTAAGAGCGCAGGGGCGCGGGACGGCGATTCACGATCGGGTGGCGGGACGTCAGGGAGCCGGAATGATCACGCCGCTGAAGGCACGCACCGAGGCGTTGGTGAGCCAGATCGACGGTGCCTTTCGGGCAAGCATGGAGGCGGCGTTCGCCCATCTGCGCCGCAGCGGCCTGGAGACCGGTGCCAAGGAGGTGGGTGACCATGCGCCCCATTTCGCCCTGCCCGACCCGACGGGGGAGATGGTGTCGCTGGGCGAGCGGCTGCGGGCGGGACCCGTCGTCCTCAGCTTCTTCCGCGGCGAATGGTGCCCGTTCTGCCGCGTCGAGATGGAGGCCCTTCTCGCGGCGATGCCGGATCTCACCGCGGCCGGGGCGAGCCTCATGATGATCTCGCCGCAGGACTTCTCCGAGACCCTGGTCGCGCGCAGCCGCGATGTTCCGGGCCTGACCGTCCTCAAGGATCCGGTGAACGGGGTCGGGTTGCAGTACGGGCTGGTCTTCCGCATGCCGGACGTGCAGCGCGAGGCGCTGCTCGCGCGAGGCGTCGACCTCTCGCAGGTCTACGGGACCGACGCCTGGCTGCTTCCGATCCCGGCCACTTACGTGATCCGTCCCGACGGGACGATCGCCCTCTGCCACAAGGACCCGGACTACACCCGGCGCCTCGACCCCACCGAGATCGTGGCCTCCCTCCGCGGCCCGACCGCCATCATCTGACAGTGTCAGGCCATGTCCGGGGAGGACCGGGGCCGCGGAAGGCTCGCCCGGGCGCCCTGCCGCACCAGCGCGGCGAGGGCCGGCGAGTGACGGCGGCCCGCCATCGTCGTGAGGACCACCCGGTGCCGCAGCGGCAGGTCCGCGAGCCGGCGGAAGGGCAGCGACCGGGTGCGAGCGACGCCTTCCGGCCAGAGGATGCACCCGAGACCTTCCCGCACCAGCCCCGCGAGCCAGCGCTCGTCGCCGCATGAATGGCGCGCGATCCGGTTGATGCCCCGCGCCTCCATGGCGGTGGCGATCGCCTCCTCGTGGCGGCAGCCGACCCGCACGATGAGCGGCTCGGAGTCGAGATCCTCCAGCACCAGCTCGCTCGCGGCCTCGAAGCGGTGTCCGGGCGCGAAGGTCACGCAGAACAGGTCCTCGGAGAGGGTGTGGAGGTCGAAGCGGTCGTGACGGCTGTCGGGCTTGCCCGCGACGGGAGCGAGCAGGGCCGCGTCGACGTCGCCCGCGATGAGCTTCTCCTCGACCACCGGCGCATGGCCGATCTCGACCTGAAGGGCCAGCCCGCCGATCTCCGCCGCGACGCGGGCGAGGAGCGGAGCCCCGGTCTCGGCCGCGATGGACGAGCACGCCCCGACGGTGAGCTGCCCCATCTCGCCCTTGCGGAAGCTGTGCGCCTGGCGCTTGGCCGTCTCGGCCGCGCCCAGGGTGGCTTGCAGATGCGGCCGCATCAGGCGGCCGAGTTCGGTCAGATGCGTGTGGGCACGCTCACGATGGAAGAGCGGGCCTCCCAGCTCGTCCTCCAGCTTCTGGATCGCGCGGGTCAACGACGGCTGCGCCACGTGCAGGTGCTCGGCCGCACGGGTGAAGTTCAGGTGCTCGGCCACCGCCAGGAAGTAGCGGACCTGATGCATCTCCATGCGCTCATCCAACCCCGATCCAGGCTCGACACGGGCCGGTCGCGTCCCCGACATCGCGCCGGCGGGACGGGGCGACCGCCCGCCGCGTCGGAATCGCGGGCCGTGGGCAGGCCGTCCCGACCCTGCGCGTCGGCCGCGGGCGGCCCGGTTCATCGCGCAGGGCCTTCGGGGAGCGAGGACGGTCCGCCCGGCCCCCGCCCGTCAGCGGCCGCGCCGCCGCGGCCATGATGCGGCGAGCATCGAAACCATAGCCATTCGCGAATGTCCGCGGAGCATCCCGGATGCTCTGATGAGGCTGTCGCCGGGTGGCGGCACACCGGAGATCGCCATGAACCGCCTCATCATCGCCGGGCTCGCGCTCTGCCTCGCGGGTCCCGCCTTCGCCCAGAACAGCGGGAGTGGGCAGCAATCGGGCGGGCCCGGCCGGGATCGGATCAGCGCGACCGGGGGCACGCCGAAACCCGTGACCCCGCCCGATCCGGCGCGGCTCGGTTCCGGGAGCCATGCCGGCGGCACGCTCAACAATCGTCTGTCCTCGACGGGCCCCGGAGGCGCGGCCCCGATCAAGAAGCGGGATCCGGCCCTGCGCCGCTACGGCTCCGGGTCGCGGGCGGGCGGTCCGCTGAACCGCTGATCCGCTCAGCAGACGTGCGTTGGCAGGCCAACGCTTCGCCCGCTTAGGCTCTTGTTTGATCGCAGATTGTTGCCGCCGAACCGGTGGCCACTTCGGCGAAATCTGCTGAGGCCGAGGGAAAGCAGGATGGACGCGGCGAATCCGAGGCTCGCACCGGCCGGCGAGCGGCCCCCTCTCCGGAACCTCGGCCAGGTGGTCCTCGTGCTCCAGGGCGGCGGCGCCCTCGGCGCCTATCAGGTCGGCGTCTACCGCGCCCTGCACGAGGCCGGGATCGAGCCCGACTGGGTGATCGGCACCTCGATCGGGGCGATCAACGGCAGCCTGATCGCCGGCAACCCGCCCGAGCGCCGGCTGGAGCGGCTGTCCGCCTTCTGGCGGCGGATCGCGCATACCGGCATACGCGGTCGGCTGTCCGGCTGGCCCGGCCTCGGGGCGATCTCCGCCCATTGGGCCACGCTGATGGGCGGCGTGCCGGGCTTCTTCGCGCCCAATCCCCTGGCGCTCGCCAATCCCCATTGGCCGCTCGGCCCGGATGCGGCCGGCTACTACACGACGGCGCCGCTGCGCGAGACGCTGCGCGACCTGGTCGATCTCGCCGTGGTGCAGGGCGGCGCCTGCCGATTGACGGTGGGAGCCGCCAGCGTGCGGACCGGCCGGATGCGCTACTTCGATAGCCGCGACGAGGTCCTCGACCTGGACCACGTCATCGCCTCCGGGGCGCTGCCCCCGGCCTTCCCGCCGGTACGCATCGGAGACGATCTCTACTGGGACGGCGGAATCCTCTCGAACACCCCCGTCGAGGCGGTCTTCGACGACAATCCGCGGCGCGACGGCATCGTGTTCGCGGTTCACATGTGGAATCCGTCGGGGCCCGCACCGGAGACGCTCTGGGAGGTCGTCAACCGCCAGAAGGATCTGCAATATGCCAGCCGCGCCCACAGCCAGATCGCCCGGCAGAGGCAGATGCACCGGCTGCGTCACGTGATCGCCGAACTCGCCCGACGCCTGCCGGACGGCGTCGCGGCCGATCCGGAGGTCAAGGCGCTCGCCGCCTATGGCTGCCTCACCCGGATGCATGTGGTCCGCCTTCTCGCACCCCGGCTCGAGGCGGAGAATCACCTGCGCGACATCGACTTCAGCCCGGCCGGGATCCGTGCGCGCGAGGAAGCGGGCTACCGGCACGCACGACGCATCCTCGCCCAGGCTCCTTGGACGCGCCCGGTCGACGACCTGGACGGTTTCGTGCTGCACGAGGCCGATGCGGACCACGCCGCGGTGACGTGGTGAGACCGACGGCCTGAAAGGCCGGCGCGATGGCATCGTGGGCGGCCGGCACCAGGCGGCGGCGACGCCCCCTTCGGCAGGTCCTCCCCCTCGGCGACGCGGACCGTCGGCGGCCATCCCCCCGATGACGAGCACCGGACCGTCGCGGCGTCGACCAATCGCGCCGCCCTGCAGGGTCGCGCGCCGAGCCGGGGGCCGTCCGCCCGCTGTCAGTCGCCGGGCTCCCAGACGAGACGGATGTCGACTTCCCGCTCCACGTAATCCCATTCCGGCGTCGCCCTGAGGGCGGCGACAAGCGCGTCGAAGGCGGTGGCATCGTCCGGGGCGAACTCGAACCAGGTCAGGAAGTCGAACGGCTCGCCGAGATCGCGGCCATGGTGCAGGCGCCGCGCCACGGCCGGCAGGTAGGCCGCGCCGATCGCGGTGTGGTGCGAGGTCTCCTCGAAGATCGCCCGGCGTTCGTCCTGCGCGAGGTCCCACCACGCCTGCGACTTGCGGATCGGGATGAGGGCGGCGCAGACCGCCTCGCCACGCCCCAGGGGCGCCTGCCGGGCCGCCAGCCCGTCGAGTTCCCGGCGCGTGGCGTAGCGCGCATGGCCGACGACGCCCCGCAGGGTCCAGCATCCCGGCCCGTCCGCCGTCGCCGACACGGCGAGGCGCTCGGCGCGGGCCAGCCCCTCGCCCCGCACCGCCGCCATGTCGACGATCCGCCACGGCCCGCTGCGGCCGCCGCTGAAATGGACGAGGTTCGTCATCACGGGATCCCTGCCCTCTTCCTGCCGCAACGGATAGCAAGGCATGTGCCATCTTTTGACAATCTAGAGGCCGCTGAACCAGTTGAAGCCCTTGTCCTCCCAGTATCCGCCCGGGTAGGTGTTGGTCACCTCGATGGCGGTGATCCATTTCGGGTTCTTGAACCCGAGCTTGGTCGACATGCGCAGCCGCAGCGGATAGCCGAACGGGTCGGGCAGCGTCTCGCCCGCATAGGTCGTGGCGAGCAGGGTCTGGGGGTGCAGAGCCGTCGCCATGTCGATGCTGCTCGGGTAATCGTCGGCCGTCTTGAAGGCGACGTACTTCGCCCGGAGATCCGCGCCGACCCGCTCCAGGAAGGTCCGGAGCGGCACGCCGGACCATTGCCCGATATAGTCCCAGCCCTCGACGCAGACGTGCCGGATGATGGTCTCGCGCTGCGGCAGGGCGGCGATCTTCTCCCGCGTCCAGGGTGTCCTGTCCTGGATCAGGCCCGC
The DNA here is from genome assembly GCF_001043915.1 of Methylobacterium aquaticum. GTDB lineage: Bacteria > Pseudomonadota > Alphaproteobacteria > Rhizobiales > Beijerinckiaceae > Methylobacterium > Methylobacterium aquaticum. Next base: position 3,785 of record NZ_LABX01000313.1, on the reverse strand, counting down.
CAGTTCGAGCCGCCAGGCGGCCCCGTCCACCGGCTTCACCTCCTCGATCGGGTAATAGGCATTGAAGCGCGGCGGCTTCAGCACCGCCGAGGCCGGATATTCCGGCGCGAGCTTGTTCGGATCGAACAACGCCGCCTGGACGCCGTCGTTGAAGGCCGAGATCGCCCGCAGCGCCTGCCCGACCGAGGTCGAGTCGCTGACGTCGCAGCCGGTCAGCATCGTCAGCGCGCCGAGGGACAGCCCGCCGCGCAGGAAGCCCCGGCGCTCCAGCGAGCGGATCAGCGGGCGGTGGTCGTCGAGCACCCCGGCATCGGGGAGGACCGGGGGACGGAACAGGGAGCGCATCGCTCACGCCTCCTTGCGCTGCGAGGGAAGTTCGGGGCCGCCGGTCAGCATCGCCCACAGGGTGCGCGGCACCAGGAGCGAGAGGGCGACATGCACGACGAGGAAGCCGACGATCACCGCCATGCCGAGGAAGTGGATCAGCCGGGCCGACTGGAAGCCGCCGAGGAGCGACACCAGGCCCGAGAACTGGACCGGCTTCCAGATCGCCACGCCCGACACGACCTGGGCGACGCCGGCCAGGATGACCACGATGTAGAGGATCTTCTGCACCGCGTTGTAGGTCGTCAGATCCTCGTGGGCGAGCTTGAACCGCAGCGTCTCGCGCACCGTCTCCACGACGTCGCGCAGACGGATCGGCAGCAGGCGCTCGCGCAGGCGCCCAGTCGCCACGCCGTAGATCAGGTAGGCGGCGCCGTTGAGGGTGAGCACCCACATGGCGGCGAAGTGCCAGAGCAGGCTCTCGGCCGCCCAGGAGCCGATCTTCACCGGGAAATGCAGCCCGTGAATGATCACGGAGTCGTTGTAGATCCCCCAGCCCGATCCGATCAGCACGATCATCGCCGCCGCATTGGTCCAGTGCATGATGCGGATGGCAATCGGATGCAGGCGTGATGAACGTGCAGGCATGGTGCTTACGGCAAGTGTGCTCATGTGCGCCCTCATGATTCGGTTTTTGTTTACAGTTTACTTGATGGTATTTGGAAGATACAATATTTGAGGGCAACCAAGGAGGATCCGGTGCGACCCTACTCTCTGATGATGCTGATCGCCCTCGCGGCTCCGGCGCTCGCCGCGACGCCGCCGATCGACCGTCCCGCCCTCGCCGCGAAGGCGGCGCGCCGGTTCCCGCAGCCGGTGCGGGTCGGCGACCTGATCGGCCGGCGGCTGCTCGAACCTGCGGAGCGGCAGGCGGTGCTCGGGCGCGTGCGCGGCGTCGTCCGGCGGGCGGATGGCGGCGTCGACCTCAGCGTCGAGACCGGCTGGCTCTTCGGCCGCAACGTCCTGGTGCCGACCGAGGCGGTCGGGCTGCTGGGCGAGCACGTGGCGCTCCTCGACCTGACGCCCGAGCAATGGCAGGCCCTGCCGGAGGCCGGTCCGACCCCGGCGATTCCGCCCGGGGAGACGATCCGGGTCGGGCTGGCGAAACCGTTCCATTGACGCCTCCTCACGCGGCCGGCGCCGCGGCGCGGCCGGACAGGTGAGCGGCGAGGGCGCCGAGGGCGCCCTCGCTCGCGCGCCGGCCGAGGCCGATCCGCAGGCCGTCCTCCGCCACCGGGGCGAGGGGCGAGCGCCAGAGCGAGCCGGGCAGCACGAGGATGCCGGCGCGCCCCGCCAGGTCGCGGGCGAAGGCGTCGCTCGATCCCGCGCCGCGGTAGCGCACGAAGGCGAAGGCGAGGTTCTGGGCGGGCCCCACCTCGAGGAGCCCGGGCCAGCGCGCGGCGACCTGCCGGAGGCGCGTGGCGTTCCCCTGGCCGATGGCGCGGTTGCGCTGGCGGATCGCCGCCTCGGATTTGAGCGCGACATGGGCGAGCACCTCGCTCGCCGCCGACAGGCAGCTCGACGAGCGGCTCTTGGCGACGACGATCCGGCTCAGCAGGCCGTGGTCCCGGCTCGCGGCCCAGCCGACGCGCAGGCCCGGCAGGCCGAAGCCCTTCGAGAGGCCGTTGATGCTGACCCCCCGCTCGTAGAGGTCCGCCACCGCCGGCAGCGCATCCGCCGTGGTGGTCAGGCCATAGACCTCGTCGTTGACGAGCCAGATCCCGCGGTCGCGGCAGAGGCGCACCACGGCGTCGAGCCCGTCGGCCTCGATCTGCGCGCCGGTCGGGGAGTTGGGCAGGTTCATCACCACGAGGCGGGTCTCGGGCCGCAGGGCCGCCGCGATCCGCTCGATGTCGAGCCGCCAGATCCCGGCCTCCTCCCGCAGCGGCACGCCCGTCGTCGCGCAGAGCGAGGTCACCGCCTGCTCCGCCGGCTGGTAGATCGGCAGGACGACGACCGCGTGGTCGCCGGGCCGCACCAGCGCGGCCACGGTGCAGGACAGGGCCTCCTGCGCGCCGCTACAGCACACGATGTCGTCGGCCGTCAGGACGGCGTGGCGCGCGGCCACGGCCGCCCGCAGCCAGGGCGCGCCCCGCGGGTCCGGGTATCCGAGGTTCAGGCGCTCCCAGCGCGCCCGGTCCTCGTCGTCCGCGCGGGCGAGCAGGTCGGCGAGCGTGAGCGGCTCGCTCTCGCTTGCCGCAAGGTCGTGGCGGATCGCGGGCGCCCACCGCGCGAGGAAGGCGGCCAGGGCGAAGGTCGCGGTCACGGCGCCGCTCCCGTCACGTCAGAGGCTCCAGCGCAGGCCGCAGCCGGCGCAGGCGCTGGGAGGGGTGTCGGAGAGCAAAGCCGCCCGGAAGTCGCGGTAGGCCGGCCCGTTCCAGATCGTCCGCAACTCGTCCCGGGTCGCGTCGCCGAGGGTGTAGTTCTCGTAGCCGCGCTGCGAGAAGGGGGCGATGCAGCAGGGCAGCGCGCGGCCGTTGGCGGTGACGTACATCACCGTCCAGGGCCGGCGGCAGAGCGACCAGGACGCCTTGTCCTCGGTGCGCCGGACGCTCAGGCCGGGCTCCGAGGCGGCGCCCGAGGCCGAGAAGGTGAGCCCCAGCGAGGCGGCGAGGGCCGCCGCCTCCTCGAGGATCGCTGCCTCCTCCCGGGTCATGCGCTCGTAGAGCGCCTGATCGGGCCGGGCATGGCCTGCCGCCGCCTCCTCGAAGAAGACGAGGCGCTGGAGATGGACCTCGCCGACGCCGATCTCGGCGGCGACCCGCACGAAGGCGGGCAGCTCGTGCAGCGTCTCCTTCAGGCCGGTGAGCCAAGCCGAGACACGCGGGCGCTCCCGCCCCTCGCGCACCTGCATCTCGCGGAAGGCGCGCACGTTGCGCAGGATGCGGCCGAAATAGTCCTTGCCGCGGATCGCCCGGTAGGAGGCCGCGGTGGCGGCGTCGAGGGAGACCCGCAGCTCGTCGAGTCCCGCCTCCATCACGGCCCGGCCCCGCTTCTCGGTGAGCACCGTGCCGTTGGTGTTGAACAGGACGTAGGTGCCCCGCTCCTTGAGGTAGCGGACCATGCGGGGCAGGTCCCTGACCAGCATCGGCTCGCCGACCCCGTGCAAGACCGCGCGCTGCACGCCCGGCACCTGGTCGACGATGCGCGTGAACAGCTCCCAGCTCATGTCGGCCGGCGGCTCCAGCTCCTCGTAGGTGCGCGGGCAGGTCGTGCAGAGCAGGTTGCAGCGGTTCGTCACCTCCAGGTAGAGGCAGACGGGCGGCGCCTCGGCGCGGGATTCCACCCGCCGCGGCGCGGCGTCGTGATAGCGGCGGGGATCGGTCGCGAGGGCGACGGCGTGGGTCATGAGGATCGTCCGGCGTGGGGGGGCGCCTCCACACGCCGGACGATCCTCATGA
>NZ_LABX01000312.1 GCF_001043915.1 Methylobacterium aquaticum | reverse complement strand
GCGGCGCGGCAGGTCGGCGGCCGAAGCAGCCGCGGACAGGCCGACGAGGGCCACGGAGGCGAGGAGGATCTTCTTCATTGTCTTGCTGGTCCTGGTTGGCGAGAGCCGGCGCGCTTCTATCCCCGGTCGGTCACCCGGTCTGTCGCATTCCTGCAACGAGGACAGGGTTTACCCGCCCACCCGTCAACGAACCGTGAATCGCGCACCAGCGCCGATCCAAAAAATCGAGCAAAGACGATCACTTAGCGTTAACCATGATGCCCCATTGTGTCTTCCGCAGACTGCCGTTGAGGAATCGAGATGGACGCTTTCGGGCGAGAAACCCCACCGCCTTCCCTGCTCCGGCGCACCGGGACGATCGCCCTGATCGCGATCGCGGGCTCGCTGGCGGCGACTCACTTCCTGGCGTCGCGCAGCACGCCGTCCGGCCCCGGCGGGCAGGCCATGGCGTCCCTGCGCGGCCTCGTCGACCCCGAGACCACGGGATCGATCGCCGCGGAATCGCTCTCGGGCAGCGCCGCGCGCACGCGCCTCGACCCCTGCGGGGCACCCCTTCGCCCCTGACGCGCATCCGCGACGCCAGCGCCCGCGAGGCCCTGGCCGG
>NZ_LABX01000311.1 GCF_001043915.1 Methylobacterium aquaticum | reverse complement strand
ACGCCTTCGCGGCGATGCTGGCGGTCATGAAGGCGGGCGCGGCCTACGTGCCGCTCGATCCCCGCAACCCGCCCGAGCGGCTCTCGGCGATGATCGCGGATGCGGGGATCCGGCTGGTCCTCGCCGGGGCGGAGGCGGCGCTGACCACGGACGTCCCGGTCTTACGCCCGGCGCTCCTCGATCTCGCGGCGGAATCCGGTCCGTGCGCCACCGCGACGCCCTTCGGCCGCCCGGTCGAACCCGAGGTGTAGATCACGTAGGCCAGCGCCTCGGGATGCACCACCGTCTCCAGATCGCCGTCGGGCCAAGCCGCGAGGTCGACCGCGCCGGGGTTCAGGACGGGACGGCCGGGATCAGGCAGCCGCGCCAGCAGGGCGTCGTCGGCGAGCAGGAGCGCGGCCCCGGCATCGGCGAGCGCCTCGGTGACGCGGGACGCCGGGGTCGCCGGATCAAGGGGCGTGTAGGCCGCCCCGGCCTTGAGCACCGCGAGCAGTGCGATGACGAGGGCCGGCGTGCGCGACAAAGCCACGCCGACGATCGCCCCGGGGCCGATCCCGCTTGCCGCCAGCGCGTGGGCGAGCCGGTTGGCGCGGGCGTCGAGGTCGGCGTAGCTCAGGCTCTCGGCGCCGAAGCGCACGGCCTCGGCCTCCGGGTGCTTTCGTGCGTGCTCGGCGAAAGCGGCGTGCACCGGAATTTCGGCGATGGCCCGCCCCGCCTCCGGGGGCGCGTCGCCGGCCGCCAAGGGCAGCCTGATCTCGCCGACGCGTTGGTCCGGCTCGGCCGCGAAGGCGCGCAGGATCGCGACCCAGTGCGCGGCCATCCGGGCGACCGTGTCCTCGTCGAACAGCGACGTGGCGTAGGTGAACAGGCCCGAAAGGCTGCCCTCCGCCTCCTCGCGGGTGTCGAGGGCGAGATCGAACTTCGCCGTCCCGAACACGAGGGGGAATGGTTCGACGGTGAGACCCGCCACGGTGGCAGGCATTGCGTGCGGGCGCTGGTGGTTGAACACAACCTGGAACAGCGGGTGGTCGCTCAGCGAGCGCTCGGGATGCAGCGCTTCGACGAGCCGCTCGAACGGCACGTCCTGGTGGTCCTGCGCCTCCAGCGCTGCCGCATGGACGCGCGAGAGCAGGAGGGCGGCCGGATCCCGGCCCTCGACCGCGGTGCGCAATACGACCGTGTTGGTGAGCGGCCCGACGAGGCCGCGTGTCCCGGCTCGGCTCCGGTTGGCGACCGGCACGCCGATCCGGATGTCGTTCTGGCCCCCGTAACGGTGCAGCAGGGCGGCGAACCCCGCGAGCAGGACGGAGAAAAGCGTCGTCCCCCGGTCGCGGGCGAGGTCCCGCAGCGACGCTGTGAGGTCGGGATCGAGGCGCACCGTCAGGCCGGCGCCGCGGAAGTCGGGCTCGGGCCGGCGGGCGCGATCGAAAGGGAGCTGGAGTGGGAGGGCCTCGTCCCGGAGCCGCCCGGTCCAGTAGGCGAGCTGGCGTTCGCCCTCGGCGGAGGCGAGGCATACGCGCTGCCAGGCGCCGTAATCGGCATACTGGATGTCCATGCTCGGCAGCTCGGCCGGCCGGCCCTGCGCTGCGTCCGCGTAGAGACGCCAGAACTCGTCGACGATCACGCCCATGGACCAGCCATCCGAGACGATGTGATGCATCGTCACGAGCAGGACGTGGTCGTCCACGCCGCGCCTGATCAGCGCGACGCGCAGCAGAGGTCCGGTCTCAAGGTCGAAGGGCGCCTCGGCCTCGGCGCGGGCCGCCATGAGCGCCTCGGTCTCCTGGTCGGGGCCGCTGAGGTCGCACTCCCGGATCGTGACGGCGAAGGGCTCCCGCACGACCTGCTCGGGCGGGCCGTCGCCTTGCGCGAAGACCGTGCGCAGCGTCTCGTGGCGCCGGACCAGGGCATCGAACGCCACCTGGAGGGCTGCGCGGTCCAGCGCCCCCCGCAGGCGCAGGGCGGCCGGCATGGCGTAGGCGCCGCTGCCGGGGTTCATCCGCCACAGGAACCAGAACCGGCTCTGCGCGAAGGAGAGCGGCGCCCGCATTCGGTCCAGTCGCGGGATCGGCAACTGCCCGACATCGATGCCGCGCGCGCCGAGCTGGTCGAGGAAGCGGCGCTGCTTGTCGGGGTCGAGCCGCGCGAGGCGTCGGGCGATCTCGTCGAGCTGGAAGGCGTAGCGGCCGGCAGCGTCAGTCATCCGCGAATTCCAGTGTGTCCAGGGTCTCGAGCATGGCGGCGAGGTCGTCGGCACGGGGCCTGCGCGGCGCGAGACCGGTCAGTTCGTCCGCAAGAGCCGCGATGGTCTTCAGCTCGAAGAAGCGGCGGAGCGTCAGGTCATGGTCGAAAGCACGGCGGATGGCGGTCACCGCCTGCATGGCGGAGATGGAATCGCCCCCGACCGCAAAGAAGTCGTCATCACGCCCGATCCGCTCGCGGCCGAGCAGGTCCGCCCAGATCCCCGCCAGCACCCGCTCGGTCTCGGTCTGCGGCGCGATATGACGAGATGTTGCCGGCGCCTCCGGCTCCGGCAGCGCCCGGCGGTCGAGCTTGCCGTTCGGCGTCAGCGGCAGGTGCTCCAGCACCGTCACTTGCACGGGCACCATGTAGTCCGGCAGCGCCTCAGCCAGCGCCGCGCGCAGAGCCGGCCCGTCGAGCACCGCCCCGGCGCGCGCCACCGCATAGGCCAGGAGCCGCAACCCCGTCGGACCCGGCCGCGCCGTCACCGCCGCCTGCGCCACCCCCGGCAGAGCCAGGAGACGCGCCTCGACCTCGCCCGGCTCGATCCGGTGACCGCGGATCTTCACCTGGTCGTCCGCCCGCCCGCGGTAGAGCAGCCGCCCGTCCGCGTCCCGGCCCGCCAGGTCGCCGGTGCGGTAGAGCCGCGACCCCGGCGGCCCGAACGGATCGGGCAGGAAGCGCTCGGCGGTGAGCCCGGGCCGGCCGAGATAGCCGCGCGCCAGCCCCTCGCCCCCGATCATCAGCTCGCCCCGCAGGCCGGCCGGCGCCGGATGCCCGTCGGCGTCGAGCACGCGCAGCACGGTGGCGGCCACCGCCTCCCCGAGATCCGGCTCGGCGGTCCTGCCGGGAGGCAGGGCCGCGCAGGCCGACCAGATCGTGGTCTCGGTCGGGCCGTAGAGGTTCCAGGCCCGTGTTTGTCCCTGCGACCCGGCGAGTTCGCGGGCGAGGTCTGAGGGCAGCGCCTCGCCGCCGCACCAGCGCCGGCAGGTTTCGGGCAGGCCGTGTCCGCCGCCGATGAGGCGCCAGGTGGTGGGGGTGGCCTGGAC
>NZ_LABX01000310.1 GCF_001043915.1 Methylobacterium aquaticum | reverse complement strand
GCGGGGAACGGAGCAGGGGCCGGGAAACGAGGAGGCGGGGACGGTCGAGGTGACCGAACTGGCCCGCGCGATGCCGGCCGCCGAGGCGGTGGGCGAGGAGGCGGCCAAGGGCTACGACCTCCTGATCGTCGGCATCGATCCCACGGTGGCGCCGGGTGGCGGCCTTGCCGATGCGGTGGCGCAAGCGGCCGAGCGGTTCGACGGGCCGCTCGCCATCGCGGCGGCACGGGGCGCGCATCGCCATGACCCGGAGCGCGCCGCCCTCTCGGTCCTGGCGGTGATCGACGGCACCCGGGCGGCCCGCCGCGGTGCCGAGATCGCCGTCACCCTGGCCCGCGGCGCGGACGCGCCCTTGACGGTCTTGTTCCTCTCGGACGCCGCCGGGACGCGGCGGCGCCTCGCCGGCTTAGCCCAGGGGGATTCGGCGGCCCTTCGCGATGTGCTCGACCTCGCCGAGCAGGCGGGTCTCCGGGTGCGGATGCAGGTCCGCGCCACCCGGGCGCCCGAGCGCGAGATCCTGCGGCAGGCCAGAGCCGGCAATCACGACCTGATCGTGATGGGCGTCACCCGCCGCGCGGGAGAGGGAGCGGCTTTCGGGCCGCTGGCCGAGACGGTGCTGGAGGCGTCCGACCGGTCGGTGCTGTTCCTGGCGAGCTGACGATCAGTTGCGGTCGTCCGGCAAGGACGGCAGCGGCTGCACCGCAATCCCCTCCTCCACGAGTGAACGTGCCTCGGTCAGGCTCGCCTCGCCGTAGATCGCCCGCGGCTCGACCTCGCCGTAATGCATCTTCCGCGCTTCCGTCGCGAAGTTCTCGCCGACATGGTCGGCGGTGCGGGCGACATGCTCGTGCAGGGCACGGATCATCGCGCGCAGCTGCCGCTCGGGCTCCGAGACCAGGCTCACCGGCGCCTCGGCGGCAACGGGCAGGCGCGGTGCCTCGACCGGGGCCGGCAGGTTCGGCGTGCGGCCGAGCGAGGGCGCCATGATCTGCTTGGCCACCTTCGGGCTGTTGCAGAACGGGCAGGTCACGAGCCCAGCCTGCGCCTGCTCGTCGTAGGACTCGCTCGACGGGAACCAGCTCTCGAAGCTGTGGCCGGACTCGCAGGACAGGGCGTAGAGGATCATGAGAAGGATATCGGTGGACGGGCGCGCATTTGCGAGGGCCTGCGACGCTTCATGCGGTCGGTGTGGCGGAAATCCGGCCGCAAGGGAAGCCGATGGGACGGGACCCCGGTCACGCGCCGAGGGTTTCGACCACCACCGGGCGGGCATGGCGCAGGGCCGGGATGCGGGCGCGCGCATCCGCGACGAGGGCCATGTCGATCTCGGCCAGGATCACCCCCGGCTCATTGCCGTCGGCCTCGGCCAGCACGCGGCCCCAGGGATCGACGATGAGCGAATGGCCGTAGGTCTCGCGCCCGTCCTCGTGCCGTCCCCCTTGCGCCGCCGAGATCATGAACGAGCCGGTCTCGATCGCCCGGGCGCGCTGGAGCACGTGCCAATGCGCCTCGCCGGTCTGGCGGGTGAAGGCGGCGGGCGCCGACAGGATCTCGGCCCCGGCCTCGGCCAGCGCCCGGTAGAGGGCGGGAAAGCGCACGTCGTAGCAGATCGCCATGCCGAGCCGGCCCCACGGCAGATCGACGACGACGGCCCGGGCGCCGCCCGTATAGGTGGCCGATTCCCGGTAGCTCTCGCCGTTCGGCAGGTCCACGTCGTAGAGGTGGAGCTTGTCGTAGGCCGCCCGGATCGCGCCCTCGCGGTCGATCACGAAGGCGCGGTTGGCGACCTTGTCGCCGTTCTTGACGGCGAGCGAGCCGACATGGACCACGATGCCCCGCTCGCGGGCGACGTCGCGCAGCGCACCGAGGGTCGCATCGTCCTCCGGCGCCCGGATCTTGTCGAACAGGCTCAGCCTGTCGCGCTCGAGGAGCGAGGTCATCTCGGGCGTCTGGACGTAATGCGCGCCCCTTTCCGCCGCCTCGCGGATGCCCGCCACCGCGGCGTCGCGATTCTGCGCGGGATCGCGGCCGGAGCGCATCTGCACGCAGGCGGCGACGAAGCGGGGAGCGGTCATGGCGGCGGGACTCCGGGGCGACCCGGCGAGCTTACGCCGGATCGGCCGGTCGCCGCCAGGGGCTCAGCCGGCCAGAAGCGGATCGAGGCGGCCGGACCGGTCGAGGGCATGGAGGTCGTCGCAGCCGCCGACATGGGTCTCGCCGACGAAGATCTGCGGCACGCTGGTGCGCCCGCCGGCCTTGTCGATCATCTCCCGGCGCGCGCCGG
>NZ_LABX01000031.1 GCF_001043915.1 Methylobacterium aquaticum | reverse complement strand
GCGAATTTGCCCCGGTTACGGTTCTTCCTGGTTAGGTTCTTGCTTAATCGCAGATTTTTGCCGGTGAACCGGTGACCGCTTCGGCGGAATCTGCTGAGGCCTTGGTGGGCGGTGACGGGCTCGAACCGCCGACCCTCTCGGTGTAAACGAGATGCTCTACCGACTGAGCTAACCGCCCGGGTGCCGGCATCGTTAAGGCGCTCGGGGCGCGAGTGCAAGACACTCCGCGTCAGCAACACTCGCCGCGTCAGACGGCTTCGCATGACCGGTGTCGCCTGTGGCTGCGACGGGTCAAGGCCAGGTCCGCCGGTCCCGGCCGCTCCCTCCCGACATTCTTGAGCCGGCGGCTTGACAGGGTAGGGGCCTCCCCATACACCGCAGCCATCGCAGCACTGCGAGACGCCGGGCGGACGTAGCTCAGTCGGTTAGAGTGCCGGCCTGTCACGCCGGAGGTCGCGGGTTCGAGCCCCGTCGTCCGCGCCACTTCCTTTTTCGGAAAAGGCGTTTCTGTAGTGCATCGCGCCATGTGCGGACGTAGCTCAGTCGGTTAGAGTGCCGGCCTGTCACGCCGGAGGTCGCGGGTTCGAGCCCCGTCGTCCGCGCCATTCTCATGCATGAGGATGGCAGCACATGCTGCATGGTGAAGCGGGCACGCCGCGCGGGCGTAGCTCAGTTGGTTAGAGTGCCGGCCTGTCACGCCGGAGGTCGCGGGTTCGAGCCCCGTCGCCCGCGCCACTCGCCTCCGATCGCTGCAAATGACCGTAAGCCCTGCGAACTCGCGAAGCCAGCGCGCCGCCGCTAAGGCAATGTCAAGCATCTGTGAATTACAAACGCCCCGGACGATGATCGGGGTTTAGGATGCCTTGGTCTAACATAAGCGTGAGCCAGAAGTTCGCCGTCATGATGATGGCGGCGGTGATCGGCTTCGCCGCCGTGGTGCTCTATGCCGTGCGCGCCAACCATGACAGCCTGATCAGCGAGCGGGTGGCGAAGCTGCGCGCCCTGTCCGACGTCGCGGTGGCCGCCGCGGCTGGCCTCGAGGCACAGGTAAAGGCCGGCACGATGACCCGGGAGGCGGCGCTCGCAGCCTACCGGAGCCGTGCCAACGACATGCGCTACGAGGGCGACAACTACATCGCGGTTTACGACTTCGCCGGAACGGCGCTGGTGATCCCGCCTAAACCCGACTGGGTCGGCAAGGACATGAGCGGGCTGAAGGACGCGAACGGCCTGATGCTCGTGAAGGCGATCACCGAGATCGCCCAGTCCGGCCGACCCGGCACCCTGCGCTACGCCTTCCAGCGCCCGGGCGGCACCGCCCATGTGCCGAAGCTCAGCTACATCCAGGGCTTTGCGCCGTGGAAGGTCTCGATCTTCACCGGCGTCTACGTCGACGACGTCGACGAGACCTTCTGGCGCCAGACCATGTGGATGTGCGGCATCGCCGGCACGGCGCTCGCCGGCATCGGCCTGTTCGGCGTCCTCGGCTGGCGCTCGATCGTCGGCGGGCTGGCGGGCCTGACGAGAGCCACTGCCGACCTGGCCCAGGGACGCTACGACGGGGCCGTTCCCGGCACTGCGCGGCGCGACGAGATCGGCCGGATCGCCCGTGCCATCGACGGTTTCCGGGTCGTCCTCATGGAGCGCGAGGCCCTGGCGGCCGAGCGGGATGCAAGCGAGGCGAAGGCCCGTCGCGCCCAGCAGATGCGCCAGGAGGTCGAGACCTTCGAGAGCAAGGTGGCGGGCGTGCTGGCACAGGTCGATGCCGCGGCCCGCGATCTCGACGCGACCGCCCGGGCGATGACCGCCACCGCCGCCGAGGCCGCCGGACGGGCGGGAACCGCCGCCGCCTCGGCGGCTGCGGCCTCCCGCGACGCCGGCGGCCTGGCGGAGGCGGCCGACGGGCTCGGCCGTTCGGTCGCGGCGGTGGGCGCCGACGTGCGCGAGGCAGCCGCGATGGCGCGGGATGCCGTCACCGGGACCGATCGCACCGCCGTGGTGATGCAGAGCCTCAGCGAGGCCGCGGCCCGCATCGGCGACGTGGTCTCGGTGATCGCCGGCGTCGCCTCTCAGACGAACCTGCTGGCGCTCAACGCGACGATCGAGGCGGCCCGGGCCGGGGAGGCGGGGCGCGGCTTTGCCGTCGTCGCCGCCGAGGTCAAGCAGCTCGCCGGCCAGACCGACCGGGCGACCCAGGAGATCTCCGCTCAGGTCGCGGCGATCCAGGACACCACGCGCCAGGCGACCGCCGCGATGGGCGAGGTCGCCGCACAGGCCCGTGCGATCAGCGGCGTCTCGGCCCGGGTCGCCACCGCGGTGGAGGCGCAGGTCGGCGCCACCCAGGCGATCGTCTCGAGCGTCGCCCAGGCCGCCTCCGGCACCACGCTGGTGAGCCGGTCGGTCGAGGGGCTGGCTCTCGACGCCGAGGCCACCGGGGAGGCCGCCCGGCAGGTCCTCGACGCGGCCGACACCGTCGCCCGGCAATCGGCCAGCATCGGCGCCGAGGTGCACCGCTTCCTCGCCACATTGCGGGCGGCGTGAGGCGGGAAGCCGCCCCGAAAATCTCCACAATCGCCCGACAAGCGGCGCCTTCCCGCGAAGGCGCCGCTTCCTCAAGGAGTCGAGAGACGATGTCGCATCCGTTCCGTTCGACCGCTCCCGCCCCCCGCGCGGTGGCGACCCGGTGGCGCGGCGCCGCGATGCCCGTCCTCGCCGCCGCCCTGGTCGCAGGGGCCCTGGCACTCGCCGGGTGCAGCGGGTCGGCGATCCTGCCGGCTCCTGACCTGCCGACCACGCCGGTGATCCTCGACGAGACCGCCGCGGCGGCGGCGATCTCGCGCTACCGGGCGAGCCGCGGCCTTGGGCCGGTGGTGGTCGATTCCTCCCTGATTCGGGCCGCCTCGCTCCAGGCCGAGGCCAATGCCCGGGCGGGCTACCTGTCGCACGAGGTCGGTGGCACCTTCGACGCGCGGATCAAGCGTGCCGGCTTCGGCGGCCGCTACGCCGCCGAGAACCTGAGCGCCGGGTCCGCCACGTTCGACGAGGTGCTGAAGCGCTGGAAGGTGTCACCCGAGCATAACCGCAACATGCTGATGCCCCAGGTCAAGCGCGTCGGCATCGCCCGCGTGGACGCGCCCGGCAGCCGCTACAAGCGATTCTGGGCCCTGATCCTGTCGGACGGCTGACGCACCGCCGCGCTATACGGTCGGGCGCAGTGTCGCCGGGCCGGCCGGGAGCGGGGAGGGGGCTGCGACGATACTCCCCGGCAGGCCCCGGCCCGCCGGCGTTGTGCGCCGCGCGCATGCCCTTATGTAGCGTAGGGCCGTTCGTGGTTTGTGCGGTGCGAACGCCCCTTGTTTCGCAATACCCGCTCGTTTAAGCCTCGCGGCACCTTCCGGGCTTTGGAACCGTTCCGAGAACGGCCCCGGCGGCCCGCGACCCGGGCTCGCGCCACGGCTCGCGCTCATTCGGCCTCGCGCCAACCCTTGAGGATGCTCGATGAACGGCCTCCTGTCGGATTACCTGCCGCTGGTGATCTTCATCGGCGTATCGCTCTTCATCGCCGCCGCGCTCCTCGTCGCCCCCTTCCTGGTGGCGTATAACAGCCCGGACCCGGAAAAGCTCTCCGCCTACGAGTGCGGGTTCAACGCTTTCGACGACGCGCGCATGAAGTTCGACGTGCGCTTCTATCTCGTCGCCATCCTGTTCATCATCTTCGATCTCGAAGTGGCGTTCCTGTTCCCGTGGTCGATCACGTTCGGCGATCTCGGCTGGTTCGGCTTCTGGTCGATGATGATCTTCCTCGGCGTGCTCACCGTCGGCTTCGTCTACGAGTGGCGCAAGGGCGCCCTTGAATGGGACTAGTCCTGGCGGGACCAGAGACCTGACGCGCAGAGCCGCCCCCGAGACGTAGGAACCGGACCCCACCATGGCCCTCACCCCCGTCCGCGCCCCCGAGATCGCGCCGCAGCCCAAGGGTCTCCTCGACCCGTCCACCGGCAAGCCGATCGGCGCCAACGACCCGACCTTCCTGACGATCAGCGACGAGCTTGCCGATCGCGGCTTCCTGCTGACCACCACCGACGATCTCATCACCTGGGCCCGCACCGGCTCGCTGATGTGGATGACCTTCGGCCTCGCCTGCTGCGCCGTCGAGATGATGCAGATGTCGATGCCGCGCTACGATTGCGAGCGCTTCGGCTTTGCGCCCCGCGGCTCGCCGCGCCAATCCGACGTGATGATCGTCGCCGGCACGCTCACGAACAAGATGGCCCCGGCCTTGCGCAAGGTCTATGACCAGATGCCGGAGCCGCGATACGTCATCTCGATGGGCTCCTGCGCCAACGGCGGCGGCTACTACCATTATTCTTACTCGGTGGTGCGCGGCTGCGACCGGGTGGTGCCGGTCGACATCTACGTCCCGGGCTGCCCGCCGACGGCGGAGGCGCTGCTCTACGGCGTGCTGCTGCTCCAGAAGAAGATCCGCCGCACCGGCACGATCGAGCGCTGAGGCGGAAGTCATGAGCAACGGCATCACCATCCGGGCCCACACCCAGACCCAGCAGGGCGACGCCGCCCTCCAGGCGCTGTCGGACCGCCTCGGCGAGACGCTCGGCACCGCGATCACCGACCGCATCCTGGCCTTCGGCGAGCTGACGCTGATCGTCGCGGGATCCGAGATCCTGCGGGTGCTCACCCACCTGCGCGACGATCCGGCCTGCGCCTTCTCGACCTTCATCGACATCTGCGGTGCCGACTACCCGGCTCGATCGAAGCGCTTCGACGTCGTCTACCACCTGCTCTCGATGCGGCATAACCGGCGCATCCGCGTCAAGGTGCAGACCGACGAGCGGACCCCGGTCCCCTCCGCCATCCCGGTCTTCCCGGCCGCGAACTGGTTCGAGCGCGAGACCTACGACCTCTACGGCATCCTGTTCTCGGGCCACCCGGACCTGCGCCGGCTGCTGACCGATTACGGCTTCGAGGGTCACCCCCTCCGCAAGGACTTCCCGCTCACCGGCTTCGTCGAGGTCCGCTACGACCAGGACGAGGCCCGGGTGGTCTACGAGCCCGTGCGACTGACGCAGGAATTCCGCAACTTCGACTTCCTGTCGCCCTGGGAGGGGACCGACTACGTCCTTCCCGGCGACGAGAAGGCCGACAAGGCACCGGCGAAAGGCTGAGCCGACATGGGCGAGCACAGCATCCGCAACTTCTCGATCAATTTCGGCCCGCAGCACCCGGCGGCGCACGGCGTGCTGCGCTTGGTGCTGGAGCTGGACGGCGAGGTGGTCGAGCGGGTCGATCCGCATATCGGCCTGCTCCACCGCGGCACCGAGAAGCTGATCGAGGTCAAGACCTACCTCCAGGCGACGCCCTATTTCGACCGGCTCGACTATGTCGCGCCGATGAACCAGGAGCATGCCTTCTGCCTCGCGGTCGAGCGGATGCTCGGGATCGAGGTGCCGCGCCGGGCCAAGCTGATCCGCACGCTCTACTGCGAGATCGGCCGGCTCCTGTCGCATCTCCTCAACGTCACGACGCAGGCGATGGACGTCGGCGCCCTCACGCCCCCGCTCTGGGGCTTCGAGGAGCGCGAGAAGCTGATGATCTTCTACGAGCGCGCCTCCGGCGCCCGTCTCCACGCCAACTACTTCCGGCCGGGCGGCGTCCACCAGGACCTGCCGCCGAGCCTGATCGACGACATCGAGGCATTCTGCGAGACCTTCCCGCAGGTGGTCGACGACCTCGACAACCTCGTGATGGCCAACCGCATCTTCAAGCAGCGCAACGTCGATATCGGCATCGTGTCGGTCGAGGAGGCGTTGGCCTGGGGCTTCTCCGGCGTGATGGTGCGCGGCTCCGGCATCCCGTGGGACCTGCGCAAGTCGCAGCCCTACGAGGCTTATGCCGAGATGGAGTTCGACATCCCCGTGGGGAAGAACGGCGACACCTACGATCGCCAGGTCATCCGCATGGAGGAGATGCGCCAGTCGGTTCGCATCATGAAGCAGTGCATCGCCAAGCTGCGCGAGCCGGCCGGGCAGGGGCCCGTCGCCACGCAGGACGGCAAGGTCGCGCCGCCGTCGCGGCGCGAGATGAAGCGCTCGATGGAGGCGCTCATCCACCACTTCAAGCTCTACACCGAGGGCTTCCACGTCCCGGCCGGCGAGGTCTACGCCGCCGTCGAGGCACCCAAGGGCGAGTTCGGCGTCTACCTCGTCGCCGACGGCACCAACAAGCCGTATCGCTGCAAGATCCGGGCTCCGGGCTTCGCCCACCTCCAGGCGATGGACTGGATGTGCCGCGGCCACATGCTGGCGGACGTGTCGTGCATCCTCGGCACGCTCGACATCGTGTTCGGTGAGGTGGACCGGTGAGGGCGCTGCGATCCGCGCCCGTCGGAGACGTTTGAGACATGGCCAACCGCAGACTCGCCCCGCCCTCCGAGCAGCCCGAGAGCTTCGCGTTCACGCCTGAGAACGCCGAGTGGGCCACCGGGCAGATCGCCAAGTACCCGGAGGGACGCCAGGCCTCCGCCGTGATCCCGCTGCTGTGGAAGGCGCAGGAGCAGAATGGCGGCTGGCTGCCGCAGAAGGCCATCGAGGCGGTGGCCGACCAGCTCGGCATGCCGCATATCCGGGTGCTGGAGGTCGCGACCTTCTACACCATGTTCGCCCTGGAGCCGGTGGGGCGCTACTGGATCCAGGTCTGCGGGACCTCGCCCTGCGACGTCTGCGGCGCCCGCGAGCTGAAGCAATACCTCCACGACCGGCTCGGTCCGTCCGGCCATGTCAGCCCGGACGGCAATTTCTCCTGGCTCGAGGTCGAGTGCCTGGGCGCATGCTGCAACGCCCCGATGGCGCAGATCAACCACGATTATTTCGAGGACCTGACGCCCGAGTCCCTCGGCAAGCTGATGGACGACCTCGCGGCCGGCCGGCCGGTGAAGGTCGGCTCGCAGACCGGCCGGGTCTCCTCGGAGCCCAAGGATGCGATCACGACCCTCAAGGACGAGACGCTGTTCGACGGCTCGCGCGTCGGCGCCTGGCGCAAGCGCTTCGAGGAGGCGGGCCTGACGGAGGCCGGCGCCGACGCGACCGGCGAGAAGGCCCGCACCGAAGCCTCGGCCGCCGAGAGCCCGAAGGCCGCCCGCCCGGATGCCGGACGCGCGACCGAGAGCAAGGCCGCGGCCGCCCCGGCGCAGAACGTCGCCGATGGCAAGAGCGCCGACGGCAAGAGCGCCGACGGCAAGGGCGCGGCCGCATCCACGGCGAAGTCCTGACACGACCGATGACGTACTTTCCCTTCACAGCAGACCTGTAGGACGATCGCCATGCTCGCCGATCAGGATCGGATCTTCACCAACCTCTATGGTCTCCACTCCCCCGGCCTCGAGGCCGCGAAGAAACGCGGCGCGTGGGACGGCACCCAATTCCTGCTCCAGCAGGGCCGGGACTGGATCATCGAGGAGATGAAGAAATCGGGCCTGCGCGGTCGCGGCGGCGCCGGCTTCCCCACCGGCCTGAAGTGGTCCTTCATGCCGAAGAAGTCGGACGGCCGGCCCCATTACCTGGTGGTCAACGCCGACGAGTCGGAGCCCGGTACCTGCAAGGACCGGGAGATCATGCGGCACGACCCGCATCTCCTGATCGAAGGCTGCATGCTGGCCTGCTTCGCCATGGGCGCGCATGCCTGCTACATCTACATCCGCGGCGAGTACGTCGCCGAGAAGCACGCGCTCCAGCGGGCGGTGGACGAAGCCTACGAGGCGCGCCTCGTCGGCAAGAGCAACGTCCATGACTACCCCTTCGACATCTACGTCCATCACGGCGCCGGCGCCTATATCTGCGGCGAGGAGACGGCGCTGATCGAGAGCCTGGAGGGCAAGAAGGGGATGCCGCGGCTCAAGCCGCCCTTCCCGGCCAATATGGGCCTCTATGGCTGCCCGACGACGGTGAACAACGTCGAGTCGATCGCCGTGGCCGGCACCATCCTGCGCCGCGGCGGCGCCTGGTTCGCGGGGCTCGGCCGGCCGAACAACACCGGCACGAAGCTGTTCTGCATCTCCGGCCACGTCAACCGGCCGTGCAACGTCGAGGAAGAGCTCGGCATCACCTTCCGCGAGCTGATCGACCGGCATTGCGGCGGCATGCGCGGCGGCTGGGACAACCTGCTGTGCTCGATCCCGGGCGGCTCCTCGGTGCCCCTGGTGCCGGCGGCGGAGATCATCGACGCGCCGATGGATTTCGACACGCTGCGCAACCTGAAGTCCGGTCTCGGCACCGCCGCCGTGATGGTCTTCGACAAGTCGACCGACATGGTCGCGGCGATCGCCCGCATCTCGTACTTCTACAAGCACGAATCCTGCGGCCAGTGCACGCCGTGCCGCGAGGGCACCGGCTGGATGTGGCGCGTGATGCAGCGCATGGCCGAGGGCCGGGCGCAGAAGCGCGAGATCGACATGCTGCTCGACGTGACGAAGCAGATCGAAGGCCACACGATCTGCGCGCTCGGCGATGCCGCCGCCTGGCCGATCCAGGGCCTGATCCGTCATTTCCGGCCCGAGATCGAGAAGCGCATCGACCGCTACTCGGCCAACCCGCACCCGACCCCGGTGCCGATGGCGGCGGAGTGAGGCGGCGATGGCGGCGGAGCCCGACAACCTGGTCCTGAGCCTGCTGCGCGACATGCGCGCCGTGCAGCACGAGCAGTCGCGCCGCCTGATCCACATCGAGGGTCGGGTCGACCAAACGCACGAGAGCATGATCACCGGCCTCGGCCTCCCCGCCCACGCCAATATCCGCCACGACATCGTCGAGGAGCGCCTGCGCGACCTCTCCGATCGTGTCGAACGCCTGGAGGGAAAGCCGTGACCGGCGTCGCGACCTCCATCCTTGACCTCGTGATCGGCATCGACCGAAAGATCGATGGCGTCGCGGCGGACATCAGGGAGCTGAACGACCGCATGGCGAGCGTCGGCACGCAACTCGCGACCGCCGACCGTGGCCTCGACCGTCTGGGACAGCGTCTCGAACGGATCGAGCGTCGCCTCGCCCGCATCGAGAATCATGTCTGAGAAGATGACCGCATGACCAAGATCCTCGTCGACGGCATCGAGGTCGATGTCCCGCCGGACTACACCCTCCTGCAAGCGTGTGAGGTCGCGGGCGCCGAGATCCCGCGCTTCTGCTTCCACGAGCGCCTGTCGATCGCCGGCAATTGCCGCATGTGCCTGGTCGAGCTGAAGGGCGCGCCGAAGCCGGTCGCCTCCTGCGCCTGGGCCGTGCGCGATTGCCGGCCGGGACCGAACGGCGAGCCGCCGGCGGTGTCGACCAAGTCGGCCCTGACCAAGAAGGCCCGCGAGGGGGTGATGGAGTTCCTCCTCATCAACCACCCGCTCGATTGCCCGATCTGCGACCAGGGCGGCCATTGCGACCTGCAAGATCAGGCGATGGCCTACGGCGTCGACTCGACCCGCTACGGCGAGAACAAGCGCGCCGTCGAAGAGAAGTATATCGGCCCGCTGGTGCGGACCGCGATGAACCGCTGCATCCACTGCACCCGCTGCGTCCGCTTCCTGGCGGAGGTGGCCGGCGTGCCGGATCTCGGCGCCATCGGCCGCGGCGAGGACATGGAGATCACCTCCTATCTCGAACGCGCCATGGAATCGGAGTTGCAGGGCAACGTCGCCGACCTGTGCCCGGTCGGCGCGCTCGTCCACAAGCCGCAATCCTACAACGTCCGTCCCTGGGAGCTGAACAAGACCGAATCCGTCGACGTGATGGATGCGGTCGGCTCGGCGATCCGCATCGACACCCGCGGCCGCGAGGTGATGCAGATCGAGCCGCGGGTGAACGAGGCGATCAACGAGGAGTGGATCTCCGACAAGACCCGCCACGTCGTCGACGGCCTTCGCCTGCAGCGCCTCGACCGGCCCTATCTGCGCGAGAACGGCCGCCTGCGGCCGGCCTCCTGGGCCGAGGCGTTCGCCGCCATTGCCGGCAAGCTCAAGGGCACCGACCCGAAGCGTGTCGGCGCGATCGTCGGTGACCTTGCGGGGGTCGAGGAGACCTTCGCGCTCAAGAGCCTGATGGCGTCGCTCAAGGTCCAGAACCTCGATTGCCGCCAGGACGGTGCCGCGATCGATCCGGCCTGGGGCCGGGCGGCCTACACCTTCGGTCCCGGCATCGCCGGCATCGAGCAGGCGGACGCAATACTGATCGTCGGCACGAATCCGCGCACCGAGGCGTCGCTGCTCAACGCCCGCATCCGCAAGCGCTGGCGGACGAGCCCGATCCAGATCGGCGTGATCGGCGAGGACGCGGACCTCACCTATCCCCACAGCTATCTGGGCGCCGGTCCCGAGACCCTGGCCGAGGTCGCGGCCGGCAGCCACAGCTTCGCCGAGGCGCTCAAGGCCGCCGAGCGGCCCCTGGTGATCGTCGGCCAGGCGGTGCTGGCGCGGGCCGACGGGGCCGCTCTGCTCGCAGCGATCGCCAAGCTCCTCCAGGGTCTCGGCACCAAGGCCGAGGGCTGGAACGGGCTGGGCGTGCTGCACAATGCCGCCGGCCGCGTCGGCGCGCTCGATCTCGGCTTCGTGCCGGGGGAGGGCGGCCTGACCTTTGCCGAGATGACCAAGGCCGGCGCCCTCGACGTGCTGTTCAATCTCGGCGCCGACGAGGTCGAGATCGGTCCGGGCGCCTTCGTGGTCTACCAGGGCACCCACGGCGACAAGGGTGCCCACCGCGCCGACGTCATCCTGCCGGGCGCGGCCTATACCGAGAAGTCGGCGACCTACGTCAACCTGGAAGGCCGGGTGCAGCTCGCCAACCGGGCCGCCTTCCCGCCGGGCGATGCCCGCGAGGACTGGGCGATCCTGCGCGCGCTCTCGGACGTGCTGGGCCAGCGCCTGCCGTTCGATTCTCTCACCGCCCTCCGCAAGGCGCTCTACACCGCGCATCCGCATTTCGCCGGCATCGATCAGATCGCCCCGGCTGACGGCGCCGCGGCGCTGACGGCGCTGGCCGGTCTCCCGGGCGAGCCCGGCCGCGAGCCGTTCCGCGCCGGCGTGGCGGATTTCTATCTCACCAACCCGATCGCCCGCGCGTCGCGGGTGCTCGCCGAATGCTCGGGTCTCGCCCGCGGGCGTGCCCTCGAAGCGGCCGAATGAGGAGCGCCGACCGATGACCCTCTGGGAGGTGCTGGGCACCGTCCTCCTCGTGGCTCTGAAGAGCGTGGCGTTGCTGGTGGCGCTGCTGGTCTTCATCGCCTACGCGCTGCTCGCCGACCGCAAGATCTGGGCGGCGGTGCAGCTGCGCCGCGGTCCGAACGTGGTCGGGCCCTGGGGCCTGTTCCAATCCTTCGCCGACCTGCTGAAATTCGTCGTGAAGGAGCCGGTGATCCCGGCGGGCGCCAACAAGAGCCTGTTCCTGCTGGCGCCGCTGATCTTCGCCACCCTGGCGCTCGCCGCCTGGGCGGTGATCCCGCTCGCCGATGGCTGGCCGATCGCCGACATCAATGTCGGCATCATCTACATCTTCGCGATCTCGTCGCTCGGCGTCTACGGCGTCATCATGGGCGGCTGGGCCTCGAACTCGAAATACGCCTTCCTGGGCGCGCTCCGTTCGGCGGCCCAGATGGTGTCCTACGAGGTCTCGCTCGGCTTCGTGATCGTCACGGTGCTGATGTGCGCCGGCTCGCTCAACCTGTCGCAGATCGTGCGGGCGCAGGACACCGCGCTCGGCATCCTCGGCTGGTACTGGCTCTGGCTCTTTCCGATGTTCGTGGTGTTCTTCATCTCGGCGCTCGCCGAGACGAACCGCCCGCCCTTCGACCTGCCGGAGGCAGAATCCGAGCTGGTCGCCGGCTACATGGTGGAATACTCCTCCACCCCGTACCTGCTGTTCATGCTCGGCGAATACGTCGCCATCGTCACGATGTGCGCGCTCGGCACCATCCTGTTCCTGGGCGGTTGGCTCTCGCCGATCCCGTTCGCGCCCTTCACCTGGGTGCCGGGCCTGATCTGGTTCGCCCTCAAGGCCAGCTTCCTGTTCTTCATGATCGCCATGGTGAAGGCCATGGTGCCGCGCTACCGCTACGATCAGCTCATGCGGCTGGGCTGGAAGGTCTTCCTTCCGCTCTCGCTGGCCATGGTCTTCGTCGTCGCCTTCGTCCTGAAGCTGACCGGCCTTGCGCCGGTCTCCTGAGACCCAACCGTCGGAGAACGAGCCATGAAGCTCGACCAGGTCGCCCGCGGCCTGCTGTTGAAGGAGTTCGTCACCGGGTTCGCCCTGGCGATGCGCTACTTCTTCAAGCCCAAGGCGACGATCAACTATCCCTTCGAGATGGGCCATCGCGGCCCGCGCTTCCGCGGCGAGCACGCCCTGCGGCGCTACCCCAACGGGGAAGAGCGCTGCATCGCCTGCAAGCTGTGCGAGGCGGTGTGCCCGGCGCAAGCCATCACCATCGAGGCGGGCCCGCGCCGCAACGACGGCACGCGGCGTACCACGCGCTACGACATCGACATGGTGAAGTGCATCTATTGCGGCATGTGCCAGGAAGCCTGCCCGGTGGACGCCATCGTCGAGGGGCCGAACTTCGAGTTCTCGGTGGAGACCCGCGAGGAGCTTCTCTACGACAAGGCCAAGCTGCTGGCGAATGGCGACCGCTGGGAACGCGAGATCGCCCGCAACATCGCAGTGGACGCGCCCTACCGCTGACCGGCCGCGGGGGAGGGCGCGCTCCGCCCTCCTCGAGGGACTCACGGGAGGGCGGTGATCCTCCCACAGAGACGCCACATTCGGCGCTCCCCCGGTTGTGCGCCGCGGGAGCGGGTTCTATAGACGAGCCGCCGGGACGCTCCGGGGGTCGGGCAGGAGGCCGCCGCCAGGCGGCATGAATTCAGCGCATGACCGCAGCCGCCGCCTTCTTCTATCTGTTCGCCGCGATCACCGTCGCCTCCGGCTTCATGGTGATCGCCTCGCGCAACCCCGTCACCTCGGTGCTCTTCCTCATCCTCGCCTTCGTGAACGCCTCCGGGCTGTTCGTGCTGATGGGGGCGGAGTTCCTGGCCATGCTCCTGGTCGTGGTCTATGTCGGCGCCGTCGCGGTGCTGTTCCTGTTCGTGGTGATGATGCTCGACGTCGACTTCGCCGAGCTGCGCCAGGGTTTCCAGGACTATCTGCCGGTCGGCGGCCTGATCGGGGCGGTGTTCCTGATCGAGCTGCTCCTCGTCGTCGGCTCCTGGGCGATCGACCCCGGCCTGGTGCATGGCCCGCTGGCGGTGTCGCCGGGCGGCGAGACCGTGACCAACACGCAGGCCCTCGGCCTGGTTCTCTACACCAACTACTTTTTCTTCTTCCAGGTCGCCGGCCTGATCCTGCTGGTCGCGATGATCGGCGCGATCGTGCTGACCCTGCGTGACCGTCCCGGCGTGAAGCGCCAGGACATCGCGATCCAGAACGCCCGCACCCAGGCCGATGCCGTCGAGGTCCGCCACGTGCCGACCGGACAGGGCGTCGAGGTCTGACGGGCGGCGCGGTCGGACGAGTTTCGTGCGGGACTCCCGGGTCTCGCGGTGCTGATGGCAAGAGCGGCGGGGCGGCTGAGCGCCTCGCGACACGAAGGCGGCCGCCCGCGGCTGAGAGGCACGATGATCGGTTTGAGCCATTACCTGACGGTCGCCGCGATCCTGTTCACCCTCGGGGTGCTCGGCATCTTCATCAACCGCAAGAACATCATCGTCATCCTGATGTCGGTCGAGCTGATCCTGCTCGCGGTGAACATCAACCTGGTGGCGTTCTCGACCCATCTGGGCGACATCGTCGGCCAGGTCTTCGCCCTGTTCGTGCTGACGGTCGCCGCCGCCGAGGCGGCGATCGGCCTCGCTATCCTGGTGGTGTTCTTCCGCAATCGCGGCTCGATCGCCGTCGAGGACGTCAACATGATGAAGGGCTGACCGCCGGGGTCACGCCCGCCCGCCCTTCTCCCCCTGGAACCAGCGCCGCAGCGGCAGTCACGCGAGGCCGGACCTTAGCATGTACCACGCGATCGTCTTCCTGCCCCTGATCGGCGCGCTGACCGCCGGCCTGTTCGGGCGCCGCATCGGCCCGCGGGCCAGCGAGATGGTGACCACCGGCATCCTCATCTTCGTGGCGCTCCTGTCCTGGATCGCCTTCTTCGAGGTGACCGGCGGCCACGGCCACGGCGCCACCAAGATCCATGTCGCGACCTGGTTCACCGCTGGCGGCCTCGTCGTCGACTGGGCCTTCCGGGCCGACACGCTGACCGCCGTGATGCTGGTCGTGGTCAACAGCGTCTCGGCGCTCGTCCACCTCTACTCGATGGGCTACATGCACGAGGATCCGCACCGGCCGCGGTTCTTCGCCTACCTGTCGCTGTTCACCTTCGCCATGCTGATGCTGGTGACGTCGGACAACCTCGTTCAGATGTTCTTCGGCTGGGAGGGCGTCGGCCTCGCCTCCTACCTGCTGATCGGGTTCTGGTACGAGAAGCCCTCGGCCAACGCCGCGGCGATGAAAGCCTTCATCGTCAACCGCGTCGGCGATTTCGGATTCTCGCTCGGCATCTTCCTCTGCTTCGTGCTGTTCGGCGCAGTCGCCTTCGACGGCATCTTCCCGAAGGTGGCGGAGATCAAGGACGCGACGTTCCACTTCCTCGGATACGACTGGAACGCCCTGACCATCTGCTGCCTGCTGCTGTTCATGGGGGCGATGGGCAAGTCGGCGCAGTTCCTGCTGCACACCTGGCTGCCGGACGCGATGGAGGGGCCGACCCCGGTCTCGGCGCTGATCCACGCCGCCACCATGGTGACGGCCGGCGTGTTCATGGTCGCCCGCCTGTCGCCGCTCTTCGACGCGGCGCCGAATGCCCTGATCGTCGTCACGGTCATCGGCGGCATCACGGCGTTCTTCGCGGCAACCGTCGGCCTGGTGCAGAACGACATCAAGCGCGTCATCGCCTACTCGACCTGCTCGCAGCTCGGCTACATGTTCGTGGCGCTCGGCGTCGGCGCCTATGCGGCGGGCGTGTTCCATCTCTTCACCCACGCCTTCTTCAAGGCGCTTCTGTTCCTCGGTGCCGGCTCGGTCATCCACGCGATGCACCACGAGCAGGACATGCGCAACATGGGCGACCTGCGCCGCTACATCCCCTTCACCACCGCCATGATGGCGGTCGGAACGCTCGCGCTGATCGGCTTCCCCTTCACCGCCGGCTTCTACTCGAAGGACGCCATCATCGAGGCGGCGTACATGTCGACCCGGCCGGGCCACGTGCTGGCCTTCCTGGCGACCGTCATCGCGGCCTTCTTCACCTCGTTCTACTCCTGGCGCCTGTTCTTCATGACCTTCGAGGGTCGGGCCCGGTGGCAGAACGCCCACGCGCATGGTCATGACGACCACCACGCCGATGCCCACGCGCATCACGCGGCCGCTCATGCCTCGGCGCAGGCCGATGGCGCCCCCGGTCACCACGAGGGTGTCGCCCACGATTCCAAGGGCCACGACGTCGAGCCGGCCTCGCATTCGGCGATCGAGCACCACGACCATCATGCCCATACCCCGCACGAGAGCCCGCTGGTGATGACGATCCCGCTGGCGGTCCTGGCACTCGGGGCGATCTTCGCCGGCATGGTGTTCAAGAACCGCTTCATCGGCGAGGGCATGGACGAGTTCTGGAAGGGCGCGCTCGCGCACGGCCCCGACAACCACATCATGCACGACATCCACAACGCGCCGGCCTGGGTGCAGCACTCGCCATTCGTGATGCTGGTGCTCGGCTTCCTGCTCGCCTACGGGATGTACATTCGCCGGCCGGAACTGCCGCACCAGCTCGCCGAGAGCCAGCCGCTGCTGTACCGCTTCCTGCTCAACAAGTGGTACTTCGACGAGATCTACGACCGGATCTTCGTCCGCCCGGCCAAGGGCTTCGGCGAGTTCCTGTGGAAGGTCGGCGACGGCCGCATCATCGACGGGATGGGCCCGAACGGGATCGCCGCCCGCGTCGTCGACATCACCCGCGGCGTGGTCCGTCTCCAGACCGGCTACGTCTACCATTACGCCTTCGTGATGCTGGTCGGCGTCGCGGCCCTGGTGAGCTGGTACCTGATCACCGGCGTCTCCGCGGCAACCCACTGACCTGACCGGAGAACAGACAATCATGCTCGGCCTCGGGATCCTCTCCGGCCTCCTCATTCTGCCGCTTGTCGGCGCTGCCTTCATCCTGACGTTGAGCGGCGACGAGCAGGCCGTGCGGCGCAACGCCCGCTGGGCGGCGCTGATCACCACCCTCGCCACCTTCCTGCTGTCCCTGGTCGCCTGGGGCCGCTACGACGCCTCCACGGCGCAGTTCCAGCTGGTCGAGACCCATGCCTGGCTGACGGAGACGATCCGGTTCAAGCTCGGCGTCGACGGCTTCTCGATGCCGCTGGTGCTGCTCACCACCTTCCTGATGCCGTTCTGCATCGGCGCCTCCTGGCTCTCGATCGAGCATCGGGTGAAGGAGTACTTCGTCGCCTTCCTGGTCCTCGAAGCGACGATGATCGGCGTGTTCTGCGCCCTCGACCTGGTGCTGTTCTACCTGTTCTTCGAAGCCGGCCTGATCCCGATGTTCCTCATCATCGGCATCTGGGGCGGCAAGCGCCGGATCTATGCGTCGTTCAAGTTCTTCCTCTACACCCTGCTCGGCTCGGTGCTGATGCTGCTCGCCATCATGGCGATGTACTGGCAGGCCGGGACGACCGACATCCCGACCCTGCTGCAAACCCGCTTCCCGGCGAACATGCAGATCTGGCTCTGGCTCGCCTTCTTCGCCTCCTTCGCGGTGAAGATGCCGATGTGGCCGGTCCATACCTGGCTGCCCGATGCCCACGTGGAGGCGCCGACCGCCGGCTCGGTCATCCTGGCGGGCATCCTGCTGAAGATGGGCGGCTACGGCTTCATCCGGGTCTCGCTGCCGATGTTCCCGGACGCCTCGCACTCCTTCGCCCCGATGGTCTACACGCTGTCGGTGGTGGCGATCATCTACACCTCGCTGGTCGCGCTGGTGCAGACCGACATCAAGAAGCTGATCGCCTACTCCTCCGTGGCGCATATGGGCTTCGTGACCCTCGGCCTGTTCACGATGAACGAGCAGGGCATCCAGGGCGCCCTGTTCCTGATGATCTCCCACGGCATCGTGTCGGGCGCGCTCTTCCTCTGCGTCGGCGTCATCTACGATCGGATGCACACCCGCGAGATCTCCGCCTATGGCGGCCTCGTGAAGCGCATGCCGCTCTATGCGGTCGCCATGATGGTGTTCACCATGGCCAATGTCGGCCTGCCGGGCACCTCGGGCTTCGTCGGCGAGTTCCTGGCGATGCTGGGCGCCTTCCGGGCCAACCCGATGGTGTCGTTCTTCTCGGTCTTCGGCATCATCCTGTCGGCGGCCTACGCGCTCTGGCTCTTCGCGCGGGTGGTCTATGGCAAGCTCGAGAAGCCGAGCCTGCAAGGAATCACCGACCTTGATCGCCGCGAGATGCTGATCCTCGCCCCGCTGGTGGCGCTGACGATCTATTACGGCGTCCATCCCGGCCCGATCCTCGACGTCTTCGCGCCCTCGACGGACGCGCTGATGCAGGGGATGCGCGCCGCCCTGTCCACGACCCAGACCGCTGCCGCGGCTCTGCCGGTCCCGCACTGAGTTTTTCGCGATGAACGCCGCTCAGATCGTCATGCCCGCCCTCGGGCCCGCCCTGCCGGAGCTGATCCTGTCGGTCGGCGTCCTGGTGCTGATCCTCTACGGGGCCTTCAAGGGCGAGCGCTCGACCGAGGCCGTCAGCGTCGGGGCCCTGATCCTGCTGATCCTCGCGCTGTTCGCGGTGGTCAGCCAGCCCTTCGGCAGCAAGGTCACCACCTTCAACGGCTCCTTCATCGTCGACGGGTTCGCCCGCATCATGAAGGCGCTGACCCTGATCGGGTCGGCCGCCGCCATCCTGCTCGCCAAGGAGCATTTCGAGCGCGAGCGCATCGCTCGGTTCGAGTACCCGATCCTGATCGTCCTCTCGACGATCGGCATGATGATCATGGCCTCCGCCAACGATCTCATCGCGCTCTACATGGGCCTGGAGCTTCAGAGCTTGGCGGCCTACGTCATCGCGTCGTTCCACCGCGACGACGTGCGCTCGACCGAGGCCGGCCTGAAGTACTTCGTCCTCGGTGCGCTGTCCTCCGGCATGCTGCTCTACGGTGCCTCGCTGGTCTACGGCTTCACCGGCACCGTCTCGTTCCCGCACATCGTCACCGCGCTCCGCGAAGGCTCGGGGATCGGCGTCGTGCTGGGCGTGGTGTTCGTCGCCGCCGGCGTGTCGTTCAAGCTCGCCGCCGTGCCGTTCCACATGTGGACCCCGGACGTCTACGAGGGCGCCCCCACCCCGGTCACCGCCTTCTTCGCCTCGGCTCCCAAGATGGCCGCGATGGCGATGGCGGTGCGCGTCTTCGTCGGCGCCTTCCCGGTGATCACGCCGGAATGGCAGCAGATCATCGTGTTCGTCTCGATCGCCTCGATGGCGCTCGGCTCCTTCGCGGCGATCGGCCAGCGCAGCCTCAAGCGCCTGATGGCCTATTCCTCCATCGCCAATGTCGGCTACGCGCTCATCGGGCTCGCGGCCGGCACGCAGGAGGGGGTGCGCGGCGTGGTGATCTACATGGCGATCTACCTCGCCATGACCCTCGGCGCCTTCGCGGTGATCCTGTCGCTGCGCCGTGGTCGCCAGATGTACGAGACCATCGACGACCTGTCGGGCCTGTCGCGCACCCACCCCTGGGTCGCCTTCCTGCTCGCCATGATGATGTTCTCGCTCGCCGGCATTCCGCCGCTCGCCGGGTTCTTCGCCAAGTTCTACGTCTTCGCGGCGGCCATCAAGGCGAACCTCGTCACCCTGGCGGTGATCGGCGTGGTGACCAGCGTGGTCGGTGCCTATTACTACCTGCGCCTCGTCAAGGTGATGTATTTCGACGAGCCGGCGGAGGCTTACGAGCCGATGGGCCCGGGCCTGCGGATCGTGCTCGGCCTGTCGAGCGTGGTGGTCCTGCTGTTCTGGCTGGCACCGGCCCCGCTCGTCGGTCTCGCCGGGACCGCCGCGAAGTCACTGTTCTAGACGGATGACGTTTGGGCTCGACCCCGCGGCCATGGCCGCGGGATATCGCCTCGAGGTCCATGACAGCCTCGGCTCGACGAGCACGCAGGCGCTGGAGCGTGCCCGGGACGGCGAGACCGGGCCGCTCTGGGTCGTCGCCCGCGAGCAGACTGGCGGCCGTGGCCGGCGCGGCAAGGGGTGGAGCTGGGTCGCGGGCAACCACGCGGCGAGCCTGCTCTGGCCCGTTCCTTTCGGCCTCGCCCCCGACCGGGTCGCGACCCTGGGCTTCGTTGCCGGAATCGCCGTGGAGCGTGCCCTTCGCCGAGCCTGCGGTCCCGTGACCGGGAGAGGCTGCCCCGATTTCCGGCTCAAATGGCCGAACGACGTGCTCCTCGGCGGCGCCAAGCTCGTCGGCATCCTCCTCGAGAGGGAGACCCTGCCGGGGAGCGGCGCGGTCGTCACCATCGGGATCGGCATCAACGTGACCGGAGCGCCCGAGGGGTTGCCCTATGCGGCGACGTCGCTCGCGCAGGCCGGGTGCATCGTCGACGCGCCGGGCCTCTTTCGCCTGCTCACCGGGACCTGGGTCGAGGTCGAGCGGCTGTGGGACGAGGGCAGGGGCTTTTCGCACATCCGCGACGCCTGGCTCGCATCGGCCGCGGGCCTCGGCGGCCCGGTAAGCGTCCAGGCCGGCGGCCGCAGCGTCACCGGAACGTTCGAGACGATCGACGAGGGCGGCCGATTGGTCGTCCGGCTGCCGGAGGGGGATCGCCTGGCGGTCTCGGCCGGCGAGGTGCATTTCGGATCGGCCGCGACCGCGGCCTGACGGGGAGGCGGTCCGGCGCCCGTGCGGCGACGACGCACTCCCCCGACCCGTTCGATGTCTTCCGGCGGGGCGCCCCATGGCGCCGCCGCCGCGCGGTCGTTTCTGGCCGCATCCGCAACATGACGGCGCCGTGATCGTGACGGCAGACGAGGCCGTTCCTCGAGGGGACCGTGACGGCGGTCCAGACAATGATGGTATGGGAATGTCGAACAAGGGAGATGAGCTGATCTTCGTGCCCCTGGGCGGGGTGGGCGAGATCGGCATGAACGCCGCGCTCTACGGCTTCGGGCCGCCTAAAGCTCGCAAGTGGATCATGGTCGATCTCGGCATGGGCTTCGCCAGCGAGGAGCACTTGCCGGGCGTCGACCTGATGTACCCGGATCTCAGCTTTGCCGAGGAGCAGCGCGACAATCTGCTCGGCATCCTGATCACTCACGGCCATGAGGACCATATCGGCGCCATCGGCGAGATGTGGCCGAAGCTCAAGGTGCCGGTCTACGCCACCCGCTTCACCAAGAACCTGATCGAGGCCCGACGCCTCGGTGAGCCCGGCGCCCCGAAGGTCGATCTGCGCGAGGTCCCGGCCGACGGGCGCCTCGATCTCGGGCCGTTCTCGATCGAGTACGTCCCGGTGGCGCACTCGATCCCCGAAGCGAATGCGCTGGCCATCCGCACCGCCCTCGGCCTGGTGTTGCATACCGGCGACTGGAAGCTCGACGACACGCCGGTCGCCGGCAACTCGACCTCCGAGGAGACCTTCACGCGGCTGGGCGAGGAGGGCGTGCTGGCGATCATCTGCGATTCGACCAACGTCACCCGCGATGGCCGCTCGCCGAGCGAGTCGGAGGTCGCCGACCACCTCGCCGAGCTGATCCGCAACTCGCCGCACCGAGTCGCGGTAACGACCTTCGCGTCGAACGTCGCGCGCATGCGCGCCGTCTGTCTCGCCGCCCAAGCCTGCGGCCGCGATGTCGTCGCGGTCGGTCGGGCCATGGACCGGGTGATTGACGTCGCCCGCGAATGCGGTTACCTCGACGGCCTGCCGGAGATCCGCGGCGCCGAAGCCTATGGCTACCTCCCGCGGGAGAAGGTGGTGGCGCTCCTCACCGGCTCGCAGGGCGAGGCACGCGCGGCCCTCGCCCGCGTCTCCCGGGACGAGCATCCGGAGATCGCGCTGTCGCCGGGCGATAGGGTCATCTTCTCGTCGCGGGCGATCCCCGGCAACGAGCGGGCGGTCGGCGCGATCATCAACGACCTGATCGAGGCCGGCATCCAGGTCATCACCGACCGCACCGAACTGGTCCACGTCTCGGGCCATCCGCGGCGGGACGAGATGGCGGCGATGTATCGTTGGACCAAGCCCAAGATCGCGGTGCCGGTCCACGGCGAGGCGTTGCATCTGGCCGAGCACGCCACCTTCGCCCGCAAGCAGGGCGTCGAGCAGGTGGTCAAGGCCCGCAACGGCACCCTGATCCGCCTAGCGCCCGGCGAGCCGGAGATCGTCACCCACGTCAAGAACGGCCGGATCTTCAAGGACGGCCACGTCCTGGTCGATTCGAACGACCGCGCCATCCCGGAGCGACGCAAGCTCGCCTTCACGGGCATCGTCTCGGTGGCGATCGCGCTCGACCGCAACGGCGAGGTCAAGGGCGAGCCCTCGATCGACCTGATGGGCCTGCCGAGCTACGGCCGCAAGGGCGAGGTCATCATCGACATCATCGGCGACGCGGTTGAGCGGACGGTCAGCGGGCTGTCCCGGGTCAAGCGGCGGGATTCCGAAGCGGTCGAGAACGCCGTCGATCGGGCGATCCGCTCCGCCGTCAACGAGGTGTGGGGCAAGAAGCCGGCCTGCCACGTAATGGTGGTGGAGGTGTAAAGGCAGGGGGCGTCGCCGAGATGCGACGCCCAAACCCTCTCTCTCTCTCTACGGGGGGAGGGGGTTCCCCGCGCTCCAGACGGCAGGGGTCTAAGCAGACTTGCGTTGGCAGGCCAACGCTTCGCCCGCTTCAGTTTCTGCTTTATCTCAGATTTCGCCGAACCGGTGACCGCTTCGGCGAAATCTGCTTAGAGCATTTTCCGACGAAGTGGATACCGGTTCGTCGCAGAAAATGCGGCAAAATCATAGAGCTAGAGAAGCTTCGCGATTGCAATGCGATCGTGAAGCGCTCTAGGCGCAAAGACGGGTTGATGCCGTGGCGCCATCGGCGCCACATCTCGAGAACAGACCATCTCCACGGACCACGCACGGAGGAACATCCCATGATCGGCAGGCTCAACCACGTCGCCATCGCGGTGAAGGATCTCGAAGCCTCGGCGAAGGTATATCGCGACACCCTCGGGGCGACCCTGTCGGCGCCGCTGCCGCAACCGGAGCACGGCGTGACGGTGATCTTCGTCGAGCTTCCCAACAGCAAGATCGAGCTGCTCGAGCCGCTCGGCGCCGACTCGCCGATCAACGCCTTCCTGGAGCGCAACCCGGGCGGCGGCATCCATCACGTCTGCTACGAGGTCGACGACATCCTGGCGGCCCGCGACAAGCTGAAGGCGCAAGGTGCACGCATCCTCGGCACGGGCGAGCCGCGCATCGGCGCCCACGGCAAGCCGGTTTTGTTCCTTCACCCGAAGGACTTCCTCGGCACCCTGGTCGAACTGGAGCAGGCGTGAGCGTGGACGCCCTCCTCGACCGCGCCACCGCCTCGATCCCCCGCACCCTCGTGGTCTGCATCCTGCTGGTGCTGCCGGTGCTGGCGCTGGCGGTCTGGGGCTTCCGCCTCAGCGGCTTCGGGGCGGGCGCCCTGTATTTCGTGGTGTGGTGGACCGTGCTCTTCGCGGTGCTGCCGTTCCGGGCCGCACCCGACGGCACGGAAGTCATCGTACCGGGTCAGGATCTCGGCGCGCCGCACAAGCCGCAGATGCGCCGCAAGGCGGTGTGGACGACGCTCGTGTCGGACGTAATGTTCATCCTGGCCGTTGCGGCGTTTCCGCTCGCTGGACTTTAACACCTCGCGACCCGGTCGGGCCGCGAGATGCCCTGGCAAGAGATAAGATCTGAACGCAGGCGCCGAAAATAAAAAAGCAAGGCTCGGAAGCCTTGCTTTATAGCTTTCTAGATGCTTTCGCCAGCTCATAGTATGTTATTCACCCGTTTGGGTGTTGAGGCTGGCTATTCCTCCCGAGACTCGGACCTTGCGCGGCGCCGTCCGGCCTGCCTGCGCATCATCGCGAGGCCGCTTATAGGAATAAGAATTCGCATTGTCACCTGGCTTTGCGCAGTGCGATGCGTTTTTTTGCATGGCCGGCGCATTTTTTTCCCCCGCCCCGCGCCCGGGGAGTGAAGCGACGACCCATCGGCGCGCGCGTCCGCGTTTCATGTTTTGCGAACGGCGCCGGAAGCGTGCAAAAGAGCGTGCCCCGGGGACAGTCCCGGCGACGGGGCTTCGCCCCGCGCTACGCAACCTGCCTGCCACGCCAAGGTCCGACATGCGTCTCAGCCGCTACTTCCTGCCCATCCTGCGCGAGACGCCGAAGGAAGCCGAGATCGTCTCGCACCGCCTGATGCTGCGCGCCGGCATGATCCGCCAGGAGGCGGCCGGCATCTATGCCTGGCTGCCGCTGGGCCTGCGGGTGCTCAACCGGGTCGCCGACATCATCCGGGCCGAGCAGGACCGCTCGGGCGCGATCGAACTCTTGATGCCGACGATCCAGTCGGCCGATCTCTGGCGCGAATCCGGCCGCTACGATGCGTATGGCAAGGAGATGCTGCGCATCAAGGACCGGCACGAGCGCGACATGCTGTTCGGGCCGACCAACGAGGAGATGATCACGGCGATCTTCCGCTCGGCGGTGCGCTCCTACAAGGATCTGCCGAAGAATCTCTACCACATCCAGTGGAAGTTCCGCGACGAGGTGCGGCCGCGCTTCGGCACGATGCGCTCGCGCGAGTTCCTGATGAAGGACGCCTACTCGTTCGACCTCGACCAGGCGAGCGCGCGGCATTCCTACAACAAGATGTTCGTCGCTTACCTGCGCACCTTCGCGCGGCTCGGCCTCAAGGCGATCCCGATGCGGGCCGAGACCGGGCCGATCGGCGGCGACCTGTCCCACGAATTCATCATCCTGGCCCAGACCGGCGAGAGCGAGGTCTTCTGCGACCGGGCCTATCTCGACTTCGCGACCCCCGACGCGACGACGGACTTCGACGACGTCGCCGGGCTCCAGGCCACCGTCGACCACTGGACCTCGCGCTACGCCGCGACCTCCGAGATGCACGACGCCGCCGCCTTCGCCGAGGTGCCGGCGCCGGAGCAGATGGCCGCCCGCGGCATCGAGGTCGGCCACATCTTCTATTTCGGCACCAAGTATTCGGAGCCGATGGGCGCGCGTGTCACCGGCCCGGACGGGCAGGAACGCCCGGTCCATATGGGCTCCTACGGCATCGGCCCGAGCCGGCTGGTGGCGGCGATCATCGAGGCCGGCCACGACGAATCCGGCATCGTGTGGCCGGACGCGGTGGCGCCGTTCGATGTCGCGCTCCTCAACCTCAAGGTCGGCGACGCCGCGACCGACGCGGCCTGCGCCTCGCTCCAGGGCGAGCTGGAAGCCGCCGGCCTCACCGTGCTCTACGACGACCGCGACGAGCGCCCGGGGGCTAAGTTCGCCACCGCTGACCTGATCGGCCTGCCCTGGCAGGTCGTCGTCGGGCCGAAGGGGTTGGCCGAGGGCAAGGTCGAGGTAAAGCGCCGCGCCACCGGTGCCCGCGAGACCGTGGCCCCCGAGGCCGTGCCGGCCTATCTCCGCCAGAACCGGACTCCCTGAGCCGATGGTCCTCGCCGCGATCCGCGCCCGCATCCCCAAGGTCGGCGCCCTGTTGGCGCGGCGCGGCGGGGGCGCCACCCTTCCGTTCGCGCCGTTCGAGTGGACGATCGCCGGGCGCTATCTGCGCACCCGGCGGAAGGAAGGCTTCGTCTCGGTCATCGCCCTGTTCTCGTTCCTCGGCATCATGCTGGGCGTCGCCACCCTCATCATCGTGCTCTCGGTGATGAACGGCTTCCGCAAGGAGCTGCTCAGCAAGATCGTCGGCATCAACGGCCACATCTTCGTCGCGCCGATCGACCGGCCGCTGACCGACTTCGCCGACCTGTCCGACCGGCTCGGCAAGGTGGCGGGCGTCCATCTCGCCCTGCCGATGGTCGAGGGACAGGCGTTCGCCTCGTCGCAATTCGGCGGCTCGGGCGTCCTGGTGCGGGGCGTGCGGGCCGAGGACCTGAAGAAGATTCCCTCCGTCGCCAAGACCATCCGGGGCGGCACGCTGGAGAATTTCGATACCGGTGGCGGCGTCGCCATCGGCAAGCGGCTCGCCGAATCCCTCGGGCTCCAGGCCGGCGACACGATCACGCTCGCCACCCCGAAGGGCGCGACGACGCCGTTCGGCACCGCGCCGCGGATCAAGAGCTACAACGTGGCGGCGGTGTTCGAGGTCGGCATGTCCGAGTTCGACGGCACCTTCGTGTACATGCCGCTCTCCGAGGCTCAAGCCTTCTTCAACCGCGACGGCGACGTCTCGGTGATCGAGATCTTCCTCGACAACGCCGATTCCGTCGGCGAGGCGCGCAGCGAACTCGAACTCGCCGCCGAGCGCCCGGTGCTCATCACCGACTGGCGCCAGCGCAACCGCACCTTCTTCTCCGCCCTGGAGGTGGAGCGCAACGTGATGTTCATCATCCTCACGCTGATCGTGCTGGTGGCGGCGCTCAACATCGTCTCCGGCCTCATCATGCTGGTGAAGGACAAGTCGAGCGACATCGCGATCCTGCGCACCATGGGGGCGACGCGGGGCGCGATCATGCGGGTCTTCCTCATCACCGGCGCCTCGATCGGCATCCTCGGCACGCTCGCCGGCTTCGTACTCGGGCTGGTCTTCTCGGCCAACCTCACGGTGATCCAGCGCACGCTGTTCCCCGGCGCCTGGGACCCGACGGTGCGGTTCCTGTCCGAGATCCCGTCCGAGACCAATGCCAGCGAGGTCGTGGCGGTGGTGGCGATGTCGATGGTGCTCTCCTTGCTGGCCACCCTGTACCCGTCCTGGCGCGCCGCCCGGCTCGACCCGGTGCAGGCCCTGCGCTACGGCTGAGCCTTCGGGCCCTCGCCTCCCGATCCTGTTCCCGAGTACGCACCGGATGCCGCGACCCGTCTATCCCTTGCCCCCTGCCCCACGCCGCCTCGCGAGGGGCGCCTGACGCCGATGGACGGCACCCCGCATCAGCCGGTCCCGGCTCTGTTCCTCGCCCGGGTCGAGCGGCGCTATGCCCAAGGCAACGGCCATCTCGAGATCCTGCGCGGGGCGGACCTCGCGATCTGGCCCGGCGAGATCGTCGCCCTCGTGGCGCCGTCCGGTACCGGCAAGTCGACCCTGCTCCACGTTGCCGGCCTGCTGGAACGGCCGGATGGCGGCGAGGTCTATATCGGTGGCCAGCCGAGCGCCCGGATGGACGATGCCGCCCGCACCCGGATGCGCCGCGAGGAGATGGGCTTCGTCTACCAGTCGCACCACCTGCTGCCGGAATTCTCGGCGCTGGAGAACGTGGTGCTGCCGCAGCTGATCCGCGGCCTGTCGGCCCGGGAAGCGCGCTCGCGGGCCGGCGAGCTTCTGGCGTTCCTCGGCCTCAAGGAGCGGCTGAGCCACCGCCCGGCGGAATTGTCGGGCGGCGAGCAGCAGCGGGTCGCCATCGCCCGCGCGCTCGCCAACGGGCCGCGGCTGCTCCTCGCCGACGAGCCGACCGGCAACCTCGACCCTCAGACCGCGGGTCACGTCTTCGCGATCCTGGTCTCCCTGGTGCGGGCCTCGGGTGTCGCGGCACTCATCGCCACCCACAACCTGGAATTGGCCGCCCGGATGGACCGGCGGGTGACGATCCAGAACGGGCTCATCGTGCAGCTTGCCTGAGCCGGACGAATCCACACGGTTCCCAGCGCGAACGGGCCGGAACAGGACAACCGTTCAGCTTGCGTTGGGGTTGCGAATGGTCCAACCCGGCGGCGGAACGTCAGGCGGCAGCCGCTCAGAACGGACGAGAGACATGGCCGGAAGTCACATGGCGAAGTGGGTCTACACCTTCGGCGACGGCAAGGCCGAAGGCAAGTCGGCGATGCGCGACCTGCTCGGGGGCAAGGGCGCGAACCTCGCCGAGATGTCGAATCTCGGGCTGCCGGTGCCGCCTGGCTTCACCATCACGACCGAGGTCTGCACCTATTATTACGACCACGGCCGGCAATACCCCCCGGAGCTGGAGGGCCAGGTCGCGGCTGCGCTCGAGGCGGTCGGGTCCTTGACCGGGCGCCGCTTCGGCGATGCGGAGTCGCCGCTGCTCGTTTCCGTGCGCTCGGGCGCCCGGGCGTCGATGCCCGGCATGATGGACACGGTGCTCAATCTCGGCCTCAACGACACCACCGTCGCGGCCCTGGCCCGTGGCGCCGGCGACGAGCGCTTCGCCTATGACAGCTACCGCCGCTTCATCACCATGTACTCGAACGTGGTGCTGGGCGTGGAGCACCATTCCTTCGAGGAGGTGCTGGAGCGCTACAAGGACGACAAGGGCCTCACCCTCGACACCGACCTCGGCGCCGCCGACTGGAAGCATCTGATCGGCGAGTACAAGGCGCTGGTGAAGCGCGAACTCGGCGAGGACTTCCCGCAGGACCCGCAGGCCCAGCTCTGGGGCGCGATCGGCGCGGTGTTCGGCTCGTGGATGAACCCGCGCGCCAACAAGTACCGCGAGTTGCACAACATCCCGGCGAGCTGGGGCACCGCGGTCAACGTCCAGGCCATGGTGTTCGGCAATATGGGCGAGACTTCGGCCACCGGCGTTGCCTTCACCCGCAACCCCTCCACCGGCGAGAAGGCGCTCTACGGCGAGTTCCTGATCAACGCGCAGGGCGAGGACGTGGTGGCGGGCATCCGCACCCCGCAGGACATCACCGAGGCCGCCCGCCTCGAATCCGGCTCCGACAAGCCGTCGATGGAGCGGGCGATGCCGGAGGTTTACGCGGAACTCGTGCGGATCTACGGCCTGCTCGAGCACCATTACCGCGACATGCAGGACATGGAGTTCACGGTCGAGACCGGGAAGCTCTGGATGCTGCAAACCCGCAACGGCAAGCGCACGGCGAAGGCCGCGTTGCGCATCGCCGTGGAACTCGCGGCGGAGGGCCTCATCACCCATGAGGAGGCGGTCGGCCGCGTCGAGCCGGCCTCCCTCGACCAGTTGCTCCACCCGACCATCGACCCGAAGGCGGAGCGCCGGGTCATCGCCACCGGCCTGCCGGCCTCGCCGGGCGCGGCGTCCGGCGAGATCGTCTTCAACTCCGAGGAGGCCGAGGCCGCCAAGAAGGCCGAGCGCAAGGTCATCCTGGTCCGCGTCGAGACCTCGCCGGAGGACATCCACGGCATGCACGCCGCGGAGGGCATCCTGACCACCCGCGGCGGCATGACCTCGCACGCGGCGGTGGTCGCCCGCGGCATGGGCAAGCCCTGCGTCTCCGGCGCCGGCTCGATCCGGGTCGACTACGCCGCCCGCACCCTGTCGGTCGGCGGCGTGACGCTGAAGGCCGGCGACCGCATCACCATCGACGGCTCGAACGGCCAGGTGATGCAAGGCGCGGTCGAGATGATCGAGCCCGAGATGTCCGGCGACTTCGCGGCGCTGATGGAATGGGCCGACGCCGTGCGGACCATGAAGGTCCGCACCAACGCCGAGACCCCGCTCGACGCCCGCACCGCCCGCAAGTACGGCGCCGAGGGCATCGGCCTGTGCCGCACCGAGCACATGTTCTTCCAGGAGGAGCGCATCGTGGCGATGCGCGAGATGATCCTGGCGGACGACGCGGAAGGCCGCCGCGCCGCACTCGCCAAGCTCCTGCCGTACCAGCGCCAGGACTTCGTCGAGCTGTTCACCATCATGTCGGGCCTGCCGGTGACGATCCGCCTGCTCGACCCGCCGCTGCACGAGTTCCTGCCGCATTCCGACAAGGAGATCGGCGAGGTCGCCGCCGCCACCGGCGTCCAGGAGGACAAGGTGCGGCGCCGGATGAACGAGCTGCACGAGTTCAACCCGATGCTCGGCTTCCGCGGCTGCCGGCTGGCGATCCTCTACCCGGAGATCGCCGAGATGCAGGCGCGGGCGATCTTCGAGGCCGCCGTCGAGGCCGCCCAACAGACCGGCACGCCGATCATCGCCGAGGTGATGGTGCCGCTGGTCTTCACCCGCACCGAGTTCGACCTGGTGAAGGCCCGCATCGACGCCATGGCGCAGGCGGTGGCGTCCGAGACCGGCAGCAAGGTCGAGTATCAGGTCGGCACGATGATCGAGCTGCCGCGCGCCGCACTGCGGGCCGGGGACATCGCCCAGACGGCGGAGTTCTTCTCCTTCGGCACCAACGACCTGACCCAGACCACGCTGGGCATCAGCCGCGACGACGCGGGGCGGTTCCTCGGACCCTACACCCAGCGCGGCATCCTGGCCGCCGATCCGTTCGTGTCGATCGACCAGGAGGGCGTGGGTGAACTGGTGCGGCTCGCCGCGGAGCGCGGCCGGGCGGTGCGCGACACGCTGAAGCTCGGCATCTGCGGCGAGCATGGCGGCGACCCGGCCTCGATCGCCTTCTGCCAGGAGACCGGCCTCGACTATGTCTCGTGCTCGCCCTTCCGCGTGCCGATCGCGCGGCTGGCGGCGGCGCAGGCCGCCCTCAAGGTGAAGGGCCGCGGCGAGGCGTAATACCAGCGGCCGACGATGCTGACGCATCGATTCGATCTCGGGCAGGCCCGAGATCGACGCGGCCGTTGCCCCCCTCTTGAGGTGTCGATGCCAAGCCCCGATGTCCGGAACCTTGGACTTGGCGAAAATTTGAGAACGGTCCCGAAGGGCGTTCTCTTTCGACCGTTGGTATAACGGACCTGCGCGGACTGCCCTTCGGGCCGTTCGCACTCCCCTCTCCCCGCGCGCGGGGAGAGGGCTTTGGTGACCTTGTCGTCACCAAAGCGAGGCGCTAGGAGCACTGCCCGATCACGTTGCAATCGGGCAGTACTCTAGGCATTTGATTTTGCCGCATTTTCTGCGACCAGCCGGTATCCACTTGGTCGGAAAATGCTCTCGCCGAGGGTGCGGGGGCGGTGCCGAACGAGGCTCCTGCGGACATGTCCCCTCACCCTCGCCTTCGGGCTCACGTCATCGACGACAAGGTCGATGAAGCCTTCTCCCCACCCGCGGGGAGAGGGGAAACCCGAGCCAAGAGAGGACCCCAGAGGATCCCATGCGCGAGCCGCCTCCCGCCGGCCGTCCCGATCCGGAGGCCGGCGCCCGCCTGTGGCGCGGCTCGCTCGCGCAGCGCCTGCGGCTGGTCTCCGGGCTGATCCTGTTCGCCTTCGCGGCCACCCATTTCGCCAACCACGCGCTCGGCCTGGTCGGCCTCGAGACAATGATGGACGCCGCCCGCTGGCGGCTCGCGGTGACGCGCTCGCTTCCCGGCAGCCTGATCCTCGGCCTCGCGCTCCTGGCCCATGTCGCCTTCGTCCTCGTCCGGCTCGCCGAGCGCCGGACGCTCCGGATGCCGCCCTGGGAGGCGGCACAGACGCTGCTCGGCGTCGCGATCCCGTTCCTGCTGGTGCCGCACGTCATGGGGACGCGGATCGCCAACCTCGTGGACGGGACGTCGACTACCTATCCTTACGTGATCGTCCGCATCTGGCCCGACGGCATGGGGTACCAGACCGCGCTGCTGCTGGTGGTCTGGCTGCATGGCTGCCTCGGCCTGCATGCCTGGCTGCGCCTGTCGCCGCTCTACCGGCGGGTGGCGCCGCTGCTGGCCGTGCCGGCCGTCGGCCTGCCGGCCGCGGCGCTGGCCGGCATCGTCACGCAGGGCCGTCTCATGGATCGGGACATGGTGCTGGCGCGCCGCTTCGACGCGCCGGATCTCGCTGCCCGCTGGCAGG
Organism: Methylobacterium aquaticum; assembly: GCF_001043915.1. GTDB lineage: Bacteria > Pseudomonadota > Alphaproteobacteria > Rhizobiales > Beijerinckiaceae > Methylobacterium > Methylobacterium aquaticum. The sequence continues at coordinate 10,313 of NZ_LABX01000031.1, read as the reverse complement.
TGCCGTCCGTGGAGTCGACGGTCGCGGCCTGGGGCGGCAGCGTCACCGGCGCGATCTATGTCGCGGTCGCCCTCGCGTTCGGAATCGTTCTGGTGCGGGCGGCCGCGACCCTGCGGGCCCGGCGCTTCAGCATCGCCTATGTCGGTGGTCCCACGGTGAAGAGCCTGGAAGGGCCGACGCTCCTCGAAATCAGCCGGGCGAACCGGGTGCCCCATGTCTCGGTCTGCGGCGGGCGCGGACGCTGCTCGACCTGCCGGGTGCTGGTGGTCGCCGGCGAGGCGCACCTGTCGGCACCCGGCGCGCAGGAGGTCGCGGCCCTGCGGGCGATCGGCGCGCCGGCCAATGTCCGCCTCGCCTGCCAGGCGCGGCCCGGCGGCGACGTGGCGGTGATCCGCATCCTCGACCCGCGCCGCGACTCCGCGGACCAGCATTTGACCAATACGGACGTCGCCGGGATCGAGCGCGAGGTCGCGATCCTGTTCATCGACATCCGCGGCTTCACGCCGCTCTCCGAGCGCAAGCTGCCCTTCGACGTGGTGTTCATCCTCAACCACTTCTTCGAGGCGGCCGGCCGCGAGATCGAGGCGGCGGGGGGCTGGATCGGCGGCTATGCGGGCGACGGGCTGCTCGCCCTGTTCACCCATCCGGACGGGATCGGCCCGGCCTGCCGGGCCGCCTTCACCGCCGCCGGCGCCGTCGACCGGGCGGTGACGACCCTCAACCGCCGCCTCGCCGCCGAGCTGCCGGCCGCGTTGCGGATGGCGATGGGCCTGCATGCCGGCCCGCTGGTCCTCGGCCGCCTCGGCTACGGCGCGAGCCGGGGGATGTCGGTGATCGGCCCGGCGGTGAATCTGGCGAGCCGGCTCGAATCCCTCGCCAAGGCGGCCGACGTGCAGCTCGTCGCCTCCGCCGAGGCGGCGCACCGGGCGGGCATGCCCCTCGACGGCCTGCGGGTCGAGACCGTGGCGGTGCGGGGCGTGCAGGCAGCCTTGCCGGTGGTCTATGCCGCGCGGGCCGCCGACCTCGCCGAACGGTTGCAAGGGCCTGCCGTGGCTTAACCGACGCTCAACCATACCCCGCGACACTCGCCGCCACGGGTGTCGGTCCTGCACGGGCCGGCAATGGGCGCGTGGCGTGGGGTCGGGACCTTGGGCAGGCGGTACGTGCGCAAGCGGGACTTGCGCAGGCGGCAGGTGCGGCGGACGAAGGGGATGCGCTGGTTCGCCGCCGCCGTCGCGCCCTGGGCCGTCGGTCTCGGGGTGCTGGTCTCGTTCACGGCATCGGCCGGCTACGAATCCTCGCTCGGCTCCAGCGCCGTCGCCCGTCTGGTGCCGCGGGGGGTGCCGCCGCTGCCGGAGCGCGGCCTGATCGCGCCGGTGAGCCTGACCGGCCCGAGCCTCACCGCCGCCGGTCTCGGCAGCCCCGGTCTCGGGGGCTCCTCGCGCCTCGTCCTCGACGCCGCGCCCCTGCGGCCGGACATGAAGGCGGATGCCCGCACCCGCCCGCTGGCCCAGCGCGCACAGAAGGGCGACGCCCTGGTGCCGTCCCGTGTCGGCGGCGGCGCTCGTCCGGCCGCCCTGACTGCCGGCTGGCTCGGCAGCGACCGGCCGAGCGTCGCCTCGACCTTCACGCCCGGCGCCTCGACCTGGAATCCGGACCTCGAACCCCAGGGCATCTTCGTGCCGCTGCCGGATGCCGATCTGGGCGAGGCGGGCGCCAGCTCGCCGGCGGCCGGCGCCTCGGCGCCGACCCGCGGCGCGGCGGCGGGCGGCGAGACCGCCGGACGGCCGCGCGATCCCGACGCCCGCGAGGCGGGCCAGGGCGGCAGCACCCCGGCGGTGCCCCGCGCCGTTGCCCTGTCCTCGACCACGCCAGCCCCGGCGGATGCGACGCCGATCGAGATCGCCGCCGGCGGCCAGATGTCGCCCCGCCTCGATCGCGACGCCAAGGCCGCGGTGACGACGGCAACCCGCAACGCCCCGGAGGCTCCGCCGAGCGACGACGACCGGCGCCGCTACGCTGACCTGATCACGCCGGACAATGCCGAGAAGGAGCAGCGCTGCCTCGCGGAAGCCGTGTATTTCGAGGCCCGCGGCGAGCCCGAGCAGGGCCAGGCCGCCGTGGCCCAGGTGGTGCTCAACCGCGCCAAGAGCGGCCTGTATCCGGCCAATATCTGCGGCGTCGTCTACCAGAACCGCCACCGCTATATGGGCTGCCAGTTCTCCTTCGCCTGCGAGGGCAAGTCCCTGCGCATCACCGACGACGCCTCCTGGCAGACCGCGACCCGCATCGCCCAGGCGGTGGTCGAGGGCCGCACCTACCTCGCCGATGTCGGCGGGGCGACGCATTACCATGCGGATTACGTGAAACCGCGCTGGTCCCGCCGCTTGCGCAAGATGGACGTGATCGGCCGCCACATCTTCTACCAATTGCGGCCGGGGCAGACCTGACCTGGTGTGACGTGCAGGTTCTGATGGCACAGGCGGGATCGCCCGGAATTTCGTGGGATCTCGCGAGTGCGCCTTTTTAACAATAGGAAAACACCCGGCTTGTAATGACCCAGGGGGGTTCGGGCTATCAGGACGGCGCTCGGCCGAGGTGATGCCCCTTGCACGAGCGGTTTGGCTGATTCCCTGTCGTCATGCGCCGCAGCGACCTGGAGCGCCTGAGCAAAGAGGAACTGATCGAGCTGGTGCTGCGCCTGCACCGGCCGGAGAAGACCTCGCGCACCTCATCCAAGCCGCCATCGAGCGACCGCAAGGAGCGGCGCGAGAAGTCCAGGCCTGGTGGGGCCAAGCCCGGGCACGAGGGTCACAAGCAGGGGCCGACGCCTGATCCGGATCAGGTCGTGGTGCATCCTCGGCGCTGGATGCGAGCGACGCAGCTGTGGTGAGATGCGTCGAGCAGGATGACACCGCACGGACGGTCACGGGTCTGGCCCGCCGCTTCACAGCCCTGGTGCGCGCCGCAGGGAAGGGCAAGACCGTCACCGATGATCAGGATGCGGACGCCGCAGCGGACATCGCGCCTGGATCACGCAAGCACGGAGCTGCGACGCTCCTGCCATCGCGACGTTCGCCTCGGGATTGGAGGCGGACATCGCTGCCGTCCGGGGTGCTCTCACGGAGCCATGGAGTAGCAGCCAGGCGGAAGGCCAGATCAACCGGCTCAAGCTCACCAAGCGCCAGTGGTACGGACGGGCACGCCTCGATCTCCTGAAGCGCCGCATGGTTCTGGCCGCATAATCCACGAAAACCAGCAAGAACCACAGAAAACGGGGCAATCCCAGTTCTCGTCTCGGGCATTGCCCGGGACAGCCATGCCACCCGGGAGAGGGGAGGCGTGCCCGTCATCGTGGCCGAACCGATCGAGCGGCGCCGTCAGCGCAGGTTGACGCTCTCGCACTGCCATGTCGGCGGCTCGCGGAGGCCTGAGTCGCGCGAGCCCCGTTTCCGCTTGCCTCCCGCCACGACCACGACGATAGTGTCAACTTATGTTGACACTCGACAATGCGCCGCCGCGGGTCACCGCCGCCCGGCGCCGTCCCCGTGCGGTGGTCATCGGCAGCGGCTTCGGCGGGCTCGCGGCGGCCGTACGGCTCGGCGCGCGGGGCTACCGGGTGAGCGTGCTCGAACGGCTCGACCAGCCGGGAGGGCGGGCGCGGGTCCATCGGCAGGACGGCTTCGCCTTCGATGCCGGACCGACCATCGTCACGGCCCCGTTCCTGTTCGAGGAACTCTGGGCGCTCTGCGGGCGCCGTCTTTCCGACGACGTGACCCTGGTGCCGATGCGGCCGTTCTACCGCATCCGCTTCGACGACGGCGCCACCTTCGCCATGTGCGGCGAGGCCGAGGCGATGCGGGCCGAGGTCGAGCGCCTGTCCCCCGGCGAGGGCGGCGGCTATGACCGGTTCATGGCGCTCTCCGACGAGCTGTGCCGGGTCGGGTTCGAGCAGCTCGGCGCGGTGCCGTTCGGGCGCCTCACCGACATGCTGCGCATCGCCCCCGACCTCCTGCGGATCGGCGGCCATCGCAGCGTCTACAGCCTGGTCTCGTCGGTGTTTCGCGACGAGCGCCTGCGCACGGCGTTCAGCTTCCACCCGCTCCTCATCGGCGGCTCGCCGTTCCGGGCGAGCGCGCTCTACTGCCTGATCGCGTCGCTCGAGCGGCGCTGGGGCGTGCATTCGGCGTTGGGCGGCACCGGGGCGCTGGTGCGCGGCATGGTCGCGCTGATCGAGGGCCAGGGCGGCGAGGTCCGCTGCGGTGCCGAGGTCGAGCGAATCCTGGTGAAGGATGGGACCGCCCGGGGCGTGGCGCTCACCGACGGCACCGAGATGTCTGCCGACGTGGTGGTGTCGAACGCCGATTCCGCCGTCACGGCGCTCGACTTGCTGCCGAAGGAGGCGCAGGGCTGGCGCGAGCGGCGCCTCTCCCGCGCCCAGTCCTCGATGGGATTGTTCGTCTGGTATTTCGGCACGCGCCGGACCTATCCGGATCTCGCCCACCACACCATCCTGCTGGGTCCCCGTTATCGCGGGCTTCTCGACGACATCTTCTCCCGAAAAGTGCTGGCCGAGGACATGAGCCTCTACCTGCACCGCCCGACCGCGACCGATCCGAGCGTCGCCCCGCCGGGCCATGACGCCTTCTACGCGCTGGCTCCCGTGCCGAACCTCGCCGGCGGCCAGGACTGGGCCGCGCTCGCCGAACCTTTTCGGCAGCGCATCGCCGCGCGCCTCGACGCGACGGTGCTGCCGGGCCTGTCGGACTCCCTCGTCACCTCCCGGGTGACGACGCCGCAGGACTTTTCCGACGACTTCCTGTCCTGGCGCGGCTCGGGCTTCGGCCTGGAGCCGATCCTGACCCAGAGCGCGTATTTCCGCCCGCACAACCGAAGCGGCGCGGTGCGCCATCTCTACCTCGTCGGCGCCGGCACCCATCCGGGGGCCGGGCTGCCGGGGGTGCTCTCGTCCTCCAAAATCCTCGATCGCGTGGTGCCGGATGCTGCCGTCTTCGCCTGATGCGCGTCGTCAAACGCCGTTCGCGGCGTCCCTGGCCCGCTCCGCCGATCACAAAGCCTGCCGGGCGGCGATCCGGGCCGGCTCGCGCAGCTTCTACGCCGCCTCGTGGCTGCTGCCCGAGGCGGTGCGCCGCGACGCCTACGGGCTCTATGCCTTCTGCCGCCTCTCCGACGATGCGGTGGACGGGGCAGGGGCCCGGGCCGACGCGGTGCCGTCCTTGCGCGCGCGCCTCGCCGCCGCCTATGCCGGCCGGCCCGCCGACGCCCCGGCCGACCGCGCGCTCGCCGAGATCGTGAGCCGCCACGCCATCCCGGAGGCTTTGCCCGCCGCGCTCCTCGAAGGGCTCGCCTGGGACGCCGCCGGGCGGCGCCACCCGGACCTCTCCTCCCTCGTCGCCTACGCGGCCCGGGTCGCCGGCTCGGTCGGCGCGATGATGACCCTGGTGATGGGCGAGCGCTCGCCCGAGGCTTTGGCCCGGGCCTGCGACCTCGGCATCGCCATGCAGCTCACCAACGTCACCCGCGACGTCGGCGAGGATGCCCGGGCCGGCCGCCTCTACCTGCCGGAAACCTGGCTGCGCGAGGCCGGGATCGACCCCGATGCCTTCCTGGCCCGGCCGGAGCCGGGCCCCGCGCTTGCCGCCGTGGTGGCCCGCCTGCTCGCCGCGGCCGATCTGCTCTACGCCCGGGCCGAATCCGGCATCGCCATGCTGCCGCCCGCCTGCCGCCCGGCGGTGCGCGCCGCCGGGCTGATCTATGCCGAGATCGGCCGCGACCTCACCCGCGCCGGCCTCGACCCGGTCACCCGCCGCGCCCGGGTGCCGGGTGCCCGCAAGGTGCAGTTGCTCGCCCGCGCGGTGGTCACGCCGTCGCTCCGCCGCGCCGACCGGCCGGCCTTGCCGGAGGCGGCCTTCCTGGTCGAGGCGGTGGCGGCGATGCCGGTGGCCCCGGCTGCGCCGCGGCCGGCCTGGTGGAATGTCGGCGCGCAGGTCGTGCGCGTGCTCGATCTCATCGAGACGTTGCGGGAGCGGGAGCGAGTGGGTGGGGCGGCGCCGTCGTAAGGGCGCGCTCGACAGAAAAGGGAGATCAATGTGAGATCCTCCCAGGGCCCGCCTCGCGGCGGGGCCTGGGATGATGTGCGGGTCACGATCACCGAAGCGCCAGAGACCCGCCCGGCCCCTCACTCCAGCTCCAGCACCACACTCCGAAAACTCTGCGGCTTGCGCGCCGGGCAGATGTCGCCGTCGTCGCTGATGACCTGCACCTTCTTGCCATCCGCCGCGACGATCAGGCCCTCCGGCTGGAAATCGGGGATCGCCGCCAGCGCCTCGGCCACCCCCGCAACGCGGGTCGGAGCCTCGCCGGCCTTGCCGGACCAGCGGTAAAGGTCGGCCGCCTCGCCGCCGCTGCCGGAGCCGCCGGCGACGACGAAATACGCCTTGATCCCGGGCGCATAGGCGATGTCGCGGATGCCCCGGCCCTTGAGATCGAGGGCGATCGGCTTCGCCAGCTTCGGGGCCGCGCCGCTCGCCAGCGCCTCCGCGGCGTTCTCGAACGGCACCACCAGGGCGTCGTTGTCGGCATTGAGCGGATTGCGCAAGCCCACGAGCAGGCCGCGCCCGTCAGGCGTTGGGCTCAGGCCCTCGAGGGCGAGGCCGCGCCGCCGGGGGCTGAGATTCGCCTTCGTGGCGAGATCGACGGCGACGCGCTCGGACAGGCGGGGGTCGAGATCGGCGATCGCCTTGGCGAGGCCCGTGACCGCCTTGCCCTTCGGCGTCACCGCCGGGGCCTTGGTGTCGCCGCCCACCGACAGGGCGAGCATCTGGCGCGACGCCTCGCGGGTGCGGCCCTCCGCGTCGCGGGCATGCGAGCCCATCAGCACGAGGTCGTTGCCGAGCCAGGCGAGGGATTCGAGATCGGCCTTGGCGGGCTCCTCCCGGCCGCTGGTCGCGAGCGCGGCGTCGAGGTCGCCGCCCTTCAGGGCGAGCGGTGGGCCGGATTCGTCGGCCTTGTAGAGGCGCAAGGTGTTGTCCTGGTCGTCGACCACCAGGAAGCGGTCGCCGAAGCTGCCGGCCGGATAGGGGACGGCGCCGGAGGCTTCGCACAGGCCCCAATGCGTCAGCACCGGCCCGGTCTTCACCTCGGCGCGTGCGCCCTGCGCCGCGAGGCAGAGGGCGAGCACGGAAACGACTCTCTCCAGGCGCAAGCGGCACCGGCCCGTCATGGCGATTCTCCCCGGATCCCGGCCCGTCTGATGCGAACCGACTGCGCAGTATTTCACGCCGGCTCGGATCTGTTCAATGCGAGACACGAAAATTCTTCGTGCGGCGGATGGCGCTGCGGCCGCCTCGCCTCAGCCCTCGTCGGGCGCGGCCGTGTCGCCGGCCCGCTCCCGCTGCGCGGCGACGAAGCGGCGGCGGGCCTCGGCGGCCTCGCGGAATTCCTTCGAACGCGGCGCCGCCTGTGCGAGCTTGCCGATCTCGCGCAGGATCAGCTCGGCCTCGAATGCCGCGGCCCGCTCCAGGGCGACGGCCCGGCTGTCGGCGCCGTGGGCGGCGGTGTGGCGCTCCAGCCCGTCGCGGTACACGGCGACCCGGTATTCCAGCCAGTCGATCACGTCGCCGAAGGCCCGGCCGCGGATCTCCGCGACCGAGGCCCGGCGCTTCCTCTCACTCACGCATCGTTCCTCCACGGCTTGGACGAACGATCCTCTCGCATATCGGGCGCCGATTCGCCCGACGGTGCCCGGTTTCAGATGTGCAGAGCCTCGCCGAGCGCCCGCAGGTTCGCTTCGTGAAAGGCTTCCCCGAGGGTCGGGTGGGCGTGGATCGTGCCGGCGATGTCCTCCAGCCGGGCGCCCATCTCGAGCGCGAGGCCGAACCCCGCCGCCAGCTCCGAGACCCCGGCCCCCACGGCCTGGATGCCGAGCAGCAGGTGGGTGTCGGCCCGGGCCGTTACCCGCACGAAGCCGTCCTCGGCCCCGAGCGTCATGGCGCGGCCATTGGCGGCGAAGGGGAACAGCCCGGTGCGGATCTCGTGGCCGGCCGTGCGGGCCTCGTCCGGCGAGAGGCCAGCCGAGACCACCTCGGGGTCGGTGAAGCAGACTGCCGGAATCGCCACCTTGTGGAAGGCGCGGCGGCGCCCGGCCACGAGATCGGCCACCATTTCGCCCTGTGCCATGGCGCGGTGGGCCAGCATCGGCTCGCCGGTGACGTCGCCGACCGCCCAGACGTTGCGCATCGAGGTGGCGCAGCGCTCGTCGATGCGGAGGAACGGCCCGCTCATGTCGAGGTCGAGCCGGTCGAGGCCGAAATCGTGGGTGCGCGCCTTGCGGCCGACCGCGACCAGGATCACCTCGGCGGGAATGTTTCGGGATTCGCCACCGACCTCGACGGCGAGCGCGTCGCCGGACGCCGACAGCCCGGTGGCTCTGGCGCCGAGCAGCACCTCGATCCCGAGAGCCCCGAGGCGCCGCGCCACCGGCCGGGTCAGCTCGGCATCGTAGGCCGGCAGGATCCGCTCGGCCATCTCCACCACCGTGACCGTGGCGCCGAGCTTGGCGAAGGCGGTGCCGAGCTCGAGGCCGATATAGCCCGCGCCCACCACCGCCATGGTGGCCGGGACCTTCGGCAGGGATAGCGCCTCGGTCGAGGAGATCACCCGCCCGCCGAAGGGCAGATGGGGGAGCGCCGCCGGGACCGAGCCGGTGGCGAGAATCACATGCTCGGCCCGCACCCGCTCAGGCCCGGTATCGGTCTCGACGAGGCAGGTCTTGCCGTCGACCATCTGCCCGCGCCCGCGCAGGATCTTGACCCCGCCGCGCTTCAGGAGCGACGCCACGCCGGTATTGAGCCGCCCGACGATGCCGTCCTTCCAGGCCACCGTGCGGGGGAAGTCGAGGCGCGGCGGTCCGGCCGAGAGGCCGAAGGGCGAGGCGTCGCCGGCCTGGAGCATGGCGGCGTGATAGGCGTCCGCCGCGTGGATCATCGCCTTCGAGGGGATGCAGCCGACATTGAGGCAGGTCCCGCCTAAGCGGTTCTCCTCGACCAGGACGGTGTCGATGCCGTGCTGGCCGGCGCGGATCGCCGCGACGTAGCCGCCCGGGCCGCCGCCGAGCACCAGGAGCTTGGTGGTGATCTCGCCCACGGGTCAGACCTCCATGAACAATGTCGCGGGCGTCTCGAGCAGGCTTTTCAGTGCCTGCACGAACAGGGCGGCGTCGTAACCGTCGACCACCCGGTGGTCGAAGGATGCCGAAAGGTTCATCGTCAGGCGCGGCACGAAGGCGTTATCGCGCCAGACCGGCCGCATCACCTGCTTGTTGACGCCGATGATCGCGACTTCCGGCCGGTTGATCACCGGCGTCGTCACGATGCCGCCAAGGGCGCCAAGCGACGTGAGGGTGATGGTCGAGCCCGACAGCTCGTCGCGGGCGGCCAGCCCGTTGCGGGCGGCCTCCGCCAGGCGCCGCACCTCGGCCGCCGCATTCCACACGTCGCGGGTCTCGGCGTGCCGGAGCACCGGCACCATCAGGCCCGACGGGGTCTGGGTGGCGATGCCGACATGGATGCCGGCATGGCGGCGGATCACCTCCGCCTCGTCGTCGTAATGCGCGTTCATCTGCGGGAAGTCCGGCAGGGCGCGCACCAGGGCCTGGACCAGGAACGGAATCAGGGTGAGCTTCGGCCGGCTCGCGCCGTGGCGCTGGTTGAGGGTGGCGCGCAGCTCCTCCACCGCCGTCACGTCCACTTCCTCGACGTAGGAGAAATGGGCGACGCGGCGCTTGGCATCGGCCATGCGCTGGGCGATGCGCCGGCGTAGCCCGATGACCTTGATCTCCTCCACGCCCGTGCGGGCGATGCGGCCGGCGGGCGCGGGGGCCGCCTCCTCGGGCGGCGCGTTCACGTAAGCGTCGAGGTCGTCATGGCCGATTCGGCCGGCCGGTCCGGTGCCGCGGACCTGGCGCAGGTCGATGCCGGCCTCCAGCGCGCGGCGGCGCACCGCCGGCGAGGCGACCGGCTTCTCGCCGGGAGGGCGCGGCGGGCCGGAGGAGGGCGCCACCGTGGGGCGCGGGGCAGGGGCCACGGGCTTCGCCGGTGCGGGCTGTGCCGGCTCGGCCGGCTTCGGTGCGGCGGCGGAGGGAGGGGCGGACGCGGGTTGCGCCGGCCCCAGGCCGTCCGCGGCCGGGACCAGGGCGGCGGGGGGGCCGGGCGCGGCGTCCCCGGCCCGCCCGACCTCGGGGGTTCCCGCCGCCCCGGCCTCCCGCGCCCGAGCGGGGGGCGGCGCCCCCCCCC
>NZ_LABX01000309.1 GCF_001043915.1 Methylobacterium aquaticum | reverse complement strand
GCCCCCCCCCGCCATGACCGCCCTGACCTCCTCGACGAGCGCGATCCTGCTCGTCGGCCTCACCTCGGGCACGCGCTCGCTCATGGATCTGCGCACGGTGGCGGACTGGCGGGTGCGCCTGCGCCTCCTCGCGGCGCCGGGGGTCGGCGAGGTGCTGGTCTATGGCGGCGACATCCGGTCGATCCGCATCCAGGTGCGGCCCCAGGATCTCGTCCGCTTCCGCATCGGCCTCAACGACGTGCTCGTCGCCGGCCGCAAGGCGACCGGCCTGCGCGGCGCGGGCTTCATCGACACGGTCAACCAGCGCATCACCCTCCAGACCGAGGGGCAGGCGGTCACCCCGGCCGCGGTCGCCCGCACGGTGCTGATCAACGAGGGCGGCGCCAGCGTCGTTCTCGGCGACGTCGCCGACGTCGTGGCCGGCCCGGAGCCGGCGATCAGCGCCGCCCTGGTCGACGGGCAGCCCGGCCTCCTCATGATGATTGGCGCGCAGGTCGGCGCCAACACCGTCGCGGTCGCGGCCAGGGTCGAGGCGGCGCTCGCCGAGCTGCGACCCGGCCTCGCCCGGGACGGGATCACCCTGCGCACCGATCTGTTCCGCCCGGCCGAGTTCGTCGCGCAGGCCACCGGCCACGTGCTCCACGCCCTGGCGCTTGGCGGAATCCTCGTCGTCGTGGTCCTGGTGGTCTTCCTGTTCGACTGGCGCACGGCGCTGATCAGCGCGACGGCGATTCCGCTCTCGCTCATCGGCGCGGTCCTGGTGCTCGGCGCCTTCGGCCTCAGCCTGAACACCATGACGCTGGGTGGGCTCGCCATCGCCATCGGCGAGGTCGTCGACGATGCGGTGATCGGCGTGGAGAACGCGATGCGCCGCCTGCGGGAGAACCGGCGCCTCGCCGCGCCGCGGCCGGAGGCCCGGGTGGTGCTCGATGCCATCCTGGAGGTCCGCGTCTCGGTCGCCTACGCGACCTTCGCGGTGCTGCTGGTCTTCCTGCCGGTCCTGGCGCTGTCCGGCGTGCCGGGCCGCCTGTTCGGCCCCCTCGCCTTCGCCTACATCCTGGCGGTGCTGGCCTCCCTCGTCGTGGCGCTCACGGTCACGCCGGCGCTGGCGCGCCTGCTGCTCGCGGGGCGCAAGGCCCTGCCGGCCCGGGAGCCGCCGGTCACCCGGGCGGTGCGCGGGGTCTATGTCCGGCTCCTCGAGAGGCTGGTGCGGCATCCCGTCCTCGTGGGGGCGGCGGGCCTGGTGGTGGTCTTGGGCGGCGCCGTCCCGGTGCCGTCCTTCGGCGGCGCGTTTCTCCCCGATCTGAAGGAGGGCCACTTCATCCTGCACATGGCCACGGCCCCGGGCACGTCGCTCCAGGAGACCCTGCGGCTCGGCGGCCACGTCACGGCGGGCCTCAAGGCGATCCCCGGAGTGCGGGCCGTCGCCCAGCAGGTCGGCCGCGCGGAAGCCGGCTACGATCTCGGCGGCACGCATGAGAGCGAGATCCACATCGACCTCGCGCCCGGCCTCGACGGCGAGGCGCAGGAGCGGGCCGAGGCCGGGATCCGCGCGCTGATGGCGGGTACGCCCGGGGCGACCTTCTCGCTCAAGACCTTCCTCACGGAGCGCATCGAGGAGGTCGTGTCGGGCTTCACCGCCCCGGTGGTGGTCAGCGTGTACGGGGCGGATCTCGACCGGATCGAGGCGGCGGCCCGGGACGTGGCCCGGGAACTCGGCGAGATCCGGGGCGCGGTCGGCATCCAGCTCCGGTCGCCGGCCGGCCTGCCGCAAATCACCATCGCCCTGCGTCCCCACGACCTGCGCCACTGGGGCCTCGACGCGATCGAGGTGCTGGAGATCGCCCGCACCGCCTTCCAGGGCGACACGGTCGGCCAGTCCTACGAGGGCAACGCGGTGTTCAACGTCGTGGTCGTCCTCGACCCGGCGGCCCGCGCGCGGCCGTCAAGCCTCGGCGACCTGCCGCTGCGCACGCCGGGCGGCAGCATCATCCGCCTGGCGCAGGTCGCCGACATCTACGAGACCGTCGGGCGCGCCGCCATCGCCCATCACGGGGCGCAGCGGGTGCGGGTGGTGACGGCGAATGTCGAGGGCCGGGACATCGCCTCGTTCACGCAGGCGGTGGCCCGCAAGATCGCCCGGGAGGTGACGCTGCCGCCGGGCGTCTCCGTCGGCATCGGCGGCGCGGCGGAGGCGCAAGGGCAGGCCCGCCGCGACCTCGCGCTCTATGCCGGCCTCTCCGGGCTCGGCATCCTGCTCCTGCTGGCGGTCGTCACCGGGTCCGTCGCCAATCTGATGCTGATCCTCGTCAACATCCCCTTCGCGGTCGTCGGCGGCGTGCTGGCCGTCGCCGCGACCGGCGGCCTCGTCTCCCTCGGCGTCGTCGTCGGCTTCGTGACGCTGTTCGGCATCTCGCTGCGCAACACCATCATGATGATCGCCCATTACGAGCACCTCGTGCTCGTCGAGGGGCGGCCCTGGACCGCCGCCACGGCGATCGAGGGCGCCGCCGACCGGCTGGTGCCGATCCTGATGACCTCGCTGGTCACCGGCCTCGGCCTGCTGCCCCTGGCGCTCGGCGCCGGCGAGCCCGGCCGGGAGATCGAGGGGCCGATGGCGATCGTGATCCTGGGCGGATTGGCGAGTTCGACGCTCCTGAACCTCTCGGTCCTGCCGGTGCTGGCCCGGCGTTTCGCGCGGTTTCGCGGGTCCCTTTCCGCGTGACGGCTGGCGTCGGCGATCGGCCACGATCCCGGCGCGCTCAGCGCGACGGACGGGCAAGGCCGAGCCGGTCGCGCAGGGTCGTGCCCGTGTAGTCGCGGCGAAACAGCCCTCGCTCCTGGAGCCGCGGCACGACGAGATCGACGAAGTTCGTGAAGCCGTCGTGGAAATAGGGCGGCATGACGTTGAAGCCGTCCGCGGCGCCGGTCTCGAACCAGTGCTGGAGCGTGTCGGCGACGGTCTCGGCCGAGCCGCACAGCACCCAGTGCCCGCGGGCCGCGGCGGTGAGGTTGTAGAGGTCGCGCAGGGTCATGCCGTCGCGGCGGGCCTTCGACAGCATCACCCGGGCAAAGCTGTGGTAGCTGTCCGGCAGGGTGATGTCCGGCACCGGGCCGTCGAGGTCGTAAGCCGACATGTCCTGGCCGAGCCGGTCGGAGAGCAGCGCCAGGGCGTTCTCGTTGCCGACGAAGCCCTGGAGCATCGCCAGCGTGTCGAACGCCTCCCGCTCGGTGCGGCCGACCACCGGCATCACGCCGGGAAGGACGGTGACCTCCTCGGGGCGCCGGCCATGGGCGGCGAGCCGGCCTTTCAGGCTCGCATAGGCGGCACGGGCCTCGTCGAGATCCTGGACCACCGAGAAGACGACGTCGGCGGTGCGGGCGGCGAGGTCCTGGCCCGCCTCCGAGCCGCCGGCCTGGAGCACCACCGGCCGTCCCTGCGGGCTGCGGCCGATATTGAGCGGGCCCTTCACGGTGAAGAACGGGCCGTCATGGTCGAGGGCGCGCAAGCGCGCCGGATCGATGTAGAGGCCGCTCTCCCGGTCGGCGACCACGGCGTCGTCGGCCCAGCCGTCCCACAGGCCCGCCACCACGTCGAGGAACTCGCCCGCCCGCTCGTAGCGCCGTGCATGGTCCGGGTGGACCGTGCCGAAATTGGCGGCGGTGGCCGGGCTCGCGGTGGTGACGGCGTTCCAGGCGGCGCGGCCGCCGCTGATGTGATCGAGGGAGGCGAAGGCGCGAGCGACCGTGAAGGGGTCGCTGTAGGTGGTCGAGACCGTGGCGCCGAGGCCGATATGGCGGGTGAGCGGCGCGAGCGCGGCGAGCAGCGTCAGGGGTTCGAGGCGCAGGGTGTAGGACGGGTGCGCGGCCGGATCGGCATAGAGGTTGTCGCCGATGAAGATCAGGTCGAAGCAGCCGCGTTCGGCGGTGCGGGCGATCTCTCGAATCGCGGCAAAGTCCTGGAAGCTGTCGACGGCGCCGGGCATGCGCCAGCCGGCGACATGGCTGCCGGTGCCGAGGAGGAACAGGCCGAGATGCATCTGCCGGGTCATGACGCTTTCCAGAACAGCAGCCGGCGCTCGGCGAGGCCGACGAGGCCGAAGAAGAGAAGGCTGGCCGCGGAGGCGACGACGATCGCCGACCAGACCTGCACGAAGTCGATCTGGAGCACCGCCTGGTAGATCACCCAGCCGAGGCCGCCATAGGCGCCGAGCATCTCGGTGACGATCGCCACGATGATGCTGCGCACCGTCGAGACCCGAAGCCCGGCGAGGATCAGCGGCAGGGCCGTCGGCAGGCGCAGGCGCCAGAGCAGGGCGAGGCGCCCGGCGCCGAAGCTGCGCATCAGGTCGATGCTGCGGCGGTCGACCCGGTCGAGGCCGGCGAGCGTCGAGAGAAAAAGGGTGAAGCTGACGGCGAGCGCCACCATCACCACCTTCGAGGCGAGGCCGATGCCGCACCAGAGCAGGATCAGCGGCGAATAGGCCACCACCGGCACCGAGTTCACCGCCGTCACCGCCGTGACGACGAAGCCGCGGATCTGCGGCAGGAGCGTCAGCGCGACCGCGAGCCCGATGCCGGCGAGCGCCCCGAGGACGTAGCCGAGGAGCGCCTCCGCCAGGGTGTAGGCAGCGGCCTCGCCGAGCATCGTGCGCTTCGACCACACGCCGAGAAGCACGTCGCTCATCGCCGGCAGGATATAGGCCGGCAGAGACAAGCCGCGGGCGATGCCCTCCCACAGCCCGATCAGCAGCAGCGCGCCGAGGATGCCGCGCTGTACGGCACGGGATGTCTGCGCGGTCATTGCTCGGCCCCCCAGAAGACGAGGCGGCGCTCGACGAACGCCACTGCCGCGTAGAAGCCGGTGCCGAGGAACGCCGAGACGAGCAAAGCGGCCCAGATCGCCACCACGTTCTCGGTGTACATCGCTTGCAGCAGGAGCACGCCGAGGCCGGTCGTGTCGCCGAACCACTCGCCGACGATGGCCCCGACGAGGCTGAGCGAGGCGGCGAGCCGCAACGCCACGAAGGTCTGCGGCAGGGCGCTCGGCAGTTGCAGGCGCAGCAGGATCTGGCGCGGCGAGGCGCCGAAGCTGCGCATCAGGGCGATCTGGCGCGGATCGACCGCTTCGAGGCCGATCAAGGCGTTCACGGTGACCGGGAAGAAGGTGAGATAGAAGGCGATGACCGCCTTCGCCATCAGGGTGTTGCCGAACCACAGCACCACCAGCGCCCCGAAGGCGATGACCGGAATGGTCTGCGACACCACGAAGAGCGGGAAGACCATCTCGCGCAAGGTGCGCAGCCGCAGGAACGCGACGGCGACGGCGACCCCGAAGGCGCCGCCGGCGACGAACCCGATCAGGGTCTCGGTGAGCGTGCGCAGGAAGCCCGACGCATAGGCGCCCGGCGTCGCCAGGATTGCCGCGAGCACCGCCGAGAGCCGCGGCAGGTAGAACGGCCGGATGCCCAGCAGGAGCACCAGACCCTCCCAGGCGAACGCCACGGCCAGCAGCGTGGCGAGCCGCACGCCGATCCGGCGGGCGAAGCCGGCGGCGCGGGGGCCAGCCGGCGCGGCGGCCGCCACGAGGCTCACAGCTGGCGATCCGCGCTCGACAGGGCGTCGAGGGGGCGGGAATCGAAGGCGCTCGTCAGGTCGACGGGCTTCCCGATGACCTTGGCCTGGAGCAGCAGGTCGTGGACCTTGGCGAGCGCCGCCGGGTCGATCGCGAACAGCCCCTTCTCCTTGGCGGGGCCGGCCGTCATCAGGCGCTTCACTTCCGCCAGCATGAACTCCTGGTGCGCCCGGTCGAGGGTCGGGGCGATGGCCATCACGGTGTCGACGGCGCCCTTCGGATCGGCGAAGGCGTCGCGCCAGCCGCGGATCGAGGCGCGCAGGAAGCCCTTCACCAGATCGGGCTTCTCCTTGAGCGTCGTTTGCGACACGATCAGGGTGTCGCGCGGGAAGGTGACGCCGTAATCCTCGGCGACGAACGTGCGCAACTGATCTTTCCCCATCCGGCTCTGGATGGCGTAGAGTTCGTTGTAGTAGGTCGCCGTCGCGACATCGACGGCCCCGTCGACGAAGGGCGTGACGCTGACCTGCTGCGGCTGGATCTTCACCTCGTCGGGCTTGATGCCTTCCTTGGCCAGGATGGCGTTGAGGACGTGGTTGGCCCCGGTGAACCAGGTTGTGACGGTGCGCCCCTTGAAATCATGGAGCGTCTTCACCGGGCCGTCCTTGCGGGTGACGAAGACGAACGGGGTGACCTGGTGCGAGACGCCGATGCAGACCACCGGCAGGCCCTTGTCGCGGGCGGCGAGCAGGCTGTCGCTGCCGCCCGACAGGCCGAACGTGTCGGCGCCGGTGGCGACCAGGTTCTCGGCGAGCAGGTTCGGCCCGCCCGGATTGATCGTCAGGTCGATGCCTTCCGCCTGGTAGTAGCCCTTCTGCGCCGCGACGTAGAAGCCGGCGAACTGCGCCTGCGGCAGCCATTTCAGGCGCAAGCTCGCCTTCACCGGCTCGGCGGCGGCGGCAGGGCCGGCGAGCATCACGGCGGCGAGGGCGGCAAGGAGGTGACGGCGCTTGAGCATCGGGGACCTTTCGCGATCAGTGGCGGTAGGACGGGTCGGTGCGGTCGAGCCGGCGCATCAGCGCGGGCCATTCGCGCTCGCCGGGGATCAGGATGTCGCCTTGCAGGTCCCAGAACTGGCGCGCGGCGCGCTCGCAGACCGCGTGCGGCGGGATCACCAGGGCAGCGCCGGAGGCGGCCGCCGCCTGCATGGCGAGCTGGATGCGCGCGGCGCGCTCGAAGTAGTAGAGCAGCATGAACGCCTCGCCGGGCGTGCGGCCGACGGTCAGGATGCCGTGGTTGCGCATCAGCATGACCTTGTGGGGCCCGAGATCGCGCACCAGGCGCGCCTGCTCGTCGAGGTCGATCGCCACGCCCTCGTAATCGTGAAACGCCTGCCGGTCGTAGAAGCGCATCGCGAACTGGCTCAGCGGCAGCAATCCCTTCTCCTGGCCCGAGACGGCGACGCTGGCATCCGAGTGGGTGTGCAGCACGCAGGCGGCGTCGTGGCTCGTCTTGTGGATCGCCGCATGGATCACGAAGGCGGCGAGGTTCACCGTGTGGGCTGTGTCGTCGAGGATGCGCCCGTCGACGTCGATCCTGACGAGGCTCGACGCGGTGATCTCGTCGAAGAGGAGCCCGTAGGGGTTGATCAGGAACTGGTCGTCGCGCCCGGGAACGCGGGCCGAGATGTGGTTGTAGATCAGGTCGTCCATGCCGAGCTGCGCCACCAGCCGGTAGCAGGCGGCGAGCGCCACGCGGGCCTCCCATTCGGCGGGGTCGCAGCGGCGGGCCATGTCCTCGGCGCTCATCGGGTCCTCTCCTCGGCGGTCTGGAACGACTTCAGGCTCTCCTCCTCGATCGCCTCGAGGAGCGTGCGCTTGAGCCGGATGAAGTCGGGGGCGGTGACGAGGTCGGGCCGGCGCGGGCGCGGCAGGTCGATGCGCTGCTCCAGCTTCACCGCGCCCGGCCGGGCGGTCATCACCAGCACCCGGTCGCCGAGGAAGATCGCCTCGTCGACGTCGTGGGTGATGAACAGGATCGTGCGGCGGTGGCGCTGCCAGACGTCGAGGAGCCAGCGCTGCATCAGCGTGCGGGTCAGCGCGTCGAGGGCACCGAACGGCTCGTCGAGCAGCATCAGGTCGCGCTCGAACAGGAAGGTCCGCATGAGCGCCACGCGCTGGCGCATGCCGCCGGAGAGCTGGTGCGGGTACTGCGCCTCGAAGCCGGCCAGCCCGAATTCGGGCAGCATCCTCAGCGCCTCGGCCCGCGCCGCCTTGCGCGGCCGGCCCTCGATCTCGAGCGCCAGGGTCGCGTTGTCGATCACATTGCGCCAGGGCAGCAGCAGGTCGCGCTGGGGCATGAACGACACCCGGCCGAGCAGCTCGGCGGCGTGGCAGCTTTTGCCTTCGAAGCGCAGCGCCCCGCCGGGATCGGGCTCCTCCAGCCCGGCCACGATGTTGAACAGGGTGCTCTTGCCGCAGCCGCTCGGGCCGACGACGGTGACGAACTCGCCCCGTCCGACCCGGGCCGAGAGGCCGGACAGGGCCTTGACCGGCCCGAAGGTCTTGGCGACGCCCCTGAGCTCGATCAGCGGCTCGGGCTCCGGCACCGCCGTGGGAGCGTCGTCCTGGTCTCGCACCATCGCCCGCAAGAGACGTCCTTTCGGGTTCTTGTATAACGAGGGCCGCCTCTGGCATGCCTGAGCGCCGGCCGCGATAGGCGGATCTCTGCAACGGATGTGCCAGACGCCGGCAAGATGGTCCGGATGCGACGGCACTGACCTTGCCTCCGACCTCGGCGGTGCGGCCCGATGGCGTCGGCGAGACGCAGCCGGGCAGAGGGGCAGCATGATGTATACAATAATGAGTTTCAGAGATGCATAAGACGGCGGCAGGCGCACAAAACGGCGTCATCCGGATTGAAGAGGGTCGTCCCGCCCCCTCCCCGCCTCCCGGCCTGACCCTGGCGGAAGGGCTGCGCCAGCAGCTCGAAGCCGCGATCGCCGCCGGGCATCTCGAACCCGGCAGCCGCCTCGACGAGCAGGAGATCGCGCTGCGTTACGGTGTGTCGCGCACCCCGGTGCGCGAGGCGTTCCGGCTGCTCGCGGCGAGTCAGCTCGTTGAATTGCGGGGCCGCCAGGGCGCGGTGGTGCGCAGCATCGGCCCGCACGTCCTGCTCGAGATGTTCCAGGTGATGGCCGAGCTGGAGGGTTTGTGCGCAAGGCTCGCCGCCCGGCGCGTCCCGCCGACCTGGGGGGCGACGATCGAGCCGATCCACCAGCGGCTCGTCGCCCTCGTCGACGGGGGCGACGCCGACGCCTTCTACGACGTCAACCAGGAGTTCCACGAGGCGATCTACGAGGCCGCCCGCAACGGCTTCCTGGCCGACCAGACCCGGCGCCTGCGCAACCAGGTCGCCGCCTATCGCCGCCGGGTCACCCGGATGCCGAACCGGATGAGCGACACGATCCGCGAGCACGAGGCGATCCTGCGGGCGATCCTCGCCCACGACCCGGAGGCCGCGCACCGGGCGATGCGCGATCACGTCGCGCTGCTCGGCGACAACCTGCTCGACTTCCTGGCGGCGTTCGAGTGAGCCGTGGCGTGGTATGCAACTTGCTGCATGATGCATACCTGTCCGTTGCCAGGAGTGCCCCGTGCAGCTCGACCTCACCGACAAGACCGCCCTCATCACCGGCGCCTCGAAGGGCATCGGCCTCGCCATCGCCCGCACCTTCGCGGCCGAGGGCTGCCACCTGCATCTCGCCGCCCGCAACGGCGCGGCGATGGAGGAGGCGAAGCACGCGCTGGAAGACGAGTACGGGGTGCGCGTCACCGTCCACGCCCTCGACCTGTCGAGCACGGCGGCGATGGAGACACTCGCCGCGGCGGCCGGCGAGATCGACATCCTGGTCAACAATGCCGGCGACATTCCGGCCGGCTCGATCGAGATCCTGGAGGAGGCCGACTGGCGCCGGGGCTTCGATCTCAAGGTGTTCGGCTACATCACCCTGTCGCGCCTCTACTATCCGCGCCTGAAGGGCCGCGGCGGCGTGATCGTCAACGTCATCGGCAATTCGGGCGAGAACTGGGATGCGAGCTACATCGCGGGCTCGACCGGCAACGCCGCGCTGATGTCCTTCACCAAGGCCCTCGGCGGGCGCAGCCTCGATCACGGCGTGCGGGTGGTCGCGGTCAATCCCGGCCCGGTCGCCACCGACCGCATGCTCAAGATCATGAAGCGCAAGGCGATCGACATGCTGGGCGACGAGGCGCGCTGGCAGGAACTCTTCGACAAGTATCCGGGCAAGCGCCCCGCCACCTCGGAGGAGGTCGCCGATCTCTGCGCCTTCCTGGCCTCGCCGCGGGCCGGCTACATCACCGGCACGGTCGTCACCATCGATGGTGGCATCGCCTCGCGCGGGTCGGTGATCTGAGATGGCCTCCCCTGCCCTCACCCGCAACCGCTACTTCGACGCGCTCTCGGCGACGCCGGACCTGATCTGGCTCGGCCAGAACACCAACCATATCGAGGCCCACCCGACCGTTCGCGCCGCGATGATCCGGGCGATTGAGGACGGCGCCTTCAACGCCTATGCCCCGCCGCTCGGCTTCGAATCGCTACGGGCCGCGATCGCCGCCGATCTCGGCACGCCGGATGCCGAGGCGCTGGTGACCGAGGGCGGCGTCAATGCCCTGGCGATGGTGTGCCGCGCCCGCTGCCGGCCTGGCACCACCTTCGTCACCACCGACCCGACCTGGAAATGGCCCTGCCTGTTCGCCGCGCAGGCCGGTGCCACGGTGATCGAGATCCCGATCTACGATCCCGCCTGCCAGTATCGGCTCACCCCGGAGGCCCTGCGCGCCCATGTGGATGAGCGCACCGCGATCATCTACCTCGTCGATCCCAACAATCCCCTCGGCATCCGCTATACGAAGGCCGAGATCGAGGCGTTCGCGGCCATCGCGCGGGCATGCGGCGCGCTCCTCGTCCACGACTGCACCTATCGCGACTTCGCCGAGGACCATCACCCGGCGCTCCTTGCCGACCCGGAGAACACGGTCGTCTCGCTGAGCTTCTCGAAGTGGCTCGGACTGGCGGGGCTGCGGATCGGGGCGCTGGTCGCCTCCCCGGCCCTGTTCGAGGAGATGGCCGCGCGCACCACCAGCGTGCTCGGCGCCAGCGTGATCGCGCAGCGCGCCGCCGAGGCCGGGCTCGCGGTCAAGCCCGACTGGATGGCGAAAGTCCGCCGGATCGACCGGGCCAACAAGGCGATGATCGGAGACGCCGCGGCCCGGGTCGCGGGGCTGGCGCTGCCGGTCTTCCCCTCGCACGGCAACTTCCTGGTGCTGGAGACGGTCGGCGCCGGCATCCGGCCCGAGGCTTTGGTCGAGTGCTACCGCCGCCGCGGGATCATGATCCGCCAGGGCACCTACCACACCGCCCGCTTCGGCGACCGCTTCGTCAAGGTCTCGACCTCGGTGCCGACGCCGTGGGTGGAGCGCTTCTGCGACCTGCTGCCGGCCCTGGCCGAGGAGGCCCGCACGCTCAACGACCTGCCGCCGCAATTCTGAGGCGCCGTTCGCTGGGCCGCGACAGTCAAAGCGGCGGATCCCCTCTGCCGAGTGGGGCGCCTGCTCACAGGTCACATCGTCCGCTGGGACGATGTGACATCAGTATCGTACCAACGGATCAAGATGCTGACGCATCGATTCGATCTCGGGCAGGCCCGGGATCGACGGGGCCGTTGATCCATCTC
>NZ_LABX01000308.1 GCF_001043915.1 Methylobacterium aquaticum | reverse complement strand
CCGCCTGGACCATCCTGCGCGAACGCGCCGCGATGGCGCCGGAGGCCAAGAGCGCGCCGGAGGCCAAGAGCGCGCCGGAGGCCAAGAGCGCGCCGGAGGCCAAGACTCCGCCGGAGGCCAAGACTCCGCCGCAGGCCCAAGTCTCACCGGGTGAAAAGTCTGCGGAGGCGCAGGCCCGGCACGCTCTGCAAGCCGAAACGCGAGCGGCCGAAGCTGCGCGGCCCGCGCCCGCGCCGGCGCCGGCCGCGGCCGCCCGGGCGGAGGCCGTCCGGCGTACCACCGCCGAGGCCGAGGAGGCGTCGCGCCGCGGGCAGGACATCGCACGGATGCGGCTCCCACCCTCGCAAGCCCGGGCGCTGCCCGGTCACGCGATCGGGACCGTCGCGATGCCGCGGCCCGAACCCCTGCCGCTGCCCGAGCCCACCGGCCGCGACCGCTTCCCGGACGCGCCGCCGAGCGGCTTCCAGGCGGTGGCGCAGGCGCCGGTCTCGACCTTCTCGATCGACGTCGACACCGCCTCCTACGCCTTCGTGCGGGCCAGCCTGAACCGCAACGCCCTGCCGCCGCCGAAGGCCGTGCGCGTCGAGGAAATGATCAACTACTTTCCCTATGCCTACCCGGCGCCGACGAGCCCGGAGGAGCCGTTCCGGATCACCACCTCGGTCTTCCCGAGCCCCTGGGCCGAGGGACGCAAGCTGGTGCAGGTCGGCATCAAGGGCTACGCCGTGGCGCCGGAGAGCCGGCCGGCGGCGAATCTCGTCTTCCTCGTCGACACGTCCGGCTCGATGGCCGGGCCGAACCGGCTGCCCTTGGTCAAGCAGGCGCTGAGCCTGCTGCTGACGAAGCTCGATGCCCGCGACAAGGTGGCGATCGTGTCCTATGCGGGCGAGGCCGGCACGGTGCTGCCTCCCACCCCGGCGAGCGAGCGCCAGAAGATCCTGGCGGCGATCGAGGGATTGGCGGCGCGCGGCGGCACGGCCGGGGGCGAGGGCCTGCGCCAAGCCTATGCGCTGGCCGAGCAGGGCTTCGAGGCCAAGGCGGTCAACCGGGTGGTGCTCGCCACCGACGGCGACTTCAACCTCGGCATCACGAGCCGTGACGAGCTGAAGGGCTTCGTCGCCCGCAAGCGCGCCACCGGCATCTTCCTGTCGGTGCTCGGCTTCGGCATGGGCAACCACAACGACGCGCTGATGCAGGCGCTGGCGCAAGAGGGCAACGGCGCGGCGGCCTATATCGACACCCTCAACGAGGCCCGCAAGGTGCTGGTGGAGGAGGCGACCTCGACCCTGGTGCCGATCGCCAAGGACGTGAAGATCCAGGTCGAGTTCAACCCCGCGACGATCGCCGAGTACCGGCTGATCGGCTACGAGACCCGGGCGTTGCGCCGCGACGACTTCACCAACGACAAGGTCGATGCCGGCGAGGTCGGCTCGGGCCAGACCGTGACGGCGCTCTACGAGGTGGTGCCGGTGGGGGGCGCGCGGACGATGCCCGCCTTGCGCTACGGCGCCCCGCCCGCCGCGCCGGTCGCGGGGTCGAGCGACTACGCGCATGTGGCGATCCGCTACAAGCGGCCGGATGCGGAGACGAGCCGGCTGATCGAGGCGGCGATCGATCCGTCCCAGGAGGCGAAGACGCTCGCGGAGGCGCCGCAGGAGGCCCGCTTCGCCGCCGCCGTCGCGGCCTTCGGCGAGATCCTGCGGGGCGGCGCCTATACCGGGGCGTTCCGCTACCCGGATGTCGTGCGGCTCGCCACGGGCGCGCGGGGGGACGATCCGTTCGGCTACCGGGCGGAGTTCGTCGGCCTCGTCCGGGCCGCGGAGACCGCGGCGGCTCTGGCCCCGGCGCCGCGCTGAAGCCCTATCCGGGCAGGAAGGCCCGCGCGCCGGTCGCGCTGTCCCGCACCTCCTCGACCGGCGCGCCGTAGAGCCGGCTCAAGCGTGCGGCCTCCAGCACCTCCGCCACCGGCCCGGCGGCGAGGGCGGAGCCGCCGCGCAGGAGCAGCGCCCGGTCGGCGGAGCGGGCCGCCTGGTTGGGATCGTGGGTGGTGAAGAGCAGGCCGAGCCCATCGGCGCGCAGGCGCAGGACCTCGGCCATCACCCGGCCCTGGTTGCCGAAATCGAGGCTGGCGGTCGGCTCGTCGAGGACCACGATGCGCGGCTCCTGCGCCAGCGCCCGGGCGACCAGCACCAGTTGCCGCTCGCCGCCCGACAGCCGCGTCACCGGCCGCTCGGCGAGATGGGCGATGCCCATCCGGGCCAGCGCCGCCTCGGCGGCCGCGTGGTCGGCCCTCGACGGGGCGGAGAGCAGGCCGGTGCGGCTGGTCCGCCCCATCAGCACCACGGCCCGGGCGGTGAACGCGAAGGCGCTGGCGCCGGCCTGGGGCACGTAGGCCATTGCCTGCGCCCGCTCCCGGGCGGTGAGATCGCTGAGCGGCCGGCCCTCGACCCGAATGGTGCCGGCGAGCGCCGGCAGCAGGCCCAGCAGAGTCTTCAGCAACGTGGTCTTGCCGCCGCCATTCGGCCCGAGGAGCGCCAGGGCCTCGCCGGCGGCCAGCCGCAGCGAGAGGCCGCGGCCGATCTCCCGGCCGGGATAGCCGAAGGCGAGGTCGTGCGCGGCGAGCAGGGTCACGACCAGTCCCGCTCCGCCCGGGCGAGCAGCCAGAGAAACACCGGCGTGCCCACGAAGGCGGTGAGGATGCCGAGCGGCACCTCGACCGGGGCCACGGTGCGCGCCAGCGTGTCGATGGTGAGCAGCGTGCCGGCGCCGAGCAGGGCCGCGGTCGGGATCAGCCGGCCGAAGCCGGGGCCGACCAGGAACCGCGCGAGATGCGGCACCACCAGCCCGACCCAGCCGACGATGCCGGCCGCCGCCACGCTCGCCGCCGTGACCAGGGTGGCGGCGGCCACGACAGCGACCCGCAACGGGCCGGTGGCAAGGCCGAGGGAGCGGGCCTCCTCGTCCGGCAGGGACAGGACGTCGAGGCGCCAGCGCAGCAGCAGGAGGAGCCCGGTGCCGAGGACCACCGGACCTGCGAGCGGCAGCAGGTCGGATGGATGCGTCCCGGACAGGCTGCCGAGGAGCCAGAACGTCATCGCCGGGAGCTGGTTGTAAGGGTCCGCCAGATACTTGATGAGCCCGACCCCGGCGCCGAGGAGCGAGCCGATGACGACGCCCGCCAGGACCAGGACCAGGACCGGATCGCGCCCCGACAGGGCGGCGCCGAGCGCGTAGACGCAGGCGACCGCGAGCAGCCCGCCCGCGAAGGCCAGCCCCTCGATCGCCAGCACCCCGAGAGAGAGCCAGATGCCGATCACGGCGCCGAGCGCCGCCCCCGAGGAGGCGCCGAGGATGTCGGGCGAGACCAGAGGATTGCGGAACAGGCCCTGGAAGGCGGTGCCGGCGACCGAGAGCGCCGCGCCGATCAGGATCGCCGCGGCGATGCGGGGGCCGCGGATCTGCCACACCACCGCCTCGACGGCAGGCGCCACATCCGGCGCGTGGCCGCTGAGGCGGCCGAGGACCACCCTGGCGACGTCGAGGAGGGAGACTGGGTAGCGCCCGACCCCGAAGGCGAGGGCGGCGGCAAGCCCCAGGGCGAGGAGGGCGAGCCACGGCCCGCCGAGCCGGACCGCCCGGGCGCCCGCAAGGGCGATCCCGCTCACGGGGCTCCCGCCAGCACGCGATCGAGGCCCGCCGCGTCCGGCGTCACGTGGTAGAGGCGGCCGTAGAGGTCGCGGGCGATTCCCCGGATGTCCTCCGGGAAGAGGGCCGGGTAGAGGATCGTGCCGAGCCACCACAGGCCGAGGAGCCGGTTGACCGAGGGCGGAAAATCGACCCAGCCGAAGGGAAGCGACGGGCTGACATGGAGCCGCCCGGTGCGCAGGGCCGGCGTCGCCTGCCATAGCGGATCCTGCCGCGCCGCCGCGGCGAAGGCGGGATCGAGGGCGACGATCACCTCGGGCGCCCAGGCCACCACGTCCTCGGGCGAGACCTGCGCCAGCCCGCCCCCGGGCCCGGCGACGTTGACCGCGCCCATGAGCGCCAGCGCCTCGACGTTGATCGAGCCCTGGCGCGCGGTCTCGAGGCCGCGCGGGCCGCGGGCGAGGTAGACCCGGGGGCGATTCCCGTCCGGCACCGTCGCGACGCGCTCGCGCATCGTCGCCAGGATGCTCTGGCTCAGGGCCGCCAAGGGTTCGGCGTCGTGCCCGACCAGGCGCCCGAGGCTGTGGTAGGTGGCGGGCGTGGAGGCGAGGCGCCCGTCGAGGAGGGCGTAGGGGAGGCCGGTCTGCTCCTGCACCCGGTCGGCGAGGGAGCGGTAGGTCTCGGCGGTGGAGCCGACATCGAGGATCAGGTCGGGCTTGAGCGCCAGCACCGATTCGAGGTTGGCGGTGTTGCCCCGCCCGGTGAGCCGCCCGACCTCCGGCAGGTCGGCGGCCTGCGGCAGGAGATAGGGTCTTTCCGAAGGCCGGATCGCACGGGGCCAGCCGAGCAGCAGCCCGGGGGCGAGCGTGTAGAGCAGGATCGCCGCCGGGGGGCCGGCGGGAAACACCCGGGCGACGGGCCGGCGCAGACCCGCGAGGACCCGCCCGGCATCGTCACGCACCGGCTCCGCCGCCGACCGTGCGGCACCCGACAGCGCGAGGGCCGCCGATCCGAGGAGCAGGGAGCGCCGATCGGGCCGCATGCGACCGCCTCACTCCGTGGCGATCATCACGTCGCTGGACTTGATGATCGCCGTCACGGTCTTGCCGGGGGCAAGGCCCAATTCGTCGGCGGAGTCGTTGGTGATCGCCGCGGTGACGATCTGCCCGCCCGCCAGTTCGACCCGGACATGGGCGGTGGTGGCGCCCTTCGTCACCGCGACGACGGTGCCGTCGAGCTGGTTGCGCGCACTGATCTTCATCGCAAGAGACTCCGCGCCGCGCCGCCCGGGCGGCGCCACCGCAGCACAGATAGGGGCCTCCCGCGCGCCCGGCGAGCCGGCCGCCGGGATTTTGACGGCCGCGTCGTGCCGGGCCGGCCCCGAAACCAAACCGGGCATCGTCCGTTGTCGTGCACATCGGAGCGGGCCGGCCCGCTCGTCACGGGAGATCGACACGATGCATCAGGGCAGCCACCGCGACCATGAGGGCGCCAAGAAGCTCTTCGCGATGATCAAGGACGTCAAGGTCGCGATGATGACCACGGCCGATTCCGACGGACAGCTGCGCAGCCGCCCGATGTGGAACCAGGAAGCGGACGAAGCCGGCGATCTCTGGTTCTTCGTCAAGCAGGATGCGCCGGTGACGACCGAGATCGGCCGCGACAACCAGGTCAACCTGTCCTATTCCGACCCGTCGAGCCAGAACTATGTCTCGGTGTCGGGCAAGGCCGAGATCGTGCGCGACAAGGCGACGATCGACGCCAAGTGGAGCGAGAGCCTCAAGACGTGGTTCCCGGGCGGCAAGGACGACCCTTCGGTCGCGCTGATCCGGGTCCACCCCGAGAAGGGCGAGTACTGGGACAGCCCGAATTCCACGATGCTGCACCTCTACGGCTACGTGAAGGCCGCGGTGACCGGCGAGTCGCCGAAGACCGAGAAGAAGGCCGTCGATCTCGCCGCCCGCTGAGGATTGCGCATAACGCCGGGCCGGCGCTTGACTCGGCGGCTCGAACCGTGCCGGCTTCGCACCCGCCGTCGCCCCGCCCGAGGGGCGACGGTCCGGTCGCCCGCAGGAGGCGGCCCGAGGCAGGCAGGTACGGGCGATGCTCGATCTCGCGACCAGGGTCTACAACCACACCTGGAAGATCGACCCGATCATCCGCTCCGTGCTCGACACGGATTTCTACAAGCTCCTGATGGCGCAGACGATCTTCCGGCGCCACCGGGATGTCTCGGTGACCTTCGGGATCCAGAATCGCACCAGCCAGGTCCGCCTCGCCGATCTGATCGACCCGGGTGAATTGCGCGAGCAGCTCGACCATTGCCGGTCGCTGCGGCTGACCCGGGGCGAATCGACCTGGCTGCGCGGCAACACCTTCTATGGCCGGCGCCAGATGTTCTCGCCGGACTTCATGGACTGGCTCGAGAGTTTCCGCTTTCCCGATTATCTCCTGGAGAAGCAGGACGGGCAATACGTCCTCACCTTCCACGGCCCGTGGATCGAGACCACGATGTGGGAGGTGCCGGCGCTCGCCATCCTCAACGAGCTGCGCTCGCGCGGCGTGCTCAAGGGCATGGGCAAGTTCGAGCTTCAGGTGCTGTACGCCCGCGCGATGACGCGGATCTGGGACAAGATCGAGCGGCTCAAGACCCTGCCGGGCCTGTCGATCGCCGATTTCGGCACCCGCCGCCGCCACGGCTTCCTGTGGCAGGACTGGTGCGTCGAGGCGATGATCGAGGGGTTGGGCCCCAGCTTCCTCGGCACCTCGAACTGCCTGATCGCGCTGCGTCACGACATCGAGGCGGTGGGCACCAACGCGCACGAATTGCCGATGGTCTATTCGGCCCTGGCCGAGACCGAGGAGGACCTCGCCCGAGCGCCCTATCTGGTGCTTGCCGACTGGCAGCGCGATTATGCCGGCAACCTCCTGGTGATCCTGCCCGACACCTACGGCACCACCGGCTTCCTCGACCGCGGCCCGGCCTGGATGGCCGACTGGACCGGCATCCGCATCGATTCGAAGGACCCGATCGAGGGCGGCGAGGAGGCCATCGCCTGGTGGGCCCGGCATGGGCGCAACCCGCGGGAGAAGCTGGCGATCTTCTCCGACGGGCTCGACGTCGACGTGATCGAGCGGATCCACCGCCACTTCCACGGCCGCCTGCGCATCGGCTACGGCTGGGGCACGCTGCTCACCAACGATTTTCGCGGATTGGTGCCGGATGGACGCCTCGACCCGATCTCGATCGTCTGCAAGGTGATCTCGGCCAACGGCCACCCGACCGTGAAGCTCTCCGACAACCCGACCAAGGCCCTGGGGCCGGAGGACGAGGTCGAGCGCTACAAGCGGGTCTTTGGCGTCGGCGTGCAACGGGCGGTGCCGGTCCTGGTCTGATCGGAGGCTGCGCAGCCCAACGCTGCGTCGCGCGCTGAGCGGGAGAGGTCGGCCGGGCGATGGCCCGTGGCCCTCGCGGGCGGGACCGGGCCAGGGTGAGGACGGCCGGGGGCAGCCGCTCCGAGGGAAAACGGCCCGGATCCGGGGGCGTTGTCGGATTCGTCATAGGTCGCGTGCTTCCGTTGCGTCGCGAAACGAGTCGGACACGAAGCGGATGCCCGCAAGCGTTGAAACGGATGACGTCTACGTCGCGTTGGTCGCCGATCTCGCGAGCAACGGGCTGCCGATCGCCATCATGGGCATCACCCTGGGGGGGATCGGGCTGTTCGTCGCCCAGGCCCTCAGCCAGGCCGTTCTGTTCGCGGCGGTCGCGGTCGGCGTCGTGTCGTCCCTGTGCAAGCTCGGGCTCATCGTTCTCCAGATCCGGCGGCAGGAGCGCGGCCCGCTTGCGCCGCGCGAGGCCCGCCGCTGGGAACGGGGCCACATCCTGACGACGGGCGGGGTCGCCATCGTGGTTGGCGTGCTCGCCGGCACGGTCTTCGCGCAGCCCAGGGTGGAGTTGCAGATGCTCGCGACCGGGCTGCTGTTCGGCTATTGCTCCGGCGCCGTCACCAACCTCTCGGTCCGTCCCTGTCTGGCGGCCGGTGCGCTGTTGGTCTCCGCCGTGCCGGCGATCGTGTCGGCCGCCTGGTTCGGGGGCATGCCGCATGGCCTCCTGGCGACGATGTTCGCCCTCTTCCTCGTCGGGGCGCTCCAGAGCGTCGCCGCCACCTACCGGGTTGCCACCCGGCAGATCACGATGCGCCTCGACATGGCGGCCCTCGCCCGCAGCGATGCCCTGACCGGGCTCGCCAACCGCCTCGGCCTGCGCGAGGCGTTCGACCGGTTGGCCGGGACCGGGGAAGAGCGCGTGGCCGTCCACTGCTTCGACCTGGACCGCTTCAAGCCCGTGAACGACCGCTACGGCCACGCGGCCGGCGATGCCCTGCTCCAGGAACTCGGTGCGCGGCTGCGCCTGCTCCTCGGCCCGCCCGCCCTGGCGGCCCGGACGGGCGGGGACGAGTTCGTGGTGCTCCAGCCCGGCATCCGCAACGCCGAGGAGGCGGAGGCCCTCGCCCGCCGCATCGTCCACGCTCTCAGCGCGCCCTATCATCTCGGCGGCGAGACGGTCAGCGTCGGCCTCAGCCTCGGCTTCGCCTGCGCGCCGCTGCGGGCGGCAAATCTCGACGACCTGGTCCGGCGGGCCGATGCAGCCTCCTACGCGGTCAAAAGGCGAGGCGGTGGGGTCGCCGCCGGCGCCCTCGCGGTCGTGGCGCCGCGGATCGGTGCCGCGGACGCGGAGCCCGGATCGGTCGCCTGCTGACCCGCGGCGCTAAAGCGCTTCACGATCGCGTTGCCATCGCGAAGCTTCTCCAGCTCTCTGATTGTGCTGCATCTTCTGCGACGAACCGGTGCCCACTTCGTCGGAAAATGCTCTATTGCAGCTTCGCCCGGTAGGTCTCGCCGGCCTTCGCCTTCAGCTCCGCGCCTGCCTCGCGCCCGATCGCCAGGGCGTTGGCGGCGGAGCCGGTGCGGTGGGTCGACCAATGGGCGCTGCCGTCGGGCAGGAACAGGATCCCGTCGAGGGTGAGCCGATCGCCGTCGATCTGGGCGAGCGCCGCGATCGGGGTGCGGCAGGAGCCATCCAGCTCGGCGAGCAGGGCCCGCTCGGCACTCACCGCGATCGTCGTCGTGGGACAGACGACGGCCTGGAGACGCGCGATCACCTCGGTGTCGCCGGCCCGGCACTCGATGCCGAGCGCCCCCTGCGCCACCGCCGGCAGCATCTCGCTGACCGGCAGGATCTCCTGCGCGCGGTCGGCGAGGCCGAGCCGCTCCAGCCCCGCGATGGCAAGCAGCGTGGCGTCGCAGGCGCCCTCCTCCAGGCGCTTCATCCGGGTGTTGGCGTTGCCGCGCAAGGGGACGATCGTCAGGTCGGGCCGGCGCATCAGCACCTGGGCGCCGCGGCGCAAGGACGAGGTGCCGACCCGGCTGCCCGGTGCCAGCGTGGCGAGGCTCGTCGCCCGCGGCGACAGGAAGGCGTCGCGCGGGTCGTCGCGCTCCAGGATGCAGGCGATGACGAGGCCGTCCGGCAGCCAGGTCTCGACGTCCTTCATCGAGTGGACGGCGATGTCGACCTCGTCGGCGAGGAGCGCCTGCTCCAGCTCCTTGGTGAACAGGCCCTTGCCGCCGATCTCGGAGAGCGGCCGGTCGAGCACCTTGTCGGCCACCGTGGTGACGACGACGAGTTCCATCGCGCCGGGCTCGGCAAGGTCGGGATGGGCCGCCGCGATGCGGTCACGCACCATCCCGGTCTGGGCAAGCGCCATCGGGCTGCCGCGGGTGCCGATGCGCAGGGGACGTCGGGCCATGGGTCGGGCCATGTCGGGTGCCATGAGATCGAGGAGCCGTCCCTCCGCGAGTAGCGGGTCGGGCGCCCCGTGTCACGCTGCGGCTGCACGCGAAGCCGATACGGGACGTGGTTTGGCCCGCGGCTCTAAAAGCCCTGGACCGCCAGCACCGTGTGCTCGACCTGCGGCGGAGCGGCGAAATGCTCCGAGACCAGGGCCCGCCAGGCCGGGAAATCCGCCGATTCGCGAAAATCGACCGTGTGGTTCTCCAGGGTCTCCCACCGCACCATCAGCCGGTAGCGGGTCGGGACCTCGACCGAGCGCTGCAACTCCATGCCGCGGCAGCCCTTGGCGCGGCGAAACAGCTCCACCGCCTGGCCGACGCCGTCCTCGAAGGCGCTCTCGTGCCCGGCCTTCACCTCGATCTGCGCGATTTCCAGCACCATGCGACTCTCCTGTCCGGGGCGTCGAGCCGTGCGCGACGCCCCGGTCTTGTCCGACGCATCGGGAGCGGCGGCAAGAGCGGTGGATGGCCTCCGGCGGGCAGTTGCCAACCCGGAACAGGACGCGCACAAACCGTGGATGATCTGTGCACGGTGGCAACCACCCCCGCCCGGCGCCGTTTTCCTGCCGGAACGTGACAGCGGAGTTCGGTCTTCATGGCGACGCTGAAGGAATTCGAGGAAGCCCTGCGCGAGAACGGCATGCAGATGGCGCTGGCGATTCTCGAGCGCCTGCGCGAGCGCGACCGCGCCAACCGGGTGGTCAAGCCCGGCCGCCGCATCGTCGGCAAGAAGATGACCCCGGAACTGGCCCGTCAGATCCTCGAGCTGCACGGCTCGACGGAGATGACCCAGCAGGAGATCGCCTTCAAGCTCGGCGTCAACCAGGGCCGGGTGAACGAGGTGATCAAGCGCGGCAAGTGGCTCTCGGGCGACCAGGCTGCCCCCGAGGCCGTGGCCCGCGACAAGGGCAAGGCGCGCATCCAGGGCGCCGAGGTGAAGCGGCCACGCAAGGCTGCTGCCAAGACGGGCGCCACGGGCGGTGCCAAGAGCCCCAAGAGCGGCGCGGCCAAGGACAAGGCCGGCAAGTCGCCGAAGAGCCCGGCGACGGCCCAGCTCGCCTTCGGCGATCTCTGACCCGTGCCTCGGTGCGGGCGGGGCGGGCCTTGGGGGCGCTCTTGCTCGCTCTTGGGTGTCGGTCCGTGATCCTCTAATTGTCGCGGGGCCGAGCCGCCGCGGGCAACCGCGCGGCCGGTCACACGACACGGGCCAACCCGGGAGGATCACGCCATGTCCCACGCGATGTACGATGCCGCCAACCTGCACAAGCTGTCCGCCCTGAAGAGCCTCACGCCCGAGGCGATGGGAGCCTTCGAGGCCCTCGACAAGGCGGCGCTCGCGGACGGGGCGATCCCGCGCAAGTACAAGGAATTGATGGCGCTTGCCGTCGCCCTCACCACGCAATGCCCCTATTGCCTCGAGGTGCATCGCGAGGCGGCCAAGAAGGCCGGCGCGACCGAGCAGGAACTGGCCGAGACCGTCTTCGTGGCGGTGGCCCTCCGGGCGGGCGCAGCGCTCACCCACGGCACGCACCTCCTGCCCTGACGCGAAGAAGCGCCCCGGCCTCGCGGCCGGGGCGCTCCCGTGACGGACAGACAGGGCTGACGCTTACGCGGCCTTCTGGACGCTGCCCTCGATCGATTGCGGGCGCGAGCCCGTGGCGATCTGGATCTGGCGCGGCTTCTTGGCCTCCGGGATCTCACGGACGAGATCGATGTGGAGCAAGCCGTTCTCCAGCACCGCGCCCGTCACCTGGACATGGTCGGCAAGCTGGAAGCGCCGCTCGAAGCCGCGGGCCGCGATGCCCTGGTGCAGGAACTCGGCCTGCTTGGCCTCGCCCTTGCGCTCGCCCTTCACGGTGAGCGCGTTCTCGCGGGTCTCGATCGACAGATCCTGATCGGTGAAGCCGGCCACCGCGAGGGTGATGCGGTAAGCGTTCTCGGCCGTGCGCTCGATGTTATAGGGCGGGTAGGTCGGCGCCGCATCCGAGGTCACGAACTGGTCGAGAGCGGAAAACAGGCGGTCGAAACCGACGGTCGAACGGTACAGGGGAGCGAGATCGAACTGACGCATGACATATTCTCCGTCTGAAGCAATATGTAGTCTTGTGGGTCCGCCGTTGGGGCCGGTCCCGGTCTTGCGCGCCGCCGTATCGGCCGGCGCCCCTCGGATATTGGGGTGGGCCCTAGACTGATCAAGGCCGTGTCCTACGGGGTTGCGCGATTTTTTTCAGGCCGCGCGGCGAGGAGACCGGACAGGCCGGAGCCGCGCTCCACTTGTTAGGGGATGCCGTGCCAGGATGCGGCGGATGCCAGCCTCGGAGGCCCTCTCGTGACCGTGCCGCTGCTCGCCACGCCCGACAACCCGATCCCGCCCGGGGCGGTGCCCCTGACGGTCCGGACCGCCGACGGCCTGTCCTTGCGGGCCGCGACCTGGGCACCGACCGCCCGGACCGTCCAGGGCACGGTCTGCCTGGTGCAGGGCCGGGCCGAGTTCATCGAGAAGTACTTCGAGACCGTGACCGAGCTGCGTGACCGCGGCTTCCACGTCGTCGTCTTCGACTGGCGCGGGCAGGGCGGTTCCGACCGCACCGTCGAGGACCCTTACAAGGGCCATGTCGACGATTTCTCGGAGTACAGGCTCGACCTCGCGGCGGTGGAGACCCAGGTGATGGAGGGGCGGATGCCGCGCCCCTTCTTCGGCCTCGCCCATTCGATGGGCGGCGCGATCTGCCTGACCGCCGCCCGGGAGGGCTGGCTGCCGTTCGACCGCCTCGTCGTCCTCGCGCCGATGGTGGCGATCTGCATGATCCGCCGGCCGAAGGCGGCGATGCGCCTCGCGGCTGTCCTGCGCCTCCTGGGATTCGGTCGCCGCTACGTCCCGGGGGGCTCGGCGGTGTCGATCGCCACCAAGCCGTTCCCGAACAACCGGCTCACCACCGATCCGGTCCGCTACGCCCGCAACGCCGCCGCGGCGTTCGCCGTCGGGGCCGGCGCCATCGGCGACCCCACCATCGGCTGGCTCGCCGCGGCCTTCCGGGCGATGCGCCGGTTCGAGGATCCACGCTATCCGCTCGGCATCCGCGTGCCGGTCCTGGTGGTGGCCGCCGGGGCCGATCCGGTGTGCAGCACCCCGGCGGTGGAGCGCTTCGCCGCCCGGCTCACGGCGGGCCACACCATCACGCTGCGCGGCGCCCGCCACGAGATCCTGATGGAGCAGGACGCGATTCGCGAGCAGTTCTGGGCGGCGTTCGACGCCTTCGTGCCCGGGACGGCGTTGCCGGTCTCCACGGCGTCGAGGCCCGCGCAGGTCGCCTGACGCATAGCCCGGACGATGCGGTCCGGCATTCCCGTCCCCATCCGGCGCGGCTGAAGCCCGAGCGCCGGGGATCTCCGCGAGCGTTCGCCAGCGTGCGGGCACGCGCCGTCTCGCGACATCCTCCGAGAATCCGCTCCCATGAAACCGCTCCCATGAAACCGCTCCCATGAAACCGTCGAGACCGCTGCGGACCTGGATAGATTGAGGCTGCCGCATCGTGGATAATGCGACGTCGGGGGACGCGCGTCGTCCACGCGGGACAGCGAGATGACGGCACAGAGACAGAAGGGCCTCGATGGGCCGGGACGGGTGCTGCCGTTCCTCTTCGTCGCCGTGTGTCTCGGCCTCGTCGGTCTTCCGGTGGCGGTGTGGCTCGATCTGCGCGGTCTGTCCGAGCAGATCCTGCGCCTCCAGGCGACCGAGACCGGCCGGCTCATCAACGACATGATGACCTTCTACGCCGAGGAGGTCGTCAACCACGTCGTCAAGGCCGAGGTCCCGGTCACCGTCACGCACGACTTCCAGGACGTGCCGGGCGCGATCCCGCTGCCCGCCACCCTGTCCCTGGAGATCGGGCGGCGCGTCAGTGCCCGCGAGGGCTCGATCAGCTACCGCTTCGTCTCCGACTATCCGTTCAAGAACCGCGAGCCGCACCCCCTCGACGCCTTCGAGCGCGAAGCCCTGGCGGAATTGCGGGCGCGCCCGGTGGACGCTCCCCGCGACCCCGTGGTGAGCATGTCCGGATCGATCCTCGACCGGAAGGTCCGGATCGCCAGCCCGATCGTCATGGCGCCGGCCTGCGTCCAATGCCACAACAGCCACCCGCTGAGCCCGAAGACGGACTGGGCCGTGGGCGACGTGCGGGGCATCCAGGAGATCACGATCCACCAGCCCATCCGCGGCAACATCCTCGCCTTCAAGTGGCTGTTCAGCTACCTGGTCGTGGCTGCCGTCACCGGGTTCGGGGTGATCCTGATCCAGGGCAGGCAGGCCAACCTGATCCGGACGATGAACCGCGACCTGTCCACCGCCAATCAGTTCCTCGCCTCGGTCTCGTCGAAGATCGCCAAATACCTGCCGCCGCAAATCTTCCGTCGCATCTTCAGCGGCGAGGCCGACGTCGTCGTGCGCACCGAGCGCAAGAAGCTGACCATCTTCTTCTCCGACATCAAGGATTTCACGGCGTCGACGGAGCGGCTCCAGCCCGAGGAGCTGACGGCCCTCCTGAACGAGTACTTCACCGAGATGGCCGCCATCGCCGAGCGTCACGGAGGCACGATCGACAAGTTCATCGGCGACGCGATGCTGGTGTTCTTCGGCGATCCGGAATCGCGCGGGGTCGCGGGCGATGCGCGCGCCTGCCTCGCCATGGCGCTGGAGATGCAGCGCCGGCTCACCCAGCTCAACGTCGAGTGGCGCCGCCGCGGCATCGCGACCGCGTTCCAGGCTCGGATGGGCATCAGCACGGGCTATTGCAACGTCGGCAATTTCGGCAGCGACGACCGGATGGACTACACCATCATCGGCGCCGCCGTGAACCTGGCCGCCCGGCTCCAGCAGATCGCCGAGCCCGGCGGCATCATGCTGAGCTTCGAGACCTATGCGCAGGTCAGCGGGGTCGTGCGGGCCGTGGAACTCCCGCCGATCCAGATCAAGGGGATCGTCGGCGAGATCGTGTGCTACCGGGTCGAGGGCCCGGCCTGCGAGGAGGGTGGTGAGGCCGTCATCTCGGAGCACCTGCCCGGCCTCGATCTCCACGTCGATATCCGTGCGCTCGATCCGGCCGCCGCCGATCGCGCGCGGGCGCGCTTGGCGGAGGCGCTCACCTTGCTCGATGCGCGCCCCGCCGCGGCCCCCTCGGCCTGAACGAGGCCGGCTCCCGCTGCGTGCGCAGGGGAGCCGGTCTTTCTCTCTCGGGCAATGCGGATGCGTGCGTCCCGGTGGCCCGGGACCGATCGGCGTTGGCGCGGATCAGCGGATCAGCGGAACAGCCGGCTGTTGGCGTTGGCCG
Source organism: Methylobacterium aquaticum (assembly GCF_001043915.1). Taxonomy (GTDB): domain Bacteria; phylum Pseudomonadota; class Alphaproteobacteria; order Rhizobiales; family Beijerinckiaceae; genus Methylobacterium; species Methylobacterium aquaticum. The sequence goes on along the minus strand of NZ_LABX01000308.1, from coordinate 3,906 downwards.
GTGTCTTCGTCACGCCCGGCGGTACCGTTACGAAGGAGCCCTTGGCCGCCGCTGCCTGGGTCGGCGAGGTGAAGGTCTGCACGGGCGCCTTCGCCGGGGCCGGGGGCGGGGTGGGGGCGTTGCGGAGGCCCTGACGGTTGACCGTCGGAATCTGCCTCGGACCGATCACGATCTGGGCGACCTGCGTCACCGCTGCGCCGCCCGCGGGGCGGAGCGGACCATGATCGACATGGCCAATGGCCGGGGCCGGGCTCGCCATCAGGGTGACGAGAAGCGCGGGAACAGCATACGTCATGGCAACCAGTCCTTGATCTGGAGTTTTCCAGTGTCCGTCCTCGACGAACGATGTCATGCCAGGCAGCGAACCGTCGCGTTGTGCTCCTCCACACAGGTCTTCGACGGACGGCCCTTGCAAATCGAGACAGCGGACGCAGCCCATGTCACGTCCATGAACCATCGCCCATCGGGCGGGATCGGCGATCCGTTCCATGCATGTCGCCGTCCGCGTCCCCGCCGGAAGCACCCGGCCCTTGTGAGACCATGAGCGACCGAGAAGCGGACAGACGCATGACGGCCCGTTGCGGTCCGCCGACATCGGGTGTTGTGCGGACATTAGGTCATGACCACGTGGTTGCTGTACACGGAGAAAAATGCGTATTCCTGTTCCGATCGGTGGTTGATGAAACGGGCCTGTCGCCTTGCACGTCACGGAGCCCGCCTACGCGACACCGGATCGCATCCTGGAGGATCCCGGCTTCCCGGCCGCTCGCGACGTCTACATCGATGCCGTGCTGGCACTCTACGAGGCGAAGCCGGCGATGCTCGAACTCATGCTCGATGGTGGGCGGATCCTGGTCTACGGCATCGTCATGGCCCTCTGGGGCGGGTACCGGGACGACGAGGCGGCGACCTGGCCCACGATCAGCCGGCTCAAGCGGACCGTCGGCTTGTTTGGTGTCGCCAGCCCGCGCCAGATCGACCTCATCGTCGCCCGCTTTGCGCAGGCCGGCCATCTCCGGATCGCTCCGGCGCCGAACGACCGGCGGTGCCGCATCGTCCTGCCAACGCCGGCGCTGATCGAGCACGATCGAGCCTTCATCCGGTCGCATTACGCGCTTCTCGCCGTTCTGTTCGGGTGCGAGCGTTACGCCCTCCCGTTGGCCGGAGACCTGGCCTTCCTGAAAGCCATGCGCGGGGCCTGGCTGGAGACGCTCGGCGCCATGGCGCGGGAGATCGTCATTCCCAATCCACGGATCCTGCGCTTCTACGCGGCCTCGTCCGGCATGCTCATGCTCATGCGGCTCGTCCGGTTGCAGCACCAAGACCCGGATGGATGGGTCGCGGTCGATTTCACGGATGTCGGCCGACGCTTCGGCGTGTCGCGCACGCATGTCCGCACGCTGTTCAAAGCGGCCGCCGCCGAGGGCGATATCGAGATCGACGCTCAGGGCCGTCTGCGCGCGCTTCCCGCCCTTGTCGCGGCGCTCGACCGCAACATCGCGGGGCGCATCTCACTCCTCGACCGATCGCACGCCGCCGCGATGGCGGCGCTGTCTGCGTCAGGCGCCATGCTGGTGATATAAGCAGATTTCGCCGAAGTGGTCACCGGTTCGGCGGCAAAAATCTGCGATAAAACAAGAAACTAAGCGGGCGAAGCGTTGGCTTGCCAACGCAAGTCTGCTTAGAGCAACGCCCGATCACGTTGCTGTCGGGTGCTGCGCTTGGCCTTTGATTGTGCCGTATCGCTATGGGGAACCGCTGTTCGCTTCTTCACAGTGCGACAAGACAGAAATTCGGCTCCAGCGATTGGTGATGCCGGTCTCGCCTGGTCGTCAAGCCCAAGGTTCCGGACCTCTGGGTTTGGCATCGACGGGTCGGGAGGGAACAACATTTCCGTCGATCTTGGGTTTGCCCGGGATCGAAGCGATGCATCGGCGTCCTGGATGGGGGTTATCATCGGTGCGGCGGATCGGATTGTGGATGATTCGACGCAGCTGCGTGACCCGAATGCGGTGAATGCGGCAGAGAATCGGAAGCAGCGAGGAAAACAGGAAAAGCCTGTTACGGTTCAAAAAAATTTAAGATCGCCTTTTGGTTTTTTCAATTGGCGGTGCCGCAAGTATAAAGGTTATATGCCGTTATATAAGCGCCATTCAAATGAAGGTGCGGTTCCGCACAGCTATCAGGCCGATTATGGATAGCTTGAGGACGTGCGGGGCAATCGCATTCCTCTGGGCGTGGAGAGCATCGTGAGGTCCGTCGTTCTTGCAAAGCTTGCCGCGTCTTGGGTCGTCTGGCCTGTCGCCAGTCAAGCGGCGGGACGCGAGGGACCCAGCCGCAGCCACTCCACCTCATATCGACGGCCGGAGATGCTGACGCATCCGGCCGTTGACCCCATCTCGAATTTTCGATACCAGACCAGAGATTTGGCAACAATTCGAGAACGGAACCAAAGGTCGTTTTCAACGACCGTTGGTATCATGCAGCAACAGTCGCTATAACGATAAAAGCAAAGGCGGATCGAACGGGTCCGAGGCTGGACCCAATAAATCCGACAATGGCAGCGGTGGCGGATACAATCGCAGCACCAGGTCATCCGGCGCGGGCTACAACCACGCGAGCAACTCGCGCGGCGTCTCGGGCCGTTGACCGGCCGATCGACAGGCGGCCAATCCGGACAGGGCGTCGATGATGATCAAAACCGTCATGACCGCCCTGCTCCTGGGAGGGCTGATCGTTTGCGCATCGGCGCAGGAGGATGATGCGGCCCCCCCGGCGCGACGTCCGTGCCCGGACAGATCCTCGCGTGAACGGACAAGCGGGATCGCGGTCCCCCCTGCGCCGTGTCGGGCGAGGGTCGACTGGCCCGACCTGCCGCGGATCGATCTGGGGCCGAATGCCCGCCGGTCGGGACCGGGCCCCGAAGTGCCCGGCAGCCCCGCCCCTGGCGCCAGCCCTCCGGCGCCCGCCCGTCCCGTCGCCGGGCCCGAGGTCCCGGGTGCCGACGAGCCCGGTCCAGCCTCCCGGCCGAACCGGCCGTCGCCCCGATGGCCCGTCCGCCCAGCGGGATGGCCCCGGTCGACGTGGCCGCCGCACGATCCCAACCGGTTCGCGAGGCCGCCCCTGCGACCGCCCGCATCTCCCTCACGCCCGCCCCGGATCGTGCCGATCCCCCAGGTCCAGCCGGCCATTGCGGCGGACAAGGCGCGAGGCGCGACCCATCACCCGCCGCGGCCGCTCCCTAGGACCCCGACGACCACCGGTCGGTGATGGCGCATTGATCCGGTCCTCGAATGGTCGCCACGCCGCCGGCTCGGCACCGACACGACGGGATCGCCGCCAGGGTGGCGCGGTCGGATTGTCCTGAGGGGACGCTCCGGCCGTGGCTCAGCGATAGCCGAGGATCCGGCCGATCTCGACATCGGCGTCCGTGATCGGGTTGTTGGGCGAGCGGAACAGGCGGTCGCTCGTCACCGTCGCGCTCGGCAGGACGCGGGGCGGTGCCAGGAAGGAGAGGCGCGGCTGGGTGAAGACGATGCCGCGGTCCCGTCCCGCGAGGGCGAGGGCCGGGTTGACGCAGCGTCCCCCGGGCCCGCGCCCTTCCGGGCAGCGCTGCGCGTCTGGCGCCGCCGGCGGGACGGTGCTGACGGCCGGCGCCAGGGCCTTGTCCGGGGGGGCGCGGCCCAGCCCGCCCCCCCGGACAAGGCCCTGGCGCCGGCCGTCAGCACCGTCCCGCCGGCGGCGCCAGACGCGCAGCGCTGCCCGGAAGGGCGCGGGCCCGGGGGACGCTGCGTCAACCCGGCCCTCGCCCTCGCGGGACGGGACCGCGGCATCGTCTTCACCCAGCCGCGCCTCTCCTTCCTGGCCACGCCCCGCGTCCTGCCGAGCGCGACGGTGACGAGCGAC
>NZ_LABX01000307.1 GCF_001043915.1 Methylobacterium aquaticum | reverse complement strand
GGGCGGGGGCGGGGTGGCGGGCAGGCATGGCGGTGGCTCCGGCCGAGGACGTCTCCGGCTGCATCAATCACCGGCCGCGGCCCGCGGGCAAGCGCCCGCCGGACGGTACTGCGTGTGCCAGGCACGCATCCCCCGCACCGGTGCCGCGTGCCTGGCACAGGGTCAACCAATTGACTTCGCACCCGCACAAGGCCATATGGCGGCTTGCAGCGTCAGCGGCCGATCGCGGTCCGCTCGAGAGGGCTGCGTGACGGATTTCGCCGCGGCACCTGCGCGGCAGGCCCGGCCCTCTCTTAATCGCTCGTCCCTCGGATCGCTCCATCACGCGGGCGGTCTCCTGACATCGGATCGCGATGAAGGCCGTGCATGGTGCGCGCGCCTTGCGGCGATCCCGCTGCCAAGATCCAAGAAGACTCCCTTGACCCAGTTCACCGATTTCGGCCTCGCGGCGCCCATCCTGAAGGCGCTCGTCCAGGCCGGCTACGTCACGCCGACCCCGATCCAGGCCCAGGCGATCCCGCCGGCCATGCAG
>NZ_LABX01000306.1 GCF_001043915.1 Methylobacterium aquaticum | reverse complement strand
TCGCCCAGACCGGCACCGGCAAGACCGCGTCCTTCGCGCTGCCGATCCTGCACCGTCTCGCCACCGGAGCCCCCAAGCCGGCGCCGCGCCGCGGCTGCCGCGTGCTGGTGCTCGCCCCCACCCGTGAGCTTGCCAGCCAGATCGCCGACAGCTTCAAGGACTATGGCCAGTTCCTGAAGCTCTCCACCACGGTGGTGTTCGGCGGCGTCACCATCGGCCGCCAGGAGCGGGCGCTCGCCAACGGCGTCGACGTGCTGGTCGCCACCCCCGGCCGGCTCCTCGACCTGATCGACCGCCGCTCGCTCACCCTCGACGGCGTCGAGTACCTGGTCCTCGACGAAGCCGACCAGATGCTCGATCTCGGCTTCATCCACGCCCTCAAGCGGATCGTGAAGCTGCTGCCGGCCGAGCGCCAGAGCCTGTTCTTCTCGGCCACCATGCCGAAGAACATCGCCGGCCTCGCCGACCAGTACCTGAAGAACCCGGTCCAGGTCGCCGTGACCCCGGTCGCGACCACGGCCGAGCGGGTCGACCAGAAGGTCGTCTTCGTGCCGACCGGCTCGAAGCAGGCGCTGCTCGGGACGATCCTGCGCGACGAGACGATCGACCGGGTGCTGGTCTTTACCCGCACCAAGCACGGCGCCGACCGCGTCGTGCGCGGCCTGGAGCGCGACGGCATCGGCTCGGCGGCGATCCACGGCAACAAGTCGCAGCCGCAGCGCGAGCGGGCGCTCGCCGCCTTCCGGGCTGGCACCTGCCGGGTGCTGGTCGCGACCGACATCGCCGCCCGCGGCATCGACGTCGACGGCGTGTCTCACGTCGTCAATTTCGACCTGCCGAACGTGCCGGAAGCCTATGTCCACCGCATCGGCCGCACCGCCCGCGCCGGCAAGGACGGCCTCGCGATCTCGTTCTGCAACGACGAGGAGCGGGCTTACCTCCGCGACATCGAGCGCCTGACCCGCCAGAAGGTGCCGGTGATGGCGATCCCCGAGGGCTTCGTGCCCCCGAGCCGCGAGGAGGCCGCCCAGGCGGTCGCCGAGGCCGAGCGCGACCGGCGCCAGCCCGGCGCGGGCCCGCGCGGCCAGCGCCCGGGTGGCGGGCGCCAGGGCCAGCCGGCGGGCCGTCAGGGCCAGCCGCGCCACGGCGCCGGCCGTCCGGCGGAGCACCGCGAGCCGCGTGCCCTGGACGGTCGCGCCGCTGACGGTCGTGGGGGGCACGAGGGCCGCCAGGCTCGGCCGCAGGGCCAGGGCCAGGGCCGGCCGCAGGGGGGCGGCCAGCGCGCCGACGGCAACCGCCAGCAGCGTCCGGCGGGCGGCGGCGGCAACCGTGACGGCCGGTCGATCGGCTGGCTCGACCGCGCGCCGCGCTGATCGCCCGATCGCCATCGCAGGATTAAAGAGGGGCGCGGTCCGGTCGGGTCGCGCCCCTTCCCGTTTTGGCCGTTCTGAAACGGTCGAGCGGGGCTCCGACGACCGGATGGCCCATGGCGTTCCAGACGTGAACCGGTCGCCTCGGCGCAGGAGGCGGAGCCGGACCGGCGACCGCGTCGGTGTACCATCGGCCCGAGATGCTGACGCATCGGGCCGATGAACCATCTCAAATTTTCGAGACTAAGCCAAAGGCTGAGCGAAAATTGGAGAACGGAGCCAACGGCCGTTTTCTTTCGACCGTTGGTATTACCCGCGTGCTGCGGTGCCGAGCGCCTGGGCCAGATCGCCGACCAGATCCTCTTCCGCCTCGAGCCCGACCGAGAGCCGCACCAGCCCGTCGCCGAGGCCCGCCCGCTCCCGCGCCTCCGGGTCCATGGCGGCGTGAGTCATGGTCACCGGATGGGCGATCAGGCTCTCCACCCCGCCGAGGGATTCGGCCAGGCTGAAGACCCGCAGGCTCCCGACGAGCCGGCGCACCGCCTCGCGCCCGCCGGCCAGCTCGGCGCTCAGCATCGCGCCGAAGCCGCTCTGCTGACTTTTGGCCAGCGCATGGCCGGGATGGCTCTCCAGGCCCGGATAATAGACGCGGGCCACCGCCGGATGCGCCGCCAGGAAGGCCGCCACCGCGGCGGCGTTGCGGCTCTGGCGCTCGATGCGGGGAAACAGTGTGCGAACGCCGCGCAAGGTCAGGTAGGCGTCGAAGGGTGACCCGGTGACCCCGACGGTGTTGGCCCAGGCGGCCAGCTCGTCGCCGAGGCTCGCCTCCGCGGCGATCACCGCCCCGCCGATGACGTCCGAGTGGCCATTGAGGAACTTCGTCGTCGAGTGCACGACGAGGTCCGCCCCGAGAGTCAGCGGCCGTTGCAGGGCCGGGGACAAGAAGGTGTTGTCGACGACGAAGAGTGCGCCCGCCGCCTTCGCCAGGGCGGCGACGCGGCGGAGGTCGGTGACGCGCATCAGCGGGTTGCTGGGCGTCTCGGTCAGGACGATCCGGGCGCCGTCCGCCAGGGCGGCGTTCAGCGCGGCCTCGTCGCCCTGATCGACGAAGGCGACGCGGTAATGGCCTCGCGCCGCCCGCATCGAGAGCAGCCGGTGGGTGCCGCCGTAACAATCGTGCGGCGCCACCAGGAGATCGCCGGGGCGCAACGGGGACAGGGCGAGATCGAGCGCCGCCATGCCGCTCGACACCACCACCGCCCGGGCCCCGCCCTCGAGCTTCGCCAGCGTATCGGCGAGCTGGTCGCGGGTCGGGTTGCCGAGGCGGGCGTAATCATAGGCCCGCGGCGTCTCGAACGCCGCGAAGGTATAGGTCGTCGACAGATAGAGCGGGGGGGTCACCGCGCCGAAGGCGGTGTCCGTCCCGATCCCGTTCGCGGCGGCGATCGTCTCCGCCCGCCTGTGCTCGTCCGCCACGTCGCTCTCCCGGTCTCGCGATGCCTCTGCGTCGTTCTTTATGAAGAACGAACCGGGCGATCAACGGAAAACCGTTCGGCGTGACGGACAATCCGCGGTTCCGCTCCACAGCCGCGTGGCCCTACTTCATGCTGAAGACCTGCACCATGGCGGGGGTGAGGATGACCACGAACAGCACCGGCAGGAAGAACAGGATCATCGGCACGGTCAGCTTCGGCGGCAGGGCGGCGGCCTTCTTCTCGGCCTCGTTCATCCGCTGGTCGCGGCTCTCCTGCGCCAGCACGCGCAGGGCCTGGCCGACCGGTGTGCCGTAGCGCTCGGCCTGGATCAGCGCCGTGGTGACGCTCTTCACCGATTCGAGGCCGGTCCGGTTGGCGAGGTTCTCGTAGGCGATGCGCCGGTCGGTGAGATAGGACAATTCGGCGGTGGTCAGCGCCATCTCCTCGGCCAGCGTCATGCACTGGTTGGCGATCTCGACGCCGACGCGCCGGAACGCCGCCTCGATCGCCATGCCGGATTCGACGCAGATCAGCAGCAGGTCGAGAGCGTCGGGCCAGTTGCGCTGGATCACCGCCTGGCGCTTCGAGGTCTGGTTGCGCAGGAACAGCTCGGGCGCCTTGATGCCGAGATAGAGCGCCACCACCACCAGGCCGAAGCGGATCAGCACCGGCTGGTCCAGCACCTCCAGCACGAACAGGTAGAACACCGCCAGCACGAAGAAGGCGATCGGAACCACCAGGCGGAAGAACAGGAACGCGATCTCGGCCTGCGGGCCGCGATAGCCCGCCATCATCAGGTTGTTCTTGGCGTTCTCGACGCCAAGCCAGTCGTCGAGGTGCAGGCGCTCGACGACCCGCTTCATGTAGGCTTTCGGCTCGTGGCGCAAGGAGGCTTTCTGGTTCATGCGCTCGCGCTCGCGCACGCGGATGCGATCGCGCTCCTTGCCGACGCTCTTCAGGCGGCCAGCGAGCCGGTCCGGCTCCAGGAACGGCTGGGCCAGGGTGAAGATCGTGGCGGCCGCCGCCACTGCGGCGAGCGCCGCGCCGAGGACATACGGGTCGATGAGCTGGGACAGGAACGGCACGTACCGCCTCCGGGATCATGCCAACGGTGAAGTCACGATGACCTCGGTCATCGTTGCCACTCTGGAAGCCTCGCCGAGCCGTCGATCCACGCCGGCCCTCGGCGATCGCGGGCTCAAATGTCGAAGGTGATCATCCGGTTCATCACGAAGACGCCCACCATCATCCACACGGCGGAGCCGGCGAGGGCGACGTGGCCGACCGAGGTGGTCCAGAGCAGCGAGATGTAATCGGGGCTCGTCATGTAGGCCAGCGAGGCGACGACGAAGGGCAGGGAGGCGATGATCGCCGCCGATGCCTTCGCCTCCATGCTCATCGCCTTGACCTTCTCGGCCATCTTGCGCCGGTCGCGCAGCACCCGCGAGAGGTTGCCCAAAGCCTCCGAGAGGTTGCCGCCGGATTTCTGCTGGATGCCGACCACGATGGCGAAGAAGTTCGCCTCCGGCACCGGCATGCGCTCGTAGAGGCGGGTCACCGCCTCCGCCAGCGTGATGCCGAGGGCCTGGGCCTCGACCAGGGCGCGGAACTCGCTCTTGACCGGCTCCTGGGCCTCGCGGGCGATGATCCGCATGCAGTCGCCGACCGGGAGCCCCGAACGGATGCCGCGCACGATCACGTCCATGGCATTGGGCAGTTCGAGGATGAAGCGGGTCATGCGCCGGTTGCGCAGGTAGGAGAGGATCCAGCGCGGCAGGCCCAGGCCCGCCGCGAAGGCGAGGCCGAGCGCCAGGAGCGCGTCGCCGCTCATCAGGAAGCCGAACGCCCCGACCCCGACGCCTCCGATCGCACTGAAGAAGTAGAATTGCTGCTTGCTGAGGCTCAGGCCCGCCTGGGCCAGCCGCAGGTCCAGGCTGATGCGGCTCTTCTTCTCCTTGTCCTCGATCTCCTTGAGGCTCTTGGCGACCTGGTCGCGGCGGCTCACCGCCTGCACGCGCTCGGCGGCCCGGCGCTGGGCGACCAGCGCCTGCTGGCGCTTGGCCGCCCGGGCCTCGTCCGGCAGCAGCGGCACTATCACGGCGGAGGCGAGCGCCACCGCGCTCACCGTGACCAGTCCGACCGCGACCGCGGTTTCGAGCTCGATCACCGGCACCTCCCTACGGTCGCGGCCGCATGCGGCCCGGAATGCAGCGTCATGCCCTGCACCGTGCGCGGCGTCATAGCGCCTCCTCCCCGCGGACCTCGGCGGCATCGAGGGCGGCGGCGAGCGCCCGGTCCTCGCCGTAATAGCGGGCGCGGTCCCAGAACCGCGGCCGGCCGATGCCGGTCGAGCGGTGGCGGCCGATCAGCTTGCCGTTCGCATCCTCGCCGGCGATGTCGTAGATGAAGAGGTCCTGGGTGATGATGACGTCGCCCTCCATCCCCATCACCTCGGTGATGTGGGTGATGCGCCGGGAGCCGTCGCGCAGGCGGGCGGCCTGCACGATCACGTCGATGGAGCCGGCGATCATCTCGCGCAGGGTCTTGGCGGGAAGGGTGAACCCGCCCATGGCGATCATCGATTCGATACGCGCCAAGCACTCGCGCGGCGAGTTGGCGTGCAGCGTTCCCATCGAGCCGTCATGGCCGGTATTCATGGCCTGGAGGAGATCGAACGCCTCCGGGCCGCGCACCTCGCCGACGATGATCCGCTCGGGTCGCATGCGCAGGCAGTTCTTGATCAGGTCGCGCATCGTGACCTGGCCCTGGCCCTCGAGGTTCGGCGGCCGCGTCTCGAGACGCACCACGTGCGGCTGCTGCAATTGCAGCTCGGCCGCGTCCTCGCAGGTGATGATGCGCTCGTCGTCGTCGATGTAGCGGGTGAGGCAGTTCAGCAGCGTGGTCTTGCCCGAG
>NZ_LABX01000305.1 GCF_001043915.1 Methylobacterium aquaticum | reverse complement strand
GCCCTCCCCCGCAGAGAGCGGCCCCGGCTGCCAGGACAGGGGCTGCCCCGAGGATGCTGCGTCGCGTGATGGTCATGGCCCGCCGTCTGTGCAGAAGATTTGCGTCCGCTTAGGGCATCCTCCTGCGATCGCGCAACAACGACGCCGATTTAAGAACATTCATCTCTGTAAATTGTGTATGGCAGCAAGATTTTCTCTCCGCGCGCCCCGAGGGAGAAAATCGTCCGATCCGGCCGGGGCGTCGCCTCACAGGCGCCCTGGCACGGAGAGTCCAATTTTTTGGTCGGCACAGGCAAGCGACGCCGATCCCGCCTCCTCTAACCTCGGGACGTCGGCATCGCCCGTCGCTTAAGGTGTTCGGACGCCGTCGATTCGCGCTCCGCTCATGACTGCCCCCTTAGCGGGTCTGGATCCCGGGTTCCGCCGCCGCGGCCCCGGGACGACGCGGAGGGGGACGAAGGCAAGCGCAAGACGCATTCTTGCTCATTCGTGCTCGCCAGCCCGATCCACCACCGAGGAGACGCCCCATGGCCATCACCCGCCCGAGCGCAGCCCAGGTTCGCGACCTCGCCGCCAGCCTCTTCATGACGATGTCGCCCGAGGAGGCGGCGGCCTATCGCGCCCTGATGGACGCCTCGTTCGACGCCTACGACGTGATCGACGCCCTGCCGGACTACATCCCGGCGGTGAGGTATCCCCGCACCTCCGGC
>NZ_LABX01000304.1 GCF_001043915.1 Methylobacterium aquaticum | reverse complement strand
GCCGGAGGAGAACCCGCTCGGCGCCTGGTACTGGAAGAGCGAGGTGAAGGGGGCCGAGACCGGCACGCTCACGGGCAAGACCGTCGCGCTCAAGGACAATGTGGCGCTCGCCGGCGTGCCGATGATGAACGGCGCCTCGACCCTCGAAGGCTTCGTGCCGGCCTCCGACGCCACCATCGTGACCCGGATGCTGGATGCCGGCGCGACGATCCTCGGCAAGGCGGTCTGCGAGCATTTCTGCCTCTCGGGCGGCAGCCACACATCGGATCCGGGGCCGGTCCACAACCCGCACCGCATGGGCTACTCGGCCGGGGGTTCGTCCTCGGGCAGCGCCGCGCTGGTGGCGTCCGGCGCGGTCGATCTCGCGATCGGCGGCGACCAGGGCGGCTCGATCCGCATCCCCGCCTCGTATTGCGGGATCTACGGCATGAAGCCGACCCACGGTCTCGTGCCCTATACCGGTGTGATGCCGATCGAGACCACGATCGACCATACCGGCCCGATGACCGCGAGCGTCGCCGACAACGCCCTGCTGCTCGAAGTCCTGGCCGGCGCCGACGGGCTCGACCCGCGGCAAGTCGCGCCC
>NZ_LABX01000303.1 GCF_001043915.1 Methylobacterium aquaticum | reverse complement strand
CCGCGAATTTGCCCCGGTTACTCAAACAATGTTGTAAATCGTTGAAATCATTGGCGGAAGGGGTGGGATTCGAACCCACGGTGGAGTCGCCCCCACGGCGGTTTTCAAGACCGCTGCCTTAAACCACTCGGCCACCCTTCCGAACCGGCCGCGGGCGCCGTGGGCCCGGGGTTCCCTTCTGTAGGGCGGTGCCCGGTGATGCGTCAACCGCGGCGGGGCGAGGTCTATCGCGTCATGCCCGGGCGACGTACCGTGAGGGCGGGGACGAACGGGCGCCGCAGGACGCGCCGGAGGGAGACCCGCATGGGCTATGTGTACGATCATCTCCACCTGCGCAGCCGGGACGCGGTGGCGGCGGCGCAGTTCTATGGCGAGGTGCTGGGCGCCCGGGAGATCGGGCGCGAGGGCGGAGTGAGCCCGAGCCGGATCATGCTCGATCTCGGCGGGATGCGGATGTTCATCGAGCAGGCGCCCGAGGGCACCGGGCCGGCCGCCGTGCCACCCCATCGCGGCATCGAGCATCTCGGGCTGCGCGTCGAGGACATCGAGGCGACGGTGGCGGACCTCGCCGCCCGCGGCATCCCCCTGGTGTCCGGCATCACCGACGTGAAGCCTGGCCTGCGGATCGCCTTCTTCGAGGGGCCGGACGGCGTCCGCATCGAGATCCTTCAGCGCGGCTGATCCGACGTCCGGACGATTCCTTCCGGACGTCGGATCGCCAGCCCGCGCGGTGGACCCATGGGCTCCACACGCCTGAGCGAAGCCGATCTCCGCATCGCCAAGCGATCAGTCGGGCATCGTATGACCCCCTCCTCCGCCACGGGCCTGCTCTCGCGCCCTACTCCGCCACATGCACCACGATCGGCCGGGTGCGGCCGCGCAAGGTGAGCGGGAGCGAGCGGGTGAAGCGGGCCGCCGCCTCCGGCCCGGCGGCCGCGAGGCAGCAATCGGAGGCGAGGATCCGGCCGCCGACCTCGCGGGTCGCGGATTGCAGGCGGCTCGCGACATTGACCACGTCGCCGATCACCGTGAACTCCACCCGCTGGTCGGCGCCGATATTGCCGATCACCACCGGGCCGCAATGCACGCCGACCGCGACCCGGATCGGCGCCGCCCCGCGGGCCTCGCGCTTGGCGGTCCAGGCGTCGATCTCGCGCTGAAGGTCGATCGCGCAGGCGATCGCCCGGGCGGCGCCGTCGCCGCGCCCGTCGAGGCCGCCGAAGGTCGCCATGAAGCCATCACCGAGGAACTTGTCGAGGGTGCCGGCATGGCGAAAGACCACCTTGCAGCTGCGCTCGCGAAAGCCGCGCAGGAGCGCGAAGACGCGTTCCGGCCCCAGATCCTCGCTCATGCTGGTGAACCCGACCACGTCGGCGAACAAGACCGCCACCACCCGGGTCTGCGGCGCGCCGAAACCCGCATGGGCCCGGGCGGCGAGCGCGTCGGCGACGTCGGGCGAGACGTAGCGGGCCAGGTCGGCCCGCACCACCTCGGCGCGCACCTGCGCCAGCATCGTCCTCCGGCTCCGCCACACCGCGATGGCGAGGAGCAGGGTGAACAGGCTGGTGACGATCACTTGCGTCCAGAGCGGGGTCAGGCCGACGAAGGCCGGGTCGAGGAAGACCCGCAGGGCGGCCTCGGCGCCCAGGGGCCCGTCGCGGGCGGCCTCGGCGAAGCGCACGGTGTCCGCGCGGCCATAGACCAGCCAGACGCCGAGCGACCAGATCGCCGCGATCCAGGCCCCGGTCCACAGCACCGCGACCGGCCAGTAGGTCAGCGCCGCCTCGCCGAGGAGGAGCAGCACGTAGAGGAATTCCGGGGTCCGCAGCCGGGTCTGGATCGGCCAGTCGACCCCGAGCCCGGCCGGCGGCGGCATGATGATCGCCGTGGTCATCAGCGCGATGTCGAGCACCGTGAAGGCGAGCTTGATCGGCCCCGCCCGGGGATGGTGCCGCAGCCGGTACGGCAGGTAGCCGAGGAGAAAGAACAGCCCGGCGACGGAGAGATAGTAGAGGTCGCGCGGCCAGGGCACGAGGACCAGGAGCCACAGTGACACCACCACGATGGCGACGGCGCGGGCCCGGAAGGCGAAGGCGAGGCCGGCGAGCTCGGCGGCCCGCACATTCCCGGCGAGCCGCCCGCGGGCCCGGGGCGGCAGCCGGCCGGCGAGCCAGTGGCGCAGGCGCGCCACCCGGAGGCTGGTGCGGAAGGCCAGCATGCGGGCACGGCCCGGCACGCTCGGCTCGGACAGGGGCTGGGGCGGCGCGGCCGCCGCGATGGGCTCACTCACGGATCCGGTCGCTGGGCTCCTCCGATCCTCATGAAGGTAGGGCCCGCGGCGGCGCGGCGAAGCCCCCCGGGCGTTGAACACACCGTGATGCGTCAGCCCGCCAGGGCGCGTCCGTCTTCCGGCAGTCCCTCCAAAACATCCTCCGCATAATGGCAGGCCACCGCCCGTCCCGCCAAAGGCCGCAGGCCCGGCCGTTCCTCGCGGCATCGGTCGGTGGCATGGGGGCAGCGGGTGGAAAACACGCAGCCCTTCGGGGGCGCGAGGGGCGACGGCAACTCGCCCCGCAGCACGATCCGCTCGCGGGTGCGGGGGCCGACGCCCGGCGTCGCCGCCATCAGGGCCCGGGTGTAGGGATGGAGGGGGCGCGCGAAGATCGCCGCCTTCGGCCCCTGCTCCATGGCCAGCCCGAGATACATCACCAGCACGTCGTGGGCGATGTGGCGGACGACCCCGAGATCGTGGGAGATGAACAGGTAGGCGAGGCCCAGCTCCGCCTGGAGATCGGCCAACAGGTTGAGCACCTGGGCCTGGATCGACACGTCGAGCGCCGAGACCGGCTCGTCGGCGACCACGAGCTTGGGCGACAGCATCAGCGCCCGGGCGATGGCGATGCGCTGGCGCTGGCCGCCGGAGAACATGTGCGGATAGCGCGCATCGTGCTCTGGGCGCAGGCCGACCTTGGCCATCATCGCCCGCACCCGCTCGCGGCGCTCGGGGCCCGACAGGCCGGTATTGATGGCCAGCGGCTGCTCCAGGATCGCCCCGATGCGCTTGCGCGGATTGAGCGAGCCATAGGGGTTCTGGAACACCAGCTGCACGGTGCGGCGCAGGCGGCGGCGCTCGGAGGACGGCGTGTCGACGGCGTCGATCCCGTCGAGGGTGAGGTCGCCGTCGGAGGGCGGCTCGATCAGCGTCACCATCCGGGCGAGGGTCGACTTGCCGCAGCCGGATTCGCCCACCACCGCCAGGGTCCGGCCGGGCTCGATCGAAAACGAGATGCCCCCCACCGCCTGGAGCCGGGCCGGTTTGCGAAACAGCCCGCGGCGGATCTCGTAGGTCTGGCGCAGACCGTTGGCGACGACGACGGGGGCGTTCACCGGGTTGCCTCCGCGACGGTGGAAACAGGGCGGTCCTGGCGGATGCGGGCGTCGCGGGAGGGCTCGCCGAGGGGATAGTGGCAGCGCACGGAGCCGCCCTGCCAGGCGCGCAGGGCCGGCCGCTCGGTGCGGGAGTGATCGGTGGCGTCGGTGCAGCGCGGCGCGAACAGGCAGCCGCGCGGCCGGTCGTAGAGCCCCGGCACCACGCCCGGGATGGTGGACAGCCGCCCGCCCTCGCTGCGCTCGGGGAGCGCCGCCAGCAGGGCCGCGGTATAGGGGTGCTGGGGGTTGGCGAAGAGCGCGTCGGCGCGGCTTTCCTCCATCACCTGGCCGGCATACATCACCATCATCCGGTCGGCGGTCTCGGCGACCACGCCCATGTTGTGGCTGATGAGCACCAAAGCCATGCCGCGCTCGCGCTGGAGCGAGAGCAGCAGGTCGAGGATCTGGGCCTGGATGGTGACGTCGAGCGCGGTCGTCGGCTCGTCGGCGATGAGGAGCTTGGGGTTACAGGCGATCGCCATGGCGATCATCACCCGCTGGTTCATGCCCCCCGACAGCTGGTGCGGATAGGCCGACAGCCGGCTCTCGGCCGCCGGGATGCCGACCTGCTCCAGCAAGTCGATCGCCCGGCGCTTGGCCGCCTTGCGGTCGAGGCCGAGATGCTGGCGCAACGACTCGGTGATCTGGAAGCCGATCGTGAAGCAGGGATTGAGGCTGGTGGTCGGCTCCTGGAAGATCATCGCCACGTCGCGGCCGGTGAGGCGGCGGCGCTCGCGGGCGGGCATCCCGATCAGGTCGCGACCGGCGAAGGCGAGGCGGTCGGCGGAGACCCGGCCCGGATAGGCGACGAGGCCCATCAGCGCCATCATGGTCACGCTCTTGCCCGAGCCCGACTCGCCGACGACGCCGAGCACCTCCCCCTCCTCCAGGGTCAGGCTGACGCCGTCGACGGCGCGGAGCGTCCCGCCCGCGGACGGGAACGCGACGGAGAGGTTCTGGATCTCGAGGAGCGGCATCGGGCGCCTCACCGCTTCAGCTTGGGGTCGAGGGCGTCGCGGAGCCCGTCGCCGACGAGGTTGAAGGCGAGCACCGTGACCAGGATGATGAGCCCCGGGAAGGTCACCACCCACCAGGCGCGGAGCACGAATTCGCGAGCATCCGCCAGCATCGTGCCCCATTCCGGCGCGGGCGGCTGGGCGCCGAGCCCCAGGAAGCCGAGGGCCGCCGCGTCGAGGATCGCCGTCGAGACGCCGAGCGACGCCTGGACGATGAGCGGCGCGGCGCAGTTCGGCAGCACCTCCCCCACCATCAGCCGCAATGGCCCGGCCCCGCTGACCCGCGCCGCGGTGACGTAGTCCTTCGATTTTTCCGCGATCACCGCCGCGCGGGCGATGCGGACGTAATGCGGCAGCACCACCACGGCGACCGCCAGCATGGCGTTCATCAGCCCGGGGCCGAGGATCGCCACGATGACGATGGCGAGCAGCAGCGACGGCAGGGTCAGGATGATGTCCATCACCCGCATGATGACGATGCCGATGGCGCCGCCGACAAAGCCCGCGACGAGCCCCAGCATCGTGCCGACCAGGATCGACACCGTGACGACGGCGACGCCGATCGAGAGCGACAGCCGCGCCCCATGGATCAGGCGCGAGAGGATGTCGCGGCCGATCGCGTCGGTGCCGAGCGGATAGGTGAGCGAGCCGCCCGCCTGCCAGAACGGAGGCTTGAGGAAGGCGGCGTCGTTGGTGAGGTTCGGCAGGTGCGGGGCGATGACGTCGGCCAAGACCGCCATCAGCAGCACCGCCACGATCAGGCCGAGGCCGATCACCGCGCCGGTATTGGCGCGAAAGCTCGCCCAGAACTCGGCCAACGGGTGTGGCGGGCCGGCAGGCGCGGCGGGAATGTCCAGAAAGTCGGCGCTCATCGGGCGTGCCGGATGCGGGGATTCACGAGGCCATAGGCGAGGTCGACGAGGAGGTTCACCGCCATCACCACCGCGCCGATCAACAGGATGCCGCCCTGGAGGACGGGATAGTCGCGCCGGCCGATCGCCTCGATCAGCCACTTGCCGATGCCGGGCCAGGAGAAGATCGTCTCGGTCAGGATCGCACCGGTGAACAGCACGCCGACCTGGAGGCCGATCACGGTGACGACCGGGATCAGGGCGTTGCGCAAGCCATGCAGCCCGACGATGCGCCAGGCCGGCAGGCCCTTGGCGCGGGCGGTGCGCATGTAATCCTCGCCGAGCACTTCGAGCATCGCCGAGCGGGTCATGCGGGCGATGACCGCGAGCGGCACCGTGCCGAGCACCACCGCCGGCAGGATCAGATGCGACAGGGCCGAGGCGAAGGCGCCGGATTCGTCGGAGAGCAGCGTGTCGATCAGCAGGAAGCCGGTCACCGGCTCGATGAAGTACTGCACGTCGATGCGGCCCGAGACCGGCGTCCAGCCGAGCTGCACCGAGAAGAGCAGGATCAGCAGCAGGCCCCACCAGAAGATCGGCATCGAGTAGCCGGTGAGCGACAGCCCCATCACCCCGTGGTCGAAGACCGAGTTGCGCTTGAGCGCCGCCAGGATGCCGGCCGGCAGGCCGACGAGGAGCGCGAACAGGATCGCGCAGACACCGAGTTCGACGGTCGCCGGGAACAGGCTGGCGAACTCGGCGATCACCGGCTCCTTGGTGCTGATCGAGCGGCCGAGATCGCCATGGGCCAGCCGTTCGAGATAGATCCCGTATTGCACGAGCAGCGGCTTGTCGAAGCCGTACTCCGCGCGCAAAGCCGCGTGTCGCGCGGGATCGATGCCCCGCTCCCCAGCCATCGTCTCGATCGGGTCGCCGGGCACCAGACGGATCAGGAAGAACGCCACCAGGGTGATCCCCAGGAAGGTCGGGATCACCAGGGACGCGCGGGTCAGGAGGAAGCGGAGCACGAACGCGCCTTTCGTGAACGGCTCAGGATGCGACGCATCGACGAAGGCTGGCAATGCATGTCGGCATCGGGATTCGGCGGGATCTCTCCGGCAGGATTGCCACCCTTGGGGGCATTCCGGCGCCGCGACCGCGGAGCCCGGGATGACCCGGAGGGTGTCATACGATGTCCGACTGATCGCTTCGCGATGCAGACGTCGGCTTCGCTCAGGCGTGTGGAGCCCACGGGTCCACCGCGCGGGCTGGCGATCCGACGTCCGGAACGAATCGTCCGGACGTCGGATCGATGCCGTAGGGGAAACAGGGTCGCGTCGACCGGATCGCTATTTGAGGCTGACGCCGTAGAAGGTGTGGCGGCCGAACGGCGAGAGCTTGAAGTCCACCACCTCCTTGCGGACCGGCTTCAGCTGCACCGCATGCGCGATGGTGAACCAGGGTGCCTGTTCCTTGAACACGACCTGCGCCTGTTCGTACAGCTTGGTGCGCTTGGCCTTGTCGCTGATGGTCTTGGCCTTGGTGACGAGGTCGTCGTAGCTCCTGTCGCACCACTTGGCGGCGTTGCCGCCGCCTTTCTGTGCCGCGGCGCAGCCGAGCAGGGTGTGCAGGAAGTTGTCCGGATCGCCGTTGTCGCCGGTCCAGCCGAACATCGCGGTCTGGTGCTCGCCCTCCTGGATGCGCTTGCGGTACTCGCCCCATTCATAGGACTTGATCTCGGCCTTCACGCCGATCTTGGCGAGATCGGCCTGCATCAGCTCGGCGATGCGCCGGGCGTTCGGGTTGTAGGGCCGCTGCACCGGCATCGCCCACAGGTCCATCGAGAAGCCGTTGCCGACGCCCGCCTCCGCGAGCAGCGCCTTGGCGCCTTCCGGATCATAGGGGTCGTCCTTGATCGCGTCGTTGTAGGACCACAGGGTCGGCGGGATCGGGTTCTTGGCGGCGACGCCGGTCGACAGATAAACGGCGTCGATGATCGCCTTCTTGTTGATCGCCCGATTCAGCGCCTTGCGCACGCGCACGTCGTCGAACGGCTTCTTCTGGGTGTTGTAGGCGAGGTAGCCGACGTTGAGGCCGGGCTGCTCCAGCACCTGGACGTTCGGGTCCTTGCGCATCGCGTCGACGTCGGCCGGGTTCGGGTACGGCATGACGTGGCATTCGCCTTTCTGGAGCTTGGCCCAGCGCACCGACGAATCCGGCGTGATCGCGAAGACGAGGTCGTCGAGGGCGGCCTTGCCGGCATAGTATTGCGGGAAGGCGCGGTACCGGACGATCGCGTCCTTCTGGTATTGCAAGAGGTAGAACGGCCCGGTGCCGATCGGCTCCTGGTCGAGCTTGTCCGGCGTGCCGGCCTTCATCATCGCGTCGGCGTATTCCTGCGACTGGATCGCCGCGAAGGGCATCGCGAGGTCGGCGAGGAACGGCGCCTCGGGCTGGGTCAGGGTGAAGCGGATTGTGTAGTCATCCACCTTCTCGATCGACGACAGCAGCTTCGGCAGCCCCATGTCGTTGAAATACGTGTGATTGGAACTGGTCACCCGGAAGAACGGGTGGGTCTCCTTCCATTGCCGCTCGAACGAGAAGATCACGTCATCGGCGTTGAAGTCGCGGGTCGGCTTGAAGATCTTGTTGGCGTGCCACTTCACGCCTTTTCGCAGGTGGAAGGTGTAGGTCTTGCCGTCCTCGGACACGTCCCACTTCTCGGCGAGGTCCGGCACCACGTTGGTGGTGCCGCGCTCGAAATTGACGATGTTGGAATAGATCTGGGAGCCGGCATCGAACGAGGTGCCGGTGGTGTTCACCGCCGGATAGAAATTCTCCGGGCTGCCCTCGGAGCAGTAGACCAGCGTCTTGGCGCCGGCCGGCAGGCTGGTCGCCAGGGCGGTCGCGGCACCGAGAACCACCGCCAGGGACGCGCGTGTCATGCTCTGCTCTCCGATCCTCGAGGGCCTCGCACGGCCCGGCCTCGCCACTTCTGGCGGGTTTCCGATCGTGTCCGCAAGGCCCACGCCAATGGGACGCACCCTCGTGTAACCTTCCGGGTGGTTGCCATCCGGGTGCGGGTCGTGTCTGGTTTCAGACAGACCGTCGGTGCGCGACGCCGTCGTGACGGTCGGTTCGGAGGGGGCGTGGCGCCGGAATCCCAGTCGTCGGCGGAACGACGGACGGTTGCGCAAGCCTGCTGCGCCGTCGACCAGCAGCTGGCTGCGCTGGACGAATGCCGGCGCCTCGGGTTGCCGGCCGAGGCCGAGGAAGCGGCCCTGCGCGTCCTGTGGACCGATCTCGGCCTGGCCTATGCGCGGGAGGTGGTCCAGGTGGCCGAGCTGCGGCATCGGATGGCCGAGCGCGAGTGAGCGCCGGATCCCGGCCGTCGCGCGTCGGCTGACCGGCGCGCGAAACCCCTCCCCCCTCTGCGGTGAGGGTTGGCGTGGCGGCGCCGTCAGCCCTCCACCGCCATCCCGCAGGTCCGCGCGATCGCCCGCGACAGGGCCGCGCGCAACGCCGCCACCGCGGGATGCCCGGCGCCGGGATAGTCCTGCTCGCCGATGCGCCGCACCGGCGCGATCAGCCGCAGGGAGTTGGTGAGGAACGCCGCCTCCGCCCGCGCCAGGTCGTCGGGCGTCACCGGCCGCTCGGCCGCGTCGAGACCGAGGCCGGGGGCCAGGGCCAGCACCCGGGCGCGCACGATGCCGGCCAGCACCCCCTCGCCGAGGGGCGGCGTCACGAGCCTGCGGCCGGAGACCGCGAACAGGGTGCCGGTGCCGGCGCAGGCCACCCGCCCCGCGGTGTTGAGGAAGAGCGCCTCGTCATGGCCGTCCCGCGACGCCGCCTCGGCGGCGAGCACCGCGTCGAGATAGCCGAGCGTCTTGTGGCGGGAGGCCGGCGAGGTCTCGTTGCGGCGGATCGCGCTCCAGCCGAGGGAGACCTCGGCAAAGGCCGTGCCGGGCCGCAGCGGCGCGGCGGTGGCCCACAGGACGGGGTTCGCCGCCGCCGGCGGGCGCAGGCCCCGCGGGCCGGGGCCGCGGGTGGCGGTGGTGCGGATCGCGGCGCGCGGATGGAGCGCCGCCACCGCCCGCATCGCCGTGCGGGCCTCGGCGAGGTCGAGGGCGAAGCCCAACGCGGCGGCGGCGGCGGCGAGGCGCGCCAGATGCGCCGCCTCCTCCACCACCTGGCCGCCGAGGGCGAGCGCGGTGTCGAACACCCCGTCGCCCAGCAGCAGGCCGCGATCGGCCATGTCGAAGGGCAGGACCGTGCCCGCGTGGATCTCTCCGTCACGCCACAGCACGCCGTGCTCCTCCTTCCGCATGCCAGCGCCGGGCGAGAGCGAGGAAATTGCCGAACAGGGCGTGCCCGTGCTCGGTCAGCACCGATTCCGGGTGGAACTGCACGCCGTAGGTCGGGTGAAGCCGGTGGGACAGCGCCATCACCTCGCCCTCGGGCGAGACGGCGTCGACGCTCAGATGCTCCGCCATGCCGGGTGCGGGCGTCACGATCAGCGAATGGTAGCGCGCGACGGTGAGCGGGGTCGGGAGGCCGCGAAACAGCCCCTCCCCGCCATGGGTGATCGGCGTCGCGTGGCCGTGGAGCGGCTGCCGGGCCCGCTCGACCCGGCCGCCGAAAGCCGCCCCGATGCATTGGTGGCCGAGGCAGACGCCGAGCAGCGGCACCTCGCCCGACAGGTCCCGGATGACGGGGAGCGACACCCCGGCCTCCGTCGGGCTGCACGGCCCCGGCGAGATCACCACGGCCTCCGGCTCCAGCGCCCGGATGCCCGCCACGTCGAGGGCGTCGTTGCGCGCCACCCGCACCGCGGCGCCCAGTTCCTCAAGGTAGCGCACGACGTTGAAGACGAAGGAATCGTAATTGTCGATGACGAGGATCATGATCGCTCCCCGCTCGGGAAGGCCGCGAAGACCCGCTCGGCCTTGGTCAGGGTCTCGCGGTATTCGGCCTCGGGGTCCGACAGCAGGGTGACCCCGCCGCCGGCCTGGAGCACGGCGCGGCGCGCGTCGAGCATCACCGTGCGGATCGCGATGCTGGTGTCGAGGCTGCCGTCGAACCCGATCCAGCCAATCGCCCCGCAATAGACCTCGCGGGCGTCGCCCTCGATCTCCGTGATGATGTCCATCGCCCGCAGCTTCGGCGCCCCGGTGATCGAGCCGCCCGGGAAGGTCGCGGCGAGGAGGTCGAGCCCGTCCGTCCCCGCCTTGAGCGTGCCGGTGACCGCCGAGACGAGGTGATGGACCCCCGCATAGGTCTCGAGCCCGCACAGGGTCGGCACCGCGACGCTGTGGGGTGCGCAGATCCGCGACAGGTCGTTGCGCAGGAGATCGACGATCATCACGTTCTCGGCCCGCTCCTTGGGATTGGCGGCGAGCGCCTCGGCCCGGGCCCGGTCCTCGGCCGGATCGGTCGCGCGCCGGGCCGTGCCCTTGATCGGCCGCGTCTCGACCTGCCGGCCGTCGAGGCGCAGGAAGCGCTCGGGCGAGGAGGAGGCCAGGGTGAGGCCGTCGATCTCGAGATAGGCCGCGAAGGGGGCGGGATTTAGCACCCGCAGGCGGCGGTAGAACGCGAAGGCGTCGAAGCCCGGCGGCAGCGCCGCCTCGAAGCGCTGAGCGATGTTGGCCTGGTAGATGTCGCCGGCCCGGATGTAGTCGCGCACGCGATCGACCGCCCGGGCATAACTCTCCGCGGTGAAGTTCGAGCGCCAGGCGAGGGGCGGAACCGGGGCCGCCTCCGAGGCCGGCTCGGGGCCGCGCAAGAGCGCCTCCAGCGCGTCGAGATCGGACGCGGCCTAGGCGACGATCGTGGCATAGAGGTTGACCGCGAGGTCGTCGGCGAGGCCGGCCCGGCGCGCCGGCGGCGCCACCCGCTCCAGGCTCGCCCCAAGATCGTAGGCGAGGTAGCCGATCG
>NZ_LABX01000302.1 GCF_001043915.1 Methylobacterium aquaticum | reverse complement strand
CATGAACGGAAAACGCTCTAGGGAGGCGAGCTTTCGAGAACCTGACGGGGAATTATTTCGTGCGGAAAGAACAGTTCGCCCATCTCAGGGCCTGTTCGATCGGCTCCGGCGGCATCGACAATCCGGCGCCGCGCGCCGGCGCGCGGACGATGCGACGGGTCGAGGTCCGTCGATCGGAGCAGGATGGGAGCAAGAAGGCTCTCAGGGCCGCACGGGCGCCGCGCTGCCGGGCACGGAAACCGCAGGAGCCGGCGCCGCGCCGGCCTCGCCGCGGGCCGGCGGCTCCGCCTCGGGGCCGATCAGCCGTTCGGGGCGCCCGTCGCGGAACACGGTCATCTGACCGCCGCGGTAGACCGTGAGCGTCGTGACCTTCGGGGGCGGTGACGGCAGGGGTGCCTTGGCGGCCTCCGCGGCCGGCTTCGGCCGGGCCTGTTCCTCGGCGACGAGGCCGGCCAGGGTCTGCTCCACCAGGGCGACGTAGCGCGGCGGGCCCGAGACCATCACCACGCCCTTGCCCGGCGCGGGCCGCATCGGGAAGCGCGGGTCGCTGATCTCGAGCGCGTCGAGGGCCCCTTTCAGCCGGTCGAAGGGGATCGGGCTGAGCACGAGCAGCTGGGTGCGGTTCTCGCGCGCCGAGGTGATGGAGAGGACGCTGCCGTCGAAGTACCATTCGAGATTGTAGGTCGCGGCCAGCCGGTCGAGGAACTCCTGCGCGGTGCCCTCGGGCATCCGGCCCTGGATCCGGCCCTTCACCTCGGGGCTGACATTGACCTTCACGGCGAGGTTGCTGCCGAGTTCCTGGAGGGCGGCGGGAAGGTCCTGGTCGATCACGGTGTAGCGGTAGGGCGTCGTCGGCAGCTTGAGCGATGCCGCCTCGATCCGCCCCGCGGCCAGGGGCATCGACAGGGCCGCGAGCGCCGCGGCCGCAGCGGTCAGCCGCGCGCGGCGGGCGCGCCCGCCGTCTCGAACCCTGCTGCGCATTCCGGTTCTCCCTTGCCGTCCTTCGCTTTACGAAGGATTTGCGACGCTGCGCTGACGGCCGGCTGCGTCGCGCCGCGCAATCGTCAGCTTCGGCTCAGCATCCCGGAGATGTCGCGCCACCCTCGGGGGTTGAGTTCGCTGGCGGTGCAGACGATGCTCTCGGCCGCCTACTTCTCCCATCGCAGCCGCCCGCTGCTGCGGAACATCGCCCTGCACGCCGCCCACAATGCGGGTGTGTGTCTCGCGGCGGCTGCCGCAACGGCCCTGTTGCCGCAGCCCGCCGCCTTCAACCTCGCGATGCTCGGGATCGTGTGCACCGTCGACGGGGCCTTGCTGCGCCTCTTCCTCGCGCGCATCGCCCGCATGGAGGTGACCATGGAGACGCGGCGGTCAGATCGTCCATCGGTCGAGCCAGCGCCCGACCCCCGACAGGGCCTCCCGTCCCGGCCCGAACAGCAGCAGCGTGAGCAGCGCGCCTAGGGCGAGGCCGACGAGCGCGCCGGGCCAGCCGGACACGACGTAGCCGAGCCCCGCCGCCAAAACCCCGCCCCAGATCGCCGAGAGCATCATCCGGTCGCCTCCTACTGCCGCCTTCGCGCGCGACGGATGTAGCGCGCACAACCCCGGCCGTCCCGGCCGGGCCCGGCAGCGGGGGAGCGCCCCTGGTCAGGTGGTCGTCAGGTCAGGCGGCTAGCCTTCGCATCGTCTTCACCGGGGATCGCGGCGCCGTCGTCGAACGGGCGACTGACCCTCGACCCCTCCGGCAGCGCGTCTCGAGGAATGGCCATGGCAGTGGAAGCGGTTGCGAGCGGCCTGGGCGGCGTCGGCGGGGCAGGTCCCGTCCGCGGCGCCGAGGCGGTCGATTTCGGTCCGGCGCTCGGCAACGCCGCGGGCGCGGCGCAGAACCCCGCCCCGTCCTCGACCCCGCCGGTGCGCGAAGCCTCCGCCGAGCCGCGCGCGGGCGGCCCCGACGCGCCGACCCGTCCGGTTCCCGCGGAAGTGCGGGCGTCTCCGCGCGGGTCGGGCGATTCGATCGGGCACCGGGTGCTCGACGGCCTCGACCGCGTCCAGAGCGGCGACGTCGCCTGGCGCAGCCGTCCCGGGCCGGCGGGCGCGGCGCCCGACGGCCCGACCCTCAAGGTCGCCACCCGCCAGCCCGGTCCGGCCGAATCGCCGATGCGCCCGGACGCCCCTCGCGGGCCCGAGATCGCCGGCCACCCGACCACGCAGCCCGGCCAGAGCAGCAATCCCGGCTTCGACGGGATGATGCGCCAGCTGGAGCAAGTCAGCGGGCAGGTCGTGCAGGTTTCGCTCGTCACCAAGACCACCGGCAGTTTCACCGGGTCGCTCAACAAGCTGCTCTCCTCGGGCTGACGCACCGTCCGAGCCCGACCCGACGCGCAAAGACGGAGATCCCCATGCCGATCCTCTGGCCGCACCCCCGCCCGAACGTCCCGACGCCGCGCCCGCGGCGCCTGCGGACCGTCGCGCTGATCACGGTCCTGGCGATCGGGCTCGGTGCCTGCAAGACCGACCTCTACACCAAGCTCTCCGAGCGCGAGGCCAACGAGATGGTCGCCCTGCTGCTCGACAAGGGCATCGCGGCGAGCCGCGCCGGCGCCAAGGACGGCACGATCAGCGTGCAGGTCGAGGAGGGGCGCTTCGCCCAGGCCGTCGAGGCGCTGAAGGCCGGCGGCTACCCGCGCCAGAGCTTCGCCAATATGGGCGAGGTGTTCAAGGGCGGCGGCCTGATCGCCTCGCCGACCGAGGAGCGGGCACGCTACGTCTACGCGCTCAGCGAGGAGCTGTCGAAGACCATCTCCAGCATCGACGGCGTCCTCTCGGCGCGGATCCACGTCGTGCTGCCGAAGAACGACCTGTTGAAGCAGGACGCGACGCCGTCCTCGGCCTCGGTCTTCATCCGCCACGACCAGGGGGCGCCGCTCAAGTCCCTGCTGCCCCAGATCAAGATGCTGGTCGCCAACAGCATCGAGGGCCTGAGCTACGAGAAGGTCTCGGTGGTGTTCGTGCCCGTCGACCGTGCGCCGAGCGCCGGCTCCCTCGCGGCCGCTGCCCCGGTCCAGGCATCGGCTCCCCAGGCGGTCCGGATGGAAGGGCCGGGTCCGCTCGTGGCCGGTCTCGGCGGCGCCGGTGCCGCCCTCGCGCTCGCCGGGGCGGGGTACTGGGTGATGCGCCGCCGCCGCGCCGGCGCGGACAGCCGCGAGGCCGTCCCCGGCGCCCTGGAGAGGCTGGAGCCGGCCGATGGCGCCCTGCCGCCCCCGGCCAAGCGCCCGGCCGTCGCGCTCAAGCGGGCGGCCTGAGCCGATGAGCGGATCCGTCCATCCCGACCGCGTGCGCGCCGCTCTCGATCCGCGCCTGTCCGACGCCGTCGTCGCGCGGCTCCTCGCCTGCGGGCGCCTGCGCGAGCGCCTCGATGCGCGGCTCGGCCGCGACGGGGCGGCGGGCGACGCCGGTCACGCCTGGCTCGTCGCCGATCCCGACGCGGCGGCACGCCGCGCGGGCGCCGTGCTGCACGGCCGCGCGCTGCGGGCAGTGCTGTCCGGCCCGGCGGCGACGGCGCTCATCGCGGCGATCGGGCGTGAGGCCCACGCCCTCGGCCTGCGCCATGGCGCGCGGATGGACCTGCGGGACGATGGCGGCGATCTCGCCGGCGCGATCCTGCACGACGGCCATGCTTGCCTCGGCGCGTGGCTCGACGGTCAACCGGAGTCCCTGCGGCGAGCGGTGCTGCTCGCGCTGCCGCCCGGCACGCCCGCGGAGCGACGCCCGATCGATCCGACGCTCGCCGGGGTCGCCGCCGACATCCTGGCGCTGGTGGAGCGCGACATGCGGGAGAGCACCGATGAGGGGAGCACCGATGACTGAACGCGCCCAGCCGATCGCCCCGCGCCTGCGGCCGACCGGACCCATCGTCCGCGCCGCCGAGATCGGCATCTGGAGCGACGCCCGCGCCGGGCTCGCCGCCTCGCACCGGCACGCCGTCGAGACACGCGCCTGGGCCCGCGACCTCGTCGAGCGCGAGCGCGCCCGGGCGCAGGCCGAGGGCCGGGGAGCGGGCGAGGAGGAGGGCGCACGCCGCGTCGCCGAGACCGCCGCCCGCGCCACCGCCTATCTCGCCGCGCTGGAACGGGAGCTGCCCGCCCTCGTCCACGGCCTCGTCGCCGAGATCCTCGGCGCGTTCGAGCCGGGCGATGCCCTCGTCCGCGCGGTGCGCCAGGCCGTCGGGCGTCTGCGCCCCGACGCGGAGGCGACGTTGCGCGTCGCACCGGGCGACGTGGAGACGGTCAGGGCCGGGCTCGACGGCATCGACGCGGGCGCCGTGCGGATCGAGGCCGACCCGATGCTCCGCCCCGGCGAATGCTGCCTGCGCAGTGCCGTCGGCAGCGTGGAACTCGGCATCGAGGCGCAGCTGCGGGCGTTGCGGGCGGGCCTCGCGGCCGCCGGCACTCCGGCCGGGGAGGGCCTGTCGTGAGCGCGGCACCATCCGATCCGCGGGGAGCCGCGGGCGTCCTCGCACAAGCACCCCTCGCACAAGCCTTGCCGCGCCTGCGCGAGGCGGCGCGCGCGGTCGAGACGCGGCCCCTGCGCGGCCACGTCACCCGCGCCGTCGGCACGATGATCCACGCCGTCGTGCCGGGCGTCCGGGTCGGCGAGCTGTGCCGGCTGGAGGACGGGCGCGGCGGCCTCGCGCTGGAAGCCGAGGTGGTGGGCCTGGCGGGCGAGACGGCCCTGCTGACGCCGATCGGCGGCATCGAAGGTCTGTCGGGCCGGGTCGAGGTCGTGCCGACCGGGCGCATGGTCGAGGTGCCGGTGGGCGAGAGCCTGCTCGGGCGCATCCTGGACGGCCGGGGCCGGCCCCTCGACGGTGGCGCGTGCCTCGACGACTCCCCGACCCGCCCGTTGCGCGGGCCGGCGCCGAACCCGCTCACGCGCCAGCTCGTCGCCCGGCCGATGCCGCTCGGCCTGCGGGTGATCGATGGCCTGCTCACCGTCGGCGAGGGCCAGCGCCTCGGCATCTACGGCGAGCCCGGCGGCGGCAAGTCCTCGCTGCTGGCGCAGATCGTGAAGGGCGCGCAGGCGGATGTCTGCGTGATCGCCCTGATCGGCGAGCGCGGGCGCGAGGTGCGCGAATTCGTCGAGCGCCATCTCGGGCCCGAGGGCATGGCCCGCAGCGTCCTGGTGGTCTCGACCTCCGATCGGTCGGCCGTCGAGCGGGTCCAGGCGGCGCAGGCCGCCACCGCCATCGCCGAGGCGTTCCGCGATGCCGGCCGGCGGGTCGTGCTGATGATGGATTCCGTGACCCGCTTCGCCCGGGCCCTGCGCGAGATCGGCCTGGCGGCGGGCGAGCCGCCGACCCGGCGCGGCTTCCCGCCCTCCGTCTTCGCCAGCCTGCCGGGCCTGATGGAGCGGGCCGGGCCCGGCGAGCGCGGCTCGATCACCGCCTTCTACACCGTCCTCGTCGAGGGCGACGGGGCCGGCGACCCGATCGCCGAGGAGACCCGCGGCATCCTCGACGGCCACATCGTGCTCTCGCCCGCGCTCGCGGCGTCGGGGCATTATCCGGCGGTCGACGTGCTCACCAGCCGCTCCCGCGTGATGACCGCGGTCGCCGCCGCCGATCACCTGAAGGCGGCCGCGCGCTGGCGCGAGTTGCTCGCCCGCTACGCCGAGGCCGAGTTCCTGGTGCAGGTCGGCGAGTACAAGGCGGGCTCCGATCCGCTCACCGACGCGGCCATCGCCCGCATCGGCGACCTGCGCGCCTTCCTGCGCCAGGCGGAAGCCGAGACCACCCCCTTCGAGGAGACGATCGCATGGATGAAGCGGCTCGCCGCGTGAGGCCCGCCGACCTCGCCCGCCTCGCGGCCCTGCGCGAGCGCCGCGAGGCCGACGCCGCCCGCGCCGCCCGCGCGGCAGCCGAGCGGCGCCGCGCCGCCGAGGCGGCGGAGGCCGGCGCCCGGCAGGAGGTGCTGGACCGCGAGGCCGCGCAGGCCAGGGGTGAGCGGGCGGTCTATGCCGGGCTGACGGCGGGCGGCGCGATTCCGCTCGCCGCCCTGGAGGAGCGCCGCGCCGCCCTGGCGGCCCTCGGCGAGACGGTCGAGGCCGCCCGCGCGCAGGCCGCCGCCGAGGCCGAGGCGGCGTCGGGCGCACGGGCGGCGCAGGACGCGGCCCTCGCCGTCCTGGCGCGCCGCGGGCGCGAGACCCGCAAGTGGGAGCGCGCGCGCGGCCGGATCCTGGATCGCCGGCGCTCCCTCGCGGAGCGGGCCGACGAGCGCGAGGCCGAGGACGAGATCCTGATGCGGCTCGGCCGGCCGGGAGACGCGGCATGAGCGTGTCCGCGACGCCCCGCGTCGACGCGATGCCCCGCATCGACGCGCCGGCGGTGCCGCGCCACCGGCCCCGCACCCGCGTCTGCACCGCCACCGCCGCCCTCCTC
The DNA here is from genome assembly GCF_001043915.1 of Methylobacterium aquaticum. Taxonomy (GTDB): domain Bacteria; phylum Pseudomonadota; class Alphaproteobacteria; order Rhizobiales; family Beijerinckiaceae; genus Methylobacterium; species Methylobacterium aquaticum. The sequence continues at coordinate 5,901 of NZ_LABX01000302.1, read as the reverse complement.
AACCGGCTCGCCCGCCCGCGGGAGCCCGTGGAGGTCGTGGTCGAGGGGCTGTCCCTGCGGCTCGCGCCCGGGGCCATCCGGCTCGATCCCGTCCCGGCGGTCGCAGGCGCGGTCGACCTCGTCCTCGACGCCGCCGGCGAGCGGCTCGTCCTGCGCCTGCCCGGCACGGTCCTCGACCGGCTGGCGCGGGCGATCCAGCACGACCTTCCGGGGCTGCCCGGGGAGCCCGCCGGCTCCCTGTTGGTCGAGCTGGCACTGGCGCCGCTCCTCGCCGCCGCCGAGCGAATCACCGGGACGACACTCGCGGTCGCCTCCGTCAGGGCCAGCTCCGAGGCGTCCTCCGGACACATGACGCTGCTCGTCGAGGGGCACCTCACCGGCGAGCCCTTCCGGGCGCAGCTCGATCTCGGGCCCCCGTCGCCCGCCGCGCCGGGATCGCGCCGGCTCGCGGCGGTGCTCGCCCTGATCGAGGCGGCGCCCCCGCGCGCCGCGGTGCTCTCCGCCCTGCCGGTCGTGCTGCGGTTCGTCGCCGGCCATGTCCGCCTGACCGCGCGACAACTCGCGGGCCTTGAGCCCGGCGACGCCGTGCTGCCCGACCTGTGGCATCCCGCGAGCGGCGAGATCCGCGTCGTGCTTGGAGACGGCCTCGTCGCGGTCGCGCGCACGGATTGTCACACATCGACGCTAAGGACGCCGTTTGGTCCGGCCGCGTTAGATCCTGCGGCGGCGAGCGGGGACGCGGCGATGACGCAGGTTCAGGCGGGCACGGGTGCGGCCGTCGAGGGGTCGGGGATGCCGGAGGCGGGGCTCGACACTGTCGGCGTCTCCCTGACCTTCGAGCTCGGCCGCCGCACGCTCGGCCTCGGCGAGCTGAAGGGCATCGGCGAGGGGCACGTCTTCGATCTCGGCCTCGATCCCGCACAGCCCGTCGACCTCGTCGCCAACGGCGTGCGGATCGGCCGGGGCGAGATCGTGGAGGTCGGCGAGCGGATCGGGGTGCGCGTGGTGCGCCTGTTCGGGCGGGACTGATCGCGACGATGGCCGAAGTTCAGCCGGGCATCCTCGCCCTCGTCGCCGTCACCCTCGGGCTCGGGCTGATGGCCTTCGTCGTGGTGACGACGACGGCCTTCATGAAGATTTCCATCGTGCTGTTCCTGGTGCGCAACGCCCTCGGCACGCAGCAGGTGCCGCCCAACATCGTGCTCTACGGCGCGGCGCTGATCCTGACCGTCTACATTTCCTCCCCAGTCGCCGAGCAGGTGTTCCAGCGCGCCACCGACCCGCAGCTGACCTACCAGACGGTGGACGACTGGCTGAAGGCGGGAAGGCGCGCCCAGGAGCCGGTGCGCGACTATCTCTCGCGCTTCACCAGCCCGGAGCAGCGCCAGTTCTTCCTCGACGCGACGCAGCGGGTCTGGCCGGAGGGCGCGCGCGGCAGCGCCGGGCCGGACGACCTGCAGATCCTCGTGCCCTCGTTCCTGATCTCGGAGCTGAAACGGGCTTTCGAGATCGGCTTCCTGCTCTACCTGCCCTTCATCGTCATCGACCTCGTGGTGACGACGATCCTGATGGCGATGGGCATGTCGATGGTCTCCCCCACGGTGATCTCGGTTCCCTTCAAGCTGTTCCTGTTCATCGCCATCGACGGCTGGTCGCGGCTGATGCACGGCCTCGTGCTGAGCTACGCGGTTCCCGGCTGAGGCGAGACGCAGGCCACCCAGAGGCGCCCCATGGACCAGTCCGGCATCCTGCTGCACGTCAAGAACGCCCTGGCGCAGTTCATGACGCTCACCCTGCCGCCGCTCGCGGCGGCCCTGGTCGTCGGGCTCATCGTCGGCATCCTCCAGGCCGCGACCCAGATCCAGGACCAGACCCTGCCGCAGACGGTGAAGCTCCTCGTCGTGGTGGCGGTGCTGGCGCTGTTCGTGCCGCTGCTCTCGGCACCGCTCATCGAGGGCGCCAAGCAGGTCTTCACGGAATTTCCCGCGCTCACGAGCCCGGGCTGACCGCCGCGATGGCGAGCGCGACCGACCCCGCCACCCTCGCCAGCCTGACCACGCTGTTCACGGAGGCCATGCGCTGGGTCACCGCGGCGTCCCTGGGCATGGCCCGGCCGGCGGGGATCCTCCTGATCCTGCCGGTCTTCACCCGCGCCGAGATGGGAACGCTGATCCGGCTCGGCCTCGCCTTCGGCCTGGCCTTCCCGGTCCTCGGCTACAGCCAGCAGAGCCTGGCCCCGGTCGGCGCCGACGTGCAGGTCGTGCGCCTCGTCCTGGTGGCCCTGAAGGAGCTGTTCGTCGGCGTGCTGATCGGCTTCGTGGTCGGCATCCCGTTCTGGGCGATCCAGTCGGTGGGCGAGCTGATCGACACCCAGCGCGGCATCTCGAACGAGGTCGCGCCGGTCGATCCGACGACCAAGTCGCAGGCCTCGGCCCTCGGGCTGTTCCTCGGGCTGTTGGGGATCACGATCTTCGTGGCCGCGGATGGCCTCAACACCCTGGTGGAGACCCTCTACGGCAGCTACGGGCTGTGGCCGATCCAGCGCTTCCTGCCCGCCGCCGACCTCGACGCGATGATGGGGCTCGCCCGTCTCGTCGACCGGGTGCTGCGCACGGCTCTGCTCGTCGGTGGGCCGGTGATCGTGCTGATGCTGCTCCTCGACCTCTGCGTCATGCTGATCGGCCGCTTCGCCCCCCAGCTCAACGCCAACGACCTCGCGCCGACGGTGAAGAACGTCGCCGTCGTGCTCTTCATGATGGCCTATGCTGGCTACCTGTTCGACTATGCGGGCGCCGAGATCGGCACGATCCGCGGCGTCGACGGGGCGATCGGGCCGTTCCTGCGATGAGCGGCGATTCGAGCGAGGAAAAAACCCTCCCGCCGAGCCAGAAGAAGCTGCGTGACGCGCGCAGGAAGGGGCAGATCGCCAAGAGCCGCGACCTCGTCAGCGCGCTCGGGCTCCTCGCCGCCACCGCCTTCCTGTGGGCGCGCGCCGGCAGCCTCGTCGACCAGTGGCGCGAGGTGCTGCTCAACGCCGAGCGGCTCCAGAACGACCCCTTCGGCGTCGCCGCCCCGCAGGTGGCGGCGAGCCTCGCCGGCCTCGCGGGGCGCACCGTCCTGCCGCTGCTCGGCGCGGTGGCGGCGGCGGGCGTCGTCGGCAGCGTCGTGGCCAATCGCGGGATCGTCTTCTCCCTCGACCCGATCAAGCCGAAGCTCGAGCACCTCAATCCGGTCGAGGGCCTGAAGCGGATGTTCGGCGTCAAGGCGCTGGTGGAGCTCGCCAAGACGCTCGCCAAGGCGATGCTGCTCGGCGGGACGCTGTCCGTCGTCTTCCTGGGCACCTGGAACACGCTCGTGCTGCTGCCGGCGGGCGGGTTGTCGGCGCTCGACTTCGTGGTCGGGACCCAGGCCAAGCTCCTGCTCGGCATCGCGGTCGGCGCCTTCCTGGCCGCCGGGCTGGTCGACGTGCTGATCCAGCGCTGGCTGTTCCTGCGCGACATGAAGATGAGCGCGAGCGAGCTCAAGCGCGAGTTCAAGGAGCAGGAGGGCGATCCGCACGTGCGCGGTGCCCATCGCCGCCACCGCCAGGAGGGCGCGCAGCTGCCGCGCACCGGGCTCAAGCGGGCCACCATCCTGATCCGCGGCCGCGGCGTGGCGGTCGGCCTGCGCTACGTGCCGGGCGAGGGCGGCGTGCCGATCGTCGTCTGCCGGGCCAAGGGCGCCCCGGCCGAGGTGATGATCGAGGCGGCGGCCGAGCTCGGCATCCCCCGCGTGCCCGATCACGGGCTGGCCGACGCGCTCGCCAAGCGGGTCTCGCCGGGCACCGCCCTGCCGAACCGCTTCTTCGACCGCGCCGCCCGGGCGATCTACGCCGCCGGGCAGGCCTGACGCTCATAGGTCCAGCGTCATGGGCCTAGCGGCCGTCCGTGTCGCGCCAGCGGACACGGCCGCTCGACGTGCTCCCGTCTCGCGGAGCTCTCTCGGAATGCTCGCGGCCAGTGTGACGAAAGCTGTTCGACTCTCGCGCATCGGTCGCGTCGGCAGCCGGAACCGGAGGCAGGACACGATCGACAGCGCGCGACCCCCCGGCGGACTGGATCGAGCGGCCAGCCCTCCTCCGATCCCGGCAGCATCGCTCCCAAAGTCGGCGGCCCGGCTCGGCCGTCAGACGGCCGGTCATCACGGCGTCGGGATCAAGCGGCCAAGGTCATGTCCCCGCGGTCACGGCACAGGATGCTGGTGATCGACGCTCTTCGCATGACGGGAACGATAGACCACGCGCCCGTTGTGAGTCACTGTGAGGGTCGCCAGCGCTTCGTCGAACGCGACGATGAAAGCCTGGTCGTCGATCGGATGGCGCACTGGTTCCTCACTACCACGGCGGTAGCGATCGATGGCTTCTTCGATGAGCGGGAGCAGGGGCTCCTGCCGCAAGAGTTTGTCCTTCAGACTCTCTGCCATCCGTACTTCCCTCTCGATTTTATCTCAATGATTTCTTGCTGGATTTCGTTGATTTCTTCTGGCGTCAGGGCCCAGCGTTCGGCGTTCTTCAAAAGCTCCTCGCGAGCGTCCAGTTCGGACGAGGTACGGGGATCCGTGTCGACGCCGATCTCCATGCCTCGCTGCTGCGCCGTGTGAATGAGCTCCTCTCGCAACACTCGCACATCGTCCTGCCGTGCCTCGCGCACGAAGATCATGTCGCCGAGGGTGAGGGCATGGAGCGCATCGGGATCTATGCCTTCGCGGCGCGCGGCATCGTCCATGTAGCGCTTCACCTCCGGATCGGCATCGGTCATGATCTCGATGCCGTCCCGGGCGGCATCAGCCCTGACCTCTGCCAAGGCCTGCTCTCGCGTGACGGCGCCGTTGGCGAAGCTTTGAGGCCCGATCTGTCCTGGATCGACCGGCATGAACCCCGGCAACGGCGGCATCGGGGCCGCTGGGGCGAAGCCCGGCACCTCGACCCGGAAGGACGCCGCCGATGCCCAATCGACATCTCGGAATATGATTATTTATATAAATATAATCAATTTATGCTATTTCATTCGATGAAATGGTGGATACTTCTTAAGACTTTGAGATATTGGTTTATCGATATATTTTCTACCGAGATCTGTTAAATTGTAAACTTCTCGACCGTCGATGATTTTGCTTTCAATCAATCCGTCGAGCAGTAATCGTCGCGAAATATCAGAAATTGAATAATCAATAGAAAAAGCGCCTGGATCAGTCATGATGTCGATCGAAATCAAGGTTGGGATGCGGTATTTTTTTTCGATTATCAAATTAAGAGTTCTTATAAAATATTCCTCTGCCAAATTGTTATCGAGCGGGTCGTAATCTTGTTTCATTGCGTGCTCCTAATGCAAGAATCGCATTATTCCCATGTGATGGGATGATACAGAGTATAATCCCCTCCGGAATCTCGATCGGAGAGTCCGTAATCAGCGAGTGTTGCGGTATGTGCGTTGTTCCAGACATCCCGGTCGGCGTTCACTGTGTCCGGAATGCCAAGCGCCCGATAGCGCTCCAGCTCGCGCAGTTCGTGCGTGTAAAAACGTAGATCGTACTCGCTCGCCTCCAGTTGGCCGGAGGCGATCTGACCTAGCCGCGAAACCATGATCTCGTTGGCCGGATCCGATCCGAAGCGGGCGACGTGCAGGCGAACAAGGTCGATCCCCTTTGGTGTGATCGTTGCCGTGCGCCAGTCCATCGGGGTGATCGCGCCCCCGGCCGCCAGGGGATCGAACGCGCGGCGAGCATACCGCGCCCTCCCATCCGGCAGCAACTCCGCCCCGGCTGCCACCGCGGCATCCCGCAACGTGTCCGGAGTATCGGCCCGAGCCACCAGCGGCTCGCCCAGCGCTGGATCGACCGGCGTGAACCCCGGCAACGGCGGCA
>NZ_LABX01000301.1 GCF_001043915.1 Methylobacterium aquaticum | reverse complement strand
TCTCGGGATCGTCCAGGATCCTGGGCATGCCGAACCGTGGATCATCGCCATGCCGGCCAAGCCTGGCTCTCTACGTTGCTGTGTCGACAGGCCAGTGGGACGCCACCGTCAATCCAAGTCCTGCCGAAAAAACTCTGCGATCAACGACCACGAAAACTCGAACGCTCTCGAACCTCCCTCTTCACCAGAGGCTTGCGCTGCGTCGTCAGGCTCATCTTGACCGCCACATCCTTTCCTCCCGTGTGGACAAAACAACCCTTGTGCACAACAAAAACTGATGGATGGTGAGCGTGGTCTCTCGAGGGCGGTCGGACAGTCGTCGTCCGAGCCTATCGTCAGGATGCGCTTAACCACTCCTCGACGTGGCTTTGGCCGGAACCGACGTCGCCCTTGCTAAGAGGGCGCCGCGCTGCTCACCGTCACCACTGATGGAGAGGGCCGCCTCGGTGTTTGATGGATTGCAGCGGATAGCGGGGCGGTTGCGGGCGGATGCGAGCGGGACCGTTGCCGTGCTCTTCGCCATCCTGGTTCCCGTCCTCCTCGGTGCTGTAGGCTCTACGATCGATTATGCCTCGTGGGCCCACCAGCAGATGCAGATGCAGACCGCTGCCGATGCGGCGGCGCTCTCGGCGGCCCGCGAGCTTCAGGTGGGCACCGCGGACGAGCGCCGCGTCGACGCGGTTGCCCGGAGCATCGTCCTCGCCCGTCTCGATACAGCGAGGACCCAGCGGGCCGCGACCGTTACGGCGACCCTGCAGGATGCCGCGCGGGTGCGCGTCGAGATCCGGATGCGGCGGCAGGTTACCTTCACGGGATTGTTCGGCATCGCACCCGGCGAGATCCTGGTCGATGCCACCGCGATCCTGAGCCGGCAGCGTAAGCTCTGCGTCCTCGCCCTCGACGCCAGGGCCGCGCAGACTGTGTACCTCAAGTCCAACTCCTGGCTCACCGCGCGCGGCTGCGACGTTCACTCGAACGCCGACCACGCAGAGGGCATCACCAGCGACAGCGGTATCCAGTTCACGGCGGCAAACATCTGCTCAAGCGGTGGCTTCTCGGGCCAGGGAGCATTCCGTGGTACCCGGGTCAGCGGATGCCCGTTGTTGCCGGACCCGCTGGCCGAGCGCCAGGCTCCGGCGTCGGGAGCGTGCAAGGCCACCAACGCGCGGGTCGTCGACCTCGGAAGCGCCGGGAATAGGCACCGTCTGACGCCCGGAACTTATTGCGGCGGCCTGTTCATCGGCGGGAGCGCGATGGTATTGTTCGAGCCTGGCGAGTACGTGATCAGAGGCGGTCCGCTGACGTTCGACTCGAATGCCGACATCGTCGGTGCCGGCGTGGGCTTCTTCCTCACGGGCGCGGACGCCCGCTTCCGCTTCCTGAGCAATGCCAGGGTCGATCTTGATGCGCCGGTCGGCGGTCCGCTCGCGGGGCTGCTATTCTACGAGGACCGCAGCGCCGGCGAGATGCGCGAGCACGAGATCAAGTCCAACTACGTCTCTAACATGACTGGCACAATCTACCTGCCGAGGGGACGTCTGGTCGTTGATGCGACAAACGAGGTGGCGCAGCAATCCTACTTCACGGTCATCGTCGCACGGCAGATCCTGCTAACGGCCAATCCGAAACTGGTCGTGAATGTGAATTACGGCCTGACGCGCGTGCCCGTCCCGAAGGGCCTTGGCTCGCTCGCTGGTGATGTTAGCCTCGCGGATTAGCGAGCGCAGCCGGGTGTCACGACCGCGGCCGGCATGGCTACGGAGGTCAGGACGCGCGAGGAAGATCCTTCTCCAGCCTCTGAGTTTTCACACAGCCTCGGCCGAAGCTGACCAAAACGAAACTAAAATCCGTTAGGGTATACTCATGCGGACGTTCCAGGGGCGCATGGCTTGGTCCAGACTGGTCCCAGAAGCCCCCCTCATGCGAGGGCGAGGAAGGTTCTGAGAGGCGGCACGGACGCCCTCCAGGGCGTCGAAGCCGCCGGCAGCCCAGCGCCAGCCGCCCGGGCCGGGGGCACGGTCCTTGCGGCCTTGAAGTCGGTTCGGGCGGCTGGCCCACCACTCAGCGAACTTGGCCGCAGGCCGCCATGTGTCGCGTCAGTCGACCATCACCCGCAGGGCCGAAACCGCACAGCGGGTTTGGGGAGCCGCCACAGGCGCGCGTAGGGCGCGGCCCGCAGGGGACGCCCCTCTGGGCCTCACACACCCTACGAACCCGACAACGCAGCATCTTCGGCAGAGCCAACCCGTCTCAGCACCGACGACAGCCGCTGCAATCGCAGCTGCCGTCTTGCGCTGCCGGGTCCTCTCTCGGTCGACCTCGCAGTTGCGCTGCATGTCGTGCCGATCCTTCTCGCTCACCGGCTCGACCGGGTTGCCGTCGAGGTCGTAGCGCAGCGATCCGGGCTGGGCGACCGCGTGCCGGTAGCTGAAGCTGCGGACGTAGTCCCGGATCGCCCTCTCGCAGATATCGACCGCTACCTCGGGCCTGCGGCGAGCGAGGATCTCGGGACCGAGGCCGACCTGGAATGTGGATCGACACCGAAGTGGGACCTCAGCCTGGATCAGGAATAAGCCCCTGAAGCGACATTAGGTGTGCAGTCCACTTCATGCGCAATGTCCTGGCCCATGCCGGCCGCTCAAGCCGGCGCGTGGTCTCGGCCTTCATCGCCACCCCCTTCGCCCAGGAGGACGCCGAGGCTGCCCGGCAGCAGTGGCGACGCGTGGCCGATCAGCTCCGGCCCAAGGTGCCGAAGCTGGCAGCCCTGATGGACGCGGCCGAGACCGACGTCCTGGCCGACATGGGCTTCCCGGCGGCTCACCGCGCCAAGCTGTACTCCACCAACCCGCTCGAGCGCCTCAACGGCGAGATCAAGCGGCGCACCGAGGTCGTCGGCATCGTCCCCGACGAGCCTTCAATCCGCCGGCTCGTGGGCGCAGTCCTGCTCGAACAGAACGACGAGTGGGCCGTGCAACGTTGCCGGTCCATGACACTGGAAAGCATCGCCCCGATCGGCGATGATCCTCTCGTCAGCCTGCCAAACCTCGCAGTCTGACCAGTCCGGCCCTGCCGGTCATCGGGTGGACTACACCCCAGCTACACCACGCCCTGGGACACGATCCGCAGCCTCGCGGCGGGATCGTCCCGTGGCATGACCATAGCCACGAGCCTCTGAGGTCCCCTGAGTTCGGTGCATCAAATGCGACGCAACGGGCGCAGGGGGAGCCGCCGCGCCGTCAGCCGAGAATCGTCGGAATCCCACGGCGCAGGCGCGAATAGCCGCGGGTCGACAGCGGCCAGGCCCGCTCGTCCCAGTCGCGCCGAATCCGGTGGCAGCCCGTGGGCAGGGCCTCCGCCGAGGGCCCGGCGGGAGCCCACGGGGTCACCACCGGCAGATCCCCGGCCCATCCGTCCTCCACGGGCCCGGGCAAGCAGCCGAAATGCGCGCTTGCCCGGGCAAGGGCATCCGTCATCGCCGCCGCATCCGCCGCGCGCAAAGGCTCCGCCGCCTCCTCGGCCGAAGCGATCAGGCCGCCCACTCGCACCACCCGGGCCGCGCCGAGGGGCAGGCTCTCGGGATGCAGGTCGTCGAGGTGGAGCAGCAGGGCGATCCTGCCCTCCGGCGCGGCATCCCCCGGCACCAGCGGCACCTCCCGGGGCGGCGCCTCCTCCGTAAGGGCGGTGGCTCCCTCGTCGAGGCCGGCGGGATCGTGGCGCCCTTGCGTGAACGTCCGGATGTTCTCGCGCCGCGCGAGATACGGCTTGCCCCGTGTGTGCAGCCCCGCGACCCAGCGCCAGGAGAGGGTGTTGCTCGCCGGGTCGCCGTCGAGGAGGTGGCGCAGGAAGAACGCCGCCCCGAGTTCCCAGGGCAGCCGCAAGGTGAAGATCCAGATCGAGGCGAACCACATTCGGGCGTGATTGTGCAGCCAGTTCTCCGCGACGAGCTGCGCGGCCCAGTCGTCGAAGCCGTCGATGCCGGTCTGGCCCGCAATCGCCCGCTCGTAGGTCCGGCGCAGACCCGGCTCGGCGGCGAGGCGGTCGCGTGCGGCGTCGCGCCCCTGCCGGTAGCGCGTCCAGGTCTCGGGATGGGTTTCGAGATGGCCCTTGAAGTAGGTGCGCCAGAAGACTTCCGACACGAACGTCTCCGCGCCGTGCTCGCCGAGGGCACGGATCGCCGCGCGGGCGACCTCTTCCTCGGTGAGGAGCCGGCGCCGCAGAAAGGGCGACAACGCCGAGGTCGTCGGCGCCGCGGCCCGGCCGCGATCGGTGTTGCGGGAGGCGGCGTAGTCCGCGCCGGGACCGGAGAGGAAGGCGGACAGGGCGTCGAGACCGGCGGCGCGGGTCATGCGGGGGAAGGCGGGCATGACCCGGATCTAGGACGCTGGCGCGGCCCGGCACCAGCGACCGTCGCCGTCTCCGGTGGCCTCGGTCGATCGGTCGCGGAGAGACGAGGACTCTACGGCTCCCCCGGCAGGGCCGAGGCTTCGAGGCGCCGCGCGCCGCGGCCGAACAGGGCTTCGCGCAGCCGCAAGGCATCGCCCCGGGTGAGGATCGCGGCGAGGCGGCGGCGCAGATCGGTGCAGCCGAGGGTGGGGCCGGGAGGCGCCGCCGTCCCGGTCGGCGCGATCGGTTGCCGCCTGGCGAGGGCCCGGTCGAGGAGGGCGCGCATCCGGGCGACGCCGCCCTGGCGCCCGGGCAGCGCCTCCGCGGCGGACAGGAGGTCGCCGTCCCCGCCGATGGCGCGGCACGTCTCCTCGCTTCCGCTCGCCGTCATCGCGTCGAGGACGAGGCGGCCGAGAGCCGCGAGGGTCGCGTCGTCGGCGCCCGCGAAGGCCGCCCGCAGCGCGTCCATCGCCTCCGCCCGGATGAGGGCGAGGCCGTCGCTCTCGCTGCGCCCCTGGCGGTAGGAGGCGCGGTAGCGGGCGGCGATGCCGTCGAGCAAAGCCGGCCGATGGGCCGTAAAGGCGGCGAGGAGATCGACCGCCCGCAGCACCGCCGCCCGGGCCCCGGCCAGGGAATCGTCGTCGTCGAGGGTCGAGTCCGGCAGGTCGTCCGGTCCGACCACCCGGGTGATGACCCCGGCGGCGCGCAGGCGGGCCGGATCGGGGATCCAGATGTCGCGGGAGGGGGTGGCGAGGGCCTGCTCGACGAAGGCGGGGTCGAGACCGGCGGCAAGGTAGCGGCCGCGCTCGTCGCTGGCATCGACCGGGATCATCTGCCCGAACATCCCGGGCTCGTAGGGGGCGTGGAAGCCAAGCCGGCTGTCCGCCACGATCAGCCGCTCGCGCCCGCGGATGAAGGCGAGCGTGCAGGCCGAGACGCAGTAATCCGGCACGTAGGTGGCGATCCCCCGCGTGGCCACCTGCTCGCCGATCGCCGCCCCCTCGTCGACGAGGCCGCCGTCGCTCGTCAGGTGCAGGCGCGTCACGCCGGGATGGGCGTCGAGCACGACGCGCAGCCGGGCGGCGGTGCCGTCGTTGAGGTCGCCCCACAGCCGCACGTCGCGACCGCCGGGGCCGAGGGTGATGCGGGCCGGCGGCCCGTCGGGAGTGGTGTCGAGAACGGCTTCGAGGTTGCGCGACAGAGCGCCGAAAGCGGGGGTCAGGGTGCCCACCACTCCGGCGAGCCCGAGGCCCACCAGCACGATTCCGGCGCCGGCCCATGCCCGGCCCCGCCGCACACCCGCTCCCGCCATTCCGGTCCCCCACGCCTTGCTGTGTGCCCTTGCTGCGTGCCCTTGCCGTGTCCGGCATTCTTGTCCGTGACCCCACTCAGCCCCATCGCCGCAGCGATGCGAAGACGTCGAGGTCTGTACGAGGATCAGCAAGATCCAGGCCGAACTGGGGCCGGAGCAGGGTTTGTTTGACCAATGGCTCTCGCGGCAGAAACAGATCTCGGTAAGGAGGCGGCGCGGGAGACACTTGTACTCCGGCCCGCGCCACCATGTCGCTGTGGCTTGGCCGCCTCAATCCTTGAGCGGATCGTGGCCCCAGTTCATGAGGGAGTAGCGCCATCGCGAGGTCTTCACATCGTCCTTCGGGCCGCCCTGGGCGAGGTGGCGTTTGACGTAAGCGACGACCTTGCGCATGTCGGCATAGTCCTCGTCCGAAAGATCCGCCTTCCTGGTCTGTTTGATCGCGACGATCCGGCGCCCCTGATGGTGCCCGACCGATTCGCTGCCCGTGGCATCCTCCTTCCTGGCGCCGTCGCTCCAGCCGACCGAGCGGCTCTCCTCGGTGTCGAGCCACCTGTCCAGTTCGCTCGGTGCCATGTTCACCGCCGCGCGGAAGGCCGCGTAGGTCTCCTGGTGGTCGTCGGCCTCGGATTCGGCCTGCTTGCTCACGCGACATCTCCTCGGATGATCCAATCGGTCCTCAACGTCACCAGAGGCCGGGCGTTCGCCGCAGGAAGCCGGATGGTCGGGAGACGGGAGCGAGCCTGGGCGTTAGGGTTGGGCACCCGCAGAATCCGGATGCGCCCGCCATGACCGAGACCGACGAACTGCTCTATAGGGTCGATGCCGAGGGCATCGCCCGCATCACCCTCAACCGGCCGCAGGCGCGCAACGCCCTCACCTTCGCGATGTATGAGCGCCTGCACGATCTCAGCCTGGCGATCGACGCCGATCCGGCGATCCGCGCGGTGCTGATCGAGGGGGCGGGTGGGCGCGCCTTCGCGGCCGGCACCGACATTGCGCAGTTCCGCAGCTTCTCCACGGCCGAGGACGCCCTGGCCTACGAGCGCTTCATGGACCGGGTGCTCGGCGCGCTCGAGCGCTGCGCCAAGCCGACCATCGCGGCGATCGCCGGGGCCTGCACCGGCGGCGGAGCGGCCATTGCCGCCTGCTGCGACCTGCGCATCGCCACGCGGGATGCCCGCTTCGGCTTCCCGATCGCCCGGACCCTCGGCAATTGCCTGTCGGTCGCCAACCTGCGCCGGCTCTCGGCGCTCATCGGCGCCGCCCGGGTCAAGGAGATGATCTTCACCGCCCGCCTGGTCGAGGTCGAGGAGGCGCGGGCGATCGGGCTGGTGAGCGAGGTGGTGGAGGATGCCGCAGCGTTGGCGGAGCAGGCGACCGATCTCGCCCGCCTGGTCGCCGGCCATGCGCCCCTGACCCTCGCCGCCACCAAGGAGGGGTTGCGCCGCGTGCGCGACGAGGCACCGTCCGAGGCGGGGGACGACCTGATCCTGCAATGCTACACCAGCGCAGATTTCCGCGAGGGGATGGAAGCCTTCCTGGGCAAGCGCCCGCCGCGGTGGAGCGGGCGGTGAGCGGGGGCCGGCCTGCATGTCGCGCGACAGGTCCCGACGCCGTCTCGGCCCGCATGTCGGACGCCTGACCGCAAGACGAGAGCGCGGCTGATATCAACGGCCCAGGATGCTGAAGCATCGGGCCGTTGACTTATCTCTCCTGTTCGACATCGCGCCAAGGCTTGGCCAAAATTGGAGAACGGAACCAAAGGTGGTTTCCAACGACCGTTGGTATGAGTTGTTCACCGGCTTCGCGGTCCCTGGCGAACGAAACCATTTTGCGAATCGCAAAGGTGGATTCCGCCGTGGCTCGCATTTTTTACTGGGACGGTCAAAAGCCTGTCTCGACCGGCCCGGGAGCGTTGAACCCTGCAAGAGACACATCCTGCAAGAGACACATCCTGCACGAGACACATCCCGAATCAGCGCAGGCGGAGCCCGGGATCTCGACAATGAGGTGAGAGAGAAGACCGGGCGCGATCCGGCTTCTTCCGAACCGTGAGCGGTTCTTCTGGGCCTGACTGCGGCATTCCAGGCTCCGCTCCGCGGTCCCGGACAGGCGATGGAGGGAGCGACGTGAGGAAGGATACCAACGGCCGTCGACAACGACCTTCGGTGCCGTTCTCGCCATGTCGCCAGGGTCAAGCGTCCGACTCAAAGTCCCGGACTTGTGGGGTTGGCCGCGATCGACGTCGTTGCATCAGCATTGACGGCCCTGGGATGCATCGGCATCACGGGCTGTTGGTATGCGGTCGAACGGGCGCTGGGAGGAGCTGATCCCTCGCCTGCAACGCTGACAATCGCGCTGGTGGCGCCCGTCGCGTCTGCACCGGACCAACCGGCTTCCTCACGAGATCGGATCAATGGAAGAAACCGACGGCACGAAGCGTCGCCGGCACGGACCGGATTGGAGACCGGCTTCGGGCACGCGCCGCATCGTGCGGCGCGGTGCGCTCAGTGGATCGGCTGGTCCTTGCGCTCGGTCTGGGCGAGCGAGGCTTCGTAGCTCTCGGCCTGTGCACGGGTCAGGCCGCTGACGAGCACGAGCGCGCCGCGATAGACCGTGTAGGTACCATCCTGGGTGGGCTTGACGCGAATGACCTGGGACATGCGCTGGCTCCCTTGCGCGAATCACGACTGATTTTCTTGGACTTGAACGTGACGTTAACGAATCGGTGGGGTCGCGCAAGAGGGGTGACCGCGAAACCGCCGGCTTCTCGACACGATCTTGACCAAAGTACAGTCGGCCGAGGGATGACGGGGTGCCATCTCCTCGTGCCGGCCCGCTTGCGGGCCGGCCTCACGGTCTGGGGATCGCAGGCCGCAGGGGGAAGCGAGGGGTGATCGGGCTCAGGACGGCGAGCGGACGCTCGAGAGGTGGATCATCGGGCCTTTCATCATCGGGCCTTCAATCGTCGGCGCGCTCTGGGCGGACGGCGCCAGGGTGGGAGCCTTGCCGGGCAGGGTCCACCAGCCGACCGCCGAATGAACTGCCAGGGTGAGGCCGAGCAGAACCAGCATCGAGACGGCGTGGCCGGTGATGCTCGGCTCGGCCGGGGGCGGCGAGGGCTCGCACCGCGGGGCCGCGGCACAATCCAAGGGCTCGGGCTCCAGCGGAAGGAGCGAGCTATAAGGACCGACGGGCTGGCCGGTCGGGCGGTGGAAGGGTCCAATGCTGAACATCGGCGTCTCCTGTCGAGGCCCCTGCGACGGAGGGCTATCGGAACCGCCCAACGTTAACACCTGGTGAACAGGACGCTACCCCCGATCACGAACCCGTGAACGAGGCACTTGTACACCGCCGGTTCAGGATCGCGGTGGGGAGGGCGGCGACACCGCCTCTGGTCAGGGACGCTCTCCGGATGAGGCGGGAAAGAGCGACGGGTGCCGCAGGCGCAGGGTCTGGATCAGGCAGAGCGTCTTCATGTCGACGATCTCGCCCCGATCCGCCATGACGGCGAGTTCCCCCAGGGCGATCTCCACCACCTCGATGCTCTCGTGCTCGTCCGCCAGGCCCCCGCCGGCCCCCTCGCGGTCGGCGGCGCGATAGGGGGCGAGGTAGAGGTCGATCCGCTCGGTCGAGAGGCCCGGCAGCGACCAGACCCGGCCGACAGGTTCGAGCACCGACAGGCGCAGGCCCACCTCCTCGAACGCCTCGCGCCGGGCGCACGCGCCCGGGTCGTCCTCCTCGCGCAGGCCGGCGGGCGCTTCCAGCACCGAGGCGGTGCCGTCGACGAAGCAGGGCGGCGTGCGGAACTGCCGCACCAGCAGGGCGGCCCGGCGCTCGGGATCGTAGGGCAGCACCGCGACGGCGGGCCCGTGATCCTCGACCTCGCGGCCGATCCGGGTGCCATCCGGCATCCGCACCTCCGCGACCAGGTAGCGCGCCCAGCCCTCGTAGACGGTGCGGGCGCCGACGATCCGCGGCGGGGTCTCGTCTCGGCTCACGCGGCACTCTCCTGGGCATCGTCGGACTTGGCATCGTCGGGCTTGGCACCGCGCCGGATCTCGAAGGTCAGGAGGCTGTCGTCGCGCAGCATCCGGTCGAGATGGTCGCCGCGCTCGCGCAGCAGGTTGGGAATGTCGATCGCGGCCATCGGGTCGGTGCAGCGCACCGAGAGGCCCTCGCCGGGTGCGAGGCCGCGCAGGGCCTTGGCGGTGCGCAGGACCGGCAGCGGGCATTTGAGCCCGCGCAGGTCGAGGTCTCGGTGTCGCATGGTCGTCCGTGCCGCTCGTCGCTGAACCGTTGAGCATATCCGGCGCCAACGAGAAAGCCCGAACGAGAAAGCCCGAACGAGAAAGCCCGAACGAGAAAGCCCGGCGCGGGGGCATCCCGCGCCGGGCTCTCAGTCACATCAGACCGTGCGGCCGATCAGTAGCCGTAGCCGTAATAGCCACCATAGGCCGGGTAGCTGTAGCCGTAAGCCGGGTAGCCGTAGCCGCCGACCGGGGCGTAGCCGCCGTAATAGCCGCCATACGCCGGGTAGCCATAAGATGAGGCCGACCCGGCCGCGATGGCGCCGCCGATGATGCCGAGGGCTGCACCGGCCGCGAGCGCGCCGCCGGCGCCGATGCCGCGGCGATAGCCGTAGCCACGATAACCGTAGCCGCGATAACCGCGGTAGCCGCCGTAATAGCCGCCGCCGCGCCAGCGCACCTGATCGACGGTCGCGCCCGAGCCGGCGATGGCGGCCGAGGTGGCGGCCGGAAGCGGGGCGGCCTGCGCCCCGACGGTGCCGGCGGTCAGGGCGGCGGCGGCGCCGGCCGCGAGGGCGAGGGTGGTGATGCGCGACATACTCGATCTCTCCGAATGGTCTGAGGAACGTGCCCCGATGGCCTCAAGAACGGCCAAGGGGTGACCTTCGTTCCCAGATTCGGTGCGAATTGACCGACCGTCAATCGGTAGCCGCTACGCTTGTGCCACCCGCGGTGTGCTGGCGCACCCGAAACGATCGGTGCGATGCAGCCAGGATAAGCTTGAGCATTCTCTGAACCGCGGCTGTCCTTGCCGGGTCGATTGTGGTGGTCGCGTCGGGGTTATCTGACGTGACATCGCACACTTGACCCTCGCGGGACATTCCGGGGCCGCGAAAGCGGAGCCCGGAATCCAGAGCCTCAGATGATCCCAAATCGAGCGGGGCGCTGTCCGCGCCCTTCTTCATCACCTGTGAGACTCGATTCCGGGCCCCGCTTTCGCGGCCTCGGAAAGACCCGAGCGTGTCAGTCTCAGCCTCACCTCGACAGGGGCGACGCAGCCTCAGAACGCGCAAGCCCCGAAGGCCGGATCGACCGAGCGGTCCCACGGCCCGTCATAGAGGGCGAGCAGGTCCTCCGCCCGGGTCCGCGAGGCGGCGATGGCCTGGAGCGGCGCGAGGTAGAGGGTCTCGTCGCGTCCTTGCGCGTCGTGGCGCGCCCGTGCCTTCAGGCCCGATTCGGCGAGCGCCAGCGCGTCACGGGCGAGGTCGCGGACGGTGCGCGTGCCGGCCGGCGCGTCGAGGCCGAGCCGCGGCGCCTCGGCCCGCATCGTCTCGCGTTCCTCCGCGGTCAGGTCGCGCACCAGCTGCCAGGCTCCGTCGAGGGCGCCCGCATCGTAGTAGAGCCCGGCCCAGAACGCCGCCTGCGCGGCGATCATGTTGGCGTCACCCACATCGGCGCCGCGCATCTCCAGGAAGCGCTTCAGGCGCACCTCCGGGAAGGCAGTCGAGGCGTG
This sequence comes from Methylobacterium aquaticum, assembly GCF_001043915.1. Taxonomy (GTDB): domain Bacteria; phylum Pseudomonadota; class Alphaproteobacteria; order Rhizobiales; family Beijerinckiaceae; genus Methylobacterium; species Methylobacterium aquaticum. The sequence goes on along the minus strand of NZ_LABX01000301.1, from coordinate 10,144 downwards.
GTTGGCCCAGTCGGAGACCGTGGCGCGCTCGCCCGGCAGGGTGGACAGGCGCCCCTCCATCAGGTCGCGGAATGAGGCGCCGCTGACGTCGTGGTAGGTCTCGCCGCGCTTCACGAAATACATCGGCATGTCGAGGAGCCAGTCCGCATAGGCCTCGTAGCCGAAGCCCTCGTCGAACGCGAAGGGCAGCATGCCGGTGCGGTCGCGGTCGGTGTCGCGCCAGATCTCGGAGCGGCGCGACAGGAAGCCGTTCGGCCTGCCGTCGGTGAAGGGCGAGTTGGCGAAGAGCGCGGTCGCCACCGGCTGCAGGCCTAGGCCGACCCGCATCTTCGTCACCATGTCGGCCTCGGACGCGAAGTCGAGGTTCACCTGCACGGTGGCGGTGCGCAGCATCATGTCGAGGCCGAGCGAGCCGACCTTGGGCATGTAGCCCTTCATGATGCGGTAGCGGCTCTTCGGCATCACGGGCGTCTCCTCCCGCGTCCATTTCGGGCTCATGCCGAGGGTCAGGAAGCCGATGCCGAGGGGATCGGCCGCCTGCCGCACCGCGTCGAGATGCTGGCTCAGCTCGTGGGCGGTGGCATGCACGTCCGGCAGCGGCGCGCCCGACAGCTCGAACTGGCCGCCGGGCTCGAGCGAGATCGCCCCCCCGCCCTCGACCGCCGAAAGGCCGATCACCCGGCCCGCATCCTCGATCGTCTCCCAGCCGGTCAGCGACCGCAGACCCTCCAGCAGGGCCTCGATCCCGCGCGCGCCCTCGTAGGGCACCGGCGAGAGGTCGGCGCGGTAGAACGGGACCTTCTCATGCTCGGTGCCGATGGCGAAGGCGTCCCGCGGTTTCTCGCCGGCCGCGAACCACTCGATCAGCTCGGACCGCGCGCTGAGCGGGGTCGCGTCGGACACGTCGCGCGCCATGCGCCACCTCGTGCTTGCAAGCGAAAAACGATGACTCCCGGCGGGCCGGCGGCCCACCGTCAAGGTTGCGCCTAAATAGGCCGCGGACGACCGAGCCGCAACGCAGCCGCGGGAGACCCCCGCGAGCCATGCGTTCCACGCCCGTCAACCACCCGTTCACCACACCGGCGGGATCCGGCGCAAGCCCCTTTGACAAAGAACAAAACAGGAACAAACATGGAGCCGTCGCAAGGGGACAGACCATGAACATACGCAAGATCCTCCTCGCTGTCACGGAGGTCGCCTCGATGGGCTTGCTCACCGGTGCCATCGCCCTGTGGGCGGTGGCGCTCTCGCCGATGCACTGAACGCGGACGCGCCTCGCGCCGTGGCCCATGGGCCACGGCCCGGCTCCGCAGGGCCGAATTCGGTGGATTGCGCGGCGGCGTTGCGCTGCGGGCCGTGACTCCTCAATCTCTGCCGGGAATCCTGCCGCGCTCGGTAGGAGTGAGTCGCCTTGCAGATCCTGAAGCCCGTCGGCTACGTCCACCTGCACGTTCACTCCTCGTATTCGCTGCTCGAGGGCGCGCTGAAGATCGGCGATCTCGTGAAGGCCGCGGGCGCCGACCGGCAGCCCGCCCTGGCGCTCACCGACACCGACAACCTGTTCGGCGCCCTCGAATTCTCCGAGAAGGCGGCCGGCTCCGGCATCCAGCCGATCGCCGGGATGCAGCTCAGCGTCGCCTTCGAGGCGGCGGAGGCGAACGCGAAGCTCAATGCCAGCCACCCGCACATCGTGCTGCTGGCCAAGGACGAGACCGGCTATGGCCACCTGCTGCGCCTGGCGAGCCGGGCCTATTTCGACAACAATCCCGGCGATGTCCCGCGCGTCTCCGCGCAGGCGCTCAGCCAGTGCGCGGGCGGCCTGATCGCGCTCACCGGCGGCATGGGCGGCCCGGTCGATGCGGCGCTCCGGGCGAACCGGCCGGAACTGGCGCAGTCCCGTCTCGACGCGCTTAAAAGCGCCTTCGGCGAGGACCGTCTCTATGTCGAATTGCAGCGCCATGGGCTTCCCGACGAGCGCGCCGTCGAGGGCGAGCTGATCCGCCTCGCCGATCGGCACGGCCTCTCCTTGGTCGCGACGAACGAGCCCTATTTCGCCAAGCCCGAGGATTACGAGGCCCACGACGCGCTGCTGGCCGTCGCCGAAGGGCGGCTCGTCTCCGACGACAAGCGCCGGCGCCTGACCCCGCGCCACGCCTTCAAGACCCGGGCCGAGATGGCCGACCTGTTTCGCGACCTGCCCGACGCGCTCCAGGCGACCGTCGAGATCGCGATGCGCTGCGCCTACCGGGCGCGGACCCGGAAACCCATTCTCCCGAGCTTCGGCGCCCCCAGCCTCACCACTGCCGCGCCGGGCACGAAGGACGGCGCCCCCCTCCAGGCTCAACGCGCCGCCGCGACGATCGCCGTGGCGAAAGACATCGCCTCCGACGAGGCGGCCGAGCTGCGCCGCCAGGCCGAGGACGGGCTGACCGAGCGCCTGCGCCAGCACGGCCCGGCCGAGGGGCTGACGGAGAAGGATTATCGCGATCGGCTCGACTACGAGATCGGCATCATCACCAAGATGAAGTTCCCGGGCTACTTCCTGATCGTCTCGGACTTCATCAAGTGGGCCAAGGAGCACGACATCCCGGTCGGGCCGGGCCGCGGCTCGGGCGCCGGCTCGCTGGTGGCGTGGTCGCTCCTCATCACCGATCTCGACCCGATCCGCTTCGGTCTGCTGTTCGAGCGCTTCCTCAACCCCGAGCGCGTCTCGATGCCGGATTTCGACATCGATTTCTGCGTCGAGGGCCGCGAGCGGGTGATCCGCTACGTGCAGGAGCGCTACGGCGAGGAACAGGTCGGCCAGATCATCACTTTCGGCACGCTGCTGGCCCGCGGCGTGTTGCGCGATGTCGGCCGGGTCTTGGAGATGCCCTACGGCCAGGTCGACAAGCTGACGAAGCTGGTGCCGCAGAACCCGGCCAACCCGGTGACGCTGGCCCAGGCGATCGAGGGCGAGCCGAAGCTCCAGAGCGCGATCGAGGAGGAGCCGGTCGTCGCCCGCCTGATGAGCATCGCCAAGAAGCTCGAGGGCCTGCACCGCCACGCCTCGACCCATGCCGCCGGCGTGGTGATCGGCGACCGGCCGCTGGAAGAGCTGGTGCCGCTCTACCGAGACCCGAAGACCGGGATGCGGGTGACCCAGTTCAACATGAAGTGGGTCGAGCAGGCTGGCCTCGTCAAGTTCGACTTCCTCGGCCTCAAGACCCTGACGGTCTTGCGCGCCGCCACCGACCTGTTGAAGCTGCGCGGGATCGAGGTCGACCTGCCCTCGCTGCCGATCGACGATCCCCTCACCTACGAGCGCCTGAGGAAGGGCGAGACGGTCGGGGTGTTCCAGGTGGAATCGGCCGGCATGCGGAAGGCGCTGGTCGAGATGTGCGCCGACCGGTTCGAGGACATCATCGCCCTGGTGGCGCTCTACCGGCCGGGCCCGATGGCCAACATCCCGGTCTATTGCGAGCGCAAGCTCGGCCGCGACGCCGGCAACGAGAAGAACTGGTACCCGCACGAAAAGCTGGAGCCGATCCTCGCCGAGACTTTTGGGATCATCGTCTACCAGGAACAGGTGATGGAGGTGGCCAAGGTGCTCGCCGGCTACTCGCTCGGCGACGCCGACCTCTTGCGCCGCGCCATGGGCAAGAAGATCAAGGCAGAGATGGACGCCCAGCGCGACCGCTTCGTGAAGGGCGCGGTCGAGCGCGGCCTCGACAAGGCCAAGGCCAACGAGATCTTCGACCTACTCGCCAAGTTCGCCGATTACGGCTTCAACAAGTCGCACGCCGCCGCCTACGCGCTGATCACCTACCAGACCGCGTATCTCAAGGCGAATTTTCCCGTAGAGTTCATGGCCGCCTCGATGTCGCTCGACATCGACAACACCGACAAGCTCGCCGAATTGCGCCAGGACGCGCAGCGCCTCGGCATCAAGGTCGAGCCGCCGAACGTGAACCGCTCCGGCGTCACCTTCGAGGTGCATGACGGCGCGATCCGATACGCGCTGGCCGCCATCAAGGGCGTCGGCCGCTCCGCCGTCGAGGCGATCGTCCAGGCTCGCGGACAAAAGCCGTTCCGCGATCTCGGCGACTTCGCCCGGCGCCTCAACCCGAGGCAAGTCAACAAGCGCACGCTGGAAAACCTGGTCGCCGCCGGCGCCCTCGACGCGATCGAGCCTGACCGGGCCAAGGCTTTCGCCGCCGTCGAGCCGATGATGCGGCTCGCCCAAGGCGCGGCCGAGGCCGAGACCGTCGGCATGATGGACATGTTCGGCGGCGTCGCCGCCGCCGAGGTGGCTTTGCGCATCCCGGCTTACGAGAACTGGCCGATGGCCGACCGGCTCAAGCGCGAATACGACGCGGTCGGCTTCTTCCTCTCCGGCCACCCGCTCGACGAGTACGGCGACCTCTTGGCAAAACTCCGGGTCCAGACCTGGGCCGAGTTCTGCCGCTCGGTCCGCGCCGGCACCTCGACGGTCGGCCGCGTCGCGGCGAGCGTGCTCGACCGCGCCGAGCGCCGCACCAAGACTGGCAACAAGCTCGGCATCGTCACGCTCTCCGACCAGACCGGCCATTTCGAGGCGATCATTTTTTCCGAGGGGCTCTCGCATTACCGCGACATGCTGGAGCCTGGCGCCGCCCTGGTGCTCCAGCTCCAGGCCAGCACCGAGGGCGAGGACGTCCGCGCCCGCATCCAGACCTGCGAACCGCTCGACCAGGCCGCCGCCCGCCACCAGAAGGGCATGCGGATCTACCTGCGCGACGAGCGCCCGATCTCCAGCGTGCAGCAGCGGTTGCAGGTACGCGGGGAGGGGGAGGTGTCGCTGATCCTGATTCTCGATGGGGGTGAGCGGGAGGTGGAGGTGAAGCTCGGGGGGAAGTACCAGGCGACGCCGCAGATTGCCGGGGCGCTGCGGGCGGTGCCGGGGGTGGTGCAGGTGGAGGTGAGTTGAGGGAATCCTCTTGAGCCTTGCGTCATTCGGACTGCGATGGTGTCATCCGTCTTCGGCTAATGTGAGTTTTGCAAGTTTAGGTCATGGGACCAATCAATTTTTTTTGCGCTTCCGGTGGTGATGCCTTCTATCCTGGCGCAGGTAGGAAATATCGTCATTATAGGAAAATTTTTTGCTAAATTCCCGTATCTCATAAAATATAAAATCATAAACGACACGTTTTTTGGAGCTCCCGCATCTGGAGATTTTGTTTGACGCGAGTGAGTTTTATCGAAGAACAAGCTAGCGTGTTTTTTGATTTAATAGATTTGTCGGCATTTGTTGCGCGCCGTGACTTGCATATCGGCGTGTTGTATCGCGGCTTGTGCCTCTATAGAGACTGCTGTTAATGTCTTGCGCACACACCGATCTTTCAGCGCCGGTGTGTAAGCAAGGGAAAAATTTGAGAAATCCTTTCCGACGATCGCGCGCAGAATCTGAAAACCGAATGATCAACCGAGGTTGATATGTTGAGCCGAATCAGAACAACCATCAGGTCTTATGCATCATCCCTTTCTTCGAGCAAATCGGCAAATAGTAGATACAAGCTCATTCAGTCCGAATTTGACGAAAAATTTTATAGGGAAAACTTGCCTTCGCTTTCAAGCGATGTCGATGCCGTACAGCACTTCATAACCGAAGGCTGGCGAATGGGGTTGGATCCCTCTCCAGATTTTTCGACGTCGTTTTATTTAATCGAAAATGAAGACGTCATGAATGCGGGGTTCAACCCCTTTCTTCATTACCTTACGCACGGCAGGTCGGAAGGACGACTTCCTAAGCCTAGCAATCATGCCTCACTCTACGCAAAGAGTGACTATGATTTTATCGGCCAGCATTTCGATATCGGATTTTATCTTGATCAGCTTGGAAAAAAACAAGATAACGTAGATCCTATTGATCACTACTTGAGAGACGGCTGGCGGCAAGGTCTTGATCCATCGCGAAATTTCAATACAAAATTCTATATTGGTAATAATAAAGACGTAAGAATTTCAGGCATCAATCCATTCGTCCATTATATCAAGGCCGGCCGTCTGGAAGGACGGAAAGGACATAGGGACGACAAGGGTATCAATTTTTTTGCAATAACGGATGAATACATAATTATATCGAAAAATCTTGATAGTGATTATTATCTAAAGCAATGTAAGAATATCGAAAAGAGTCAGATCGACCCTGCCGCGCACTTCTGCGCTTCTGGATGGAAAAAAGGGTTTGATCCAAATCCGGATTTTTCGACGGAGTTCTATCTTGCGACAAACGAAGATGTCCGGCTGAGTGGAAAGAACCCCTATTATCATTACATCTCCGTCGGACTCGACGAAGGTCGAATGCCCAAGCTTCCGATCGAGCTATCGAGTCAGAAATATAACAATAATTGGCTGGATAGCGCTGAAGTTGCATCGCATGTAGCGCCATATTTTGATGATGATTATTATAAGAATTCATATCCAGATATGAGAAGCAATGAAAATGACTGCCTCCTACATTACTGCACCCATGGCTGGAGAGAGGGGCGGCGCCCGAATGCGTGGTTCGATACAGATTATTACGTTAGGACTTATCCCGGCGTTCTTCATGCTAAAATAAATCCACTGCTACATTACATTGTCTGGGGAAAATTACAAAATTTTTCCACTTTTCAAACGAAAGGTCGGATGCCAACGAAGAAATCGAAATACGCAACGACGGTCAAAGAAATCGATCTTACTGCTGTTGTTCGGTTCCGTGAACAATCCGGTACCGATAGTGCTCATAATAAGCTGCCAAGTAAAAGTATGTCGGCTGATGATTTTTGCATTAATTGGATCATACCGGACTTCCTTGCAGGAGGGGGAGGCCACATGACCATTTTCAGAATGGTAAGATGGCTTGAGTTTTTCGGGTATAAATGTAAGATCTTTGTAAAAGATGCGGGTTCAGACCGTAGTCTGGAGGAAAGAGAGCGATTGCTTCTCCAGTATTATCAAGTTTGCAGAGCCGAGTTGGTTTTCTTGACAGAAGCGACGATTTTCTCAGCGTCGGATGTGTTGGTTGCTACGAGTTGGGATACGGCATATGTGGTCAATGCGGCCCGCGGACCAGCCGGAAAATTCTATTTCGTCCAAGATTACGAACCAATGTTCTACGCAATGGGGTCAAAAGCCATTCTAGCAGACAATACTTATAAGCTGGAACTTGCATGTATTTGTGCGAGTCCGTGGCTTGAGAGTATCATGAGCAACAAGTACGGGCGCTGGGCTCGTTCGTTCATGCTCAGCGCCGACGAGAATTATGTTCAGCAAGATGTTCGGTCAAAGAGTGAAAAAATAAAAATCGCGTTTTATGCACGACAGCATACGACGCGGCGAGCTGTCGAGATCGGGTTGATGGCGCTCGACGAGCTTGCGAAGAGGACGGACAATTTTCACATCGAGTTCTTCGGTACAGAAAATATCTTCAGTTCCACTAGTTACTCGGCAAATAATAATGGAATTTTGCCGCCTGAAGATCTGGCAAAATTGTACAACGAGTGCGATGTCGGCGTTTGTTTTTCTGCGACCAACTACTCGCTAGTGCCGCAGGAAATGATGATGTGCAAACTCCCGGTCATCGAAATTGACCTAGACAGCACGCGTACCATTTTTCCAGAGGGAGTTGTCGCACTTGCTCAGCCGGATCCTATAAATATCGCCTCAAAAATATACGAACTTATTGAAGACAAAGATATGCGACGTTCGATTGCAGAAAGCGGTTACCAATGGGCTTCGCAGTTTTCATGGCAGCAATCTGCCCGCGCCGTCGAAAGCGCGATCTTTGAACGTCTTGGTATCAACGAGCCTCATAAGTTCAAAAATAAACTGAACCATGAGGACGAAATATATGTATCAGTCATCATGCCATCTTACAATGGTGGCGATCTGATCAAAAGTGTCATTGATAAATTAATTGGACAGAAAGCACCATGGAAATTTGAGATAATAATCGTCGACAGTTCTTCAAACGATGGTACATGGGAGTATTTGACGAGTCTTGGTGACAGGATTCGGGCGATCTCGATCAAAAAGAGTGAATTCCAGCATGGGAGAACTAGAAATTTTGCCGCTTCAATGACGAAAGGAAAATATGTCGTGGTTCTAACCCAGGACGCTTTGCCTGTTGATGATTATCTCTTGTATAATTTTGCTGTTGTCATGGATCGGTTCCCCAATGCGGCCGGTGCATTCGGACGGCATCTTCCCTGGCCGGATGCCTCGGTCTTCACCAGAAGAGACATCGAAAATCATTTCGATGTCATGAAAAATGGTCCAATGTCTATCTCGAGATTCTACAATGCCGAACTCTACCGATCGGAAAATTTAGCACATCGGCAGTATCTGCATTATTTCAGCGACAACAATGCCTGTCTCAGAAGATCTGTCTGGGAGCGCATTAAATATCCAGAAATAGACTACGGGGAAGATCAGGCGTGGGCAGATAAGATCATCAAGGCTGGATATCAGAAAATTTATGTCGATAAGGCCCAGGTTTTTCACTCTCATGATTACAACGAGATGCAAACATTCGAGCGTGCGCGAACTGACGCCGAGTTTTTTAGAAAGGTTTTTGGTTATGATGTCGCACCCGCTGATTCAAAAGAAGAAATCATTAGAGCAAACATTGCAGATGAAACTTGGGGAGTTCGAAACAATGTTCCTGCCGAGGAAATAAATATGCAGAAAAAACTAAATGCACATCGATTGTCTGGATTGTCGGCGGGGTCCGTTCAAGGAATTTCTTATAAAAGCCCGTTCTAGAATGCGTCGGGTCGCAGTTATTATTGCGTGCTAAAATGGGTCGCGCTCACTCGTGGGTGCGCGGCCCCTACGGTTCGAAGCCGCACGCATTGTCTTTATGCGGTGCTCGCTCCATCGCAGGAGGCACGTCATGAATCTGCAGATCCGATCGAGGGCGCAGCCAGCATCGAGCTTTCGCCCCATTGCCTTTTACGCTGGTCAGCACGGTGGTGTCGTTGGATGCTAGGTGCCTGCAAGCGCTTTATCGGACGCGATGGGCCGGTTTCGATATGTGGATCGATCCTATCTGCCGCCTAGCAGGCTGTCGGATTTAGACCAAAAAGTCGCCTTTTGGCGCAATAAATGAATGCAGATGAACACGCGGAGATGCATTAATTGCGATTTTGTATGAATTCAAGAAATTTTGTTACGTCTCGCATCTAGATCCAACAGCCTGCTAGTCTGGGCTGCCATTGATTGAGGCCGTTGTTCTGCTACATGACATCGGAGTGTGTGAAGCGCCTCTGGTGTCGGGAGTGAAGCCGTCGAATTGCGTCGAAAACAATGCGGTAACAGTGTGATAAAGGAATTTGTTATGAATTCAAAGCAGGACGATTTCCGAGAAATATTGGAAAGGGTAAATTCAAAAATCGTGAATTCGAACGTGTATCAGTCAAAAATTCAGACCGAAGAATATGTAAATATTTTTGGCTCTCGATTGGAAGGCCATTTGAAAATCGGCGCGCATACGTTCATCAATCCTGGTAGTGATGTTAGGCATTGTGTCATCGGGAGGTATTGTTCCATTGGAGACGGCGTGTACATATCACCGAATCGGCATCCTCATGATTCGTTTTCAACGCATCCAATTCTGCTTTCAAAATCTGAGAGACCCTACAACGATCATATCGGGCGAGTCGTCACGATTGGATCGGATGTTTGGCTGGGAGGACGATCGACTATTATGGCCGGTCTAGAGATTGGCCATGGTGCAGTCATAGGGGCTGGATCGATTGTGACGAAAAACGTTGAGCCGTTCAATGTCGTAGCCGGCATACCAGCCAGAGTCATAAAGAAGCGATTTGATGAAGATAAAATCCATCTATTGCAAAACCTACAGTGGTGGAACTATAATTTTATCGAATGTGAAGAGAAAATTGATTTCTCTAATATAGAATTGGCGATCGAGCGAGTTTCGCGTATGATTGAAGACAATAAAATCCCGCCTCTGTCTGGAGAGGACGCGACAATTCATGTCGATAATTTTCATTACTTTGATTGATGTGCGGTTTTTTTTAAATGAATAAGATGAAGTTCCTGCCGCTCAAGAGTTTGTCTGGCGACAACATCCATCGATTTTCGTAAACCCCAACCATCCCGCCAAACCCCCCAACTCGAC